>SCUU01000188.1 GCA_004297065.1 Gallionellaceae bacterium
CGGCCCCGAAGCCTTGATGCCGTTTCCGTCGTTGTCTTCCAGATGGGTTCCAAAATCTTGAGCACATGCGGCAGCGTCACGTCTCTCACCAACATTGGGCCGATGACGGGAATTGCGTACTGCTCCAGGGTGTTGACCCACTGCTGGCGGTGCTTGGGGTTCTTCCATTCGGCTGACTTGGCATCGACATAGTCCGTGACGCACTCGGCGAAGGTTTTTGCCGCCGCTGCGGAGGCGCGAAGGGCGCTCCTGGCCTCTTGGCGGTGCACGATGGGATCTGTGCCTTGGTCGGCCTTGGCGCGCGCCTCTCGGGCCTTTTCGCGGGCCCCAGCAAGGGTTACGTCGGGGAAGCCGCCCAGGCCCATGTCCCGCCGCTTGCCGGCAATGGTGAAGCGCAACACCCATGTTCGCGCGCCGCCCGGTGCGACCTGGAGCGCAAGACCGCTGACGCCGCCGACGAAGTGCAGTCCTGGCTCGTTGATGCGACCTACCTCAAGGGCCGACAGTTCCTTGGCCTTTCTGGGCATGATGGCTTCTCCATTTACTTACCCATCATTCTAGGCTGGATTGTCTTGGACTGCAAAAGCGCCTGATGGACGCCTAAACGTCAGTTCTCCCTCTGAAGAACACCAGGCCGTGGACTTTTCTGGACTCGCCTGGACGTCAAATCGGCGGACGCCCTCTCCGCCAGCTGCCTATGAAACAAGCGCCTTGCCGGCGCTTTTTCTTGTGCGCCCAGCATGGGCGCACACCTGTGGGTGCAAGTCCCGCCACGAGCTGGTCACAGTGAGTGAAGTGAAGCGCAACTGCGTGAGGGCGACCGAGCGTGGGAAGGAAGCGCGGAGCGTAAGTCGCGAGCCGATGAACAAGAACCGCATAGAAGGCGTTGCCGAGCAGGGTGAGCGGGCAAGAAACCGCAAAGCTCTTGTGACCAAGGCGAGGTGGCGTAGATGCGGCGGTTGCGCGATGAAGGTGTGCGTTCTTACCTGGGGAGACCTCGCCTTGCGGGTGAAAGCCCGACGGCCATGCCGGAGCGAGGAGTCAGCAGAGGTCGTAGTAGCTGGCGCCGGGGCCGATGAGGTCACAAGGCGAGAGCGAAGGACCGAACGAGAGTGAATGACCGAGGACCTAGGGGATGTCAAAGGCCATGCGTCAGATGCCGGATGAAACCGGGCGGGTGAGCGTAGCGCGCGGTGAAGCCGTGCGTGATCTCGCCAGCGACGAAGCCTGCGGCCCGCCCCAGGAGCACCCGGGCACAGGGTTGGCAATGTCGACGGCGGGCATTGGTGGCCTGGTGGAGGCGGCGCTGACGAGACAGAACCTGCAAGCGGCATGGCGGCGGGTCAAGGCCAACAAGGGTGCGGCCGGGGTGGATGGGCTCGATATCGAGCAGACCGCCCGAATGCTGCAAACGAGCTGGCCGTGCATCCGCGATGACCTGCTGGCAGGGTGCTACCGGCCCAGTCCGGTACGCAAGGTGATGATCCCCAAGCCGGACGGGAGCCAGCGCGAGCTGGGCATCCCCACGGTGCTGGATCGGCTGATCCAGCAGGCACTGCTGCAGGTGCTGCAACCCCTGATCGACCCCAGCTTCAGCAAACACAGTCATGGGTTTCGTCCGGGCAGACGGGCGCACGATGCGGTCAAGGCCGCGCGGGGCTACGTGCAATCGGGCAAACGCGTGGTGGTGGATGTGGACTTGGCCAAGTTCTTCGACCGGGTCAACCACGACATCCTGATCGACAGGCTCAAAAGGCGCATCGACGACGCTGGCGTGATCCGGCTGACGCGGGCGTACCTCAACGCCGGGATCATGGATGGCGCGGCTGTGAGCGAGCGCCACATGGGCACACCGCAAGGCGGGCCCCTGAGTCCGCTGCTGGCCAACGTGCTGCTCGACGAAGTGGACAAGGCGCTGGAGGCGCGAGGCTACAGCTTCGCGCGCTACGCCGACGACTGCAACGTCTATGTGGGCAGCACGAAGGCCGGCGAACGGGTGATGGCGCTGCTCAGGAAGCTGTACGCCGGGCTGCGCCTTCAGATCAACGAAGCCAAGAGCGCGGTGGCCAGCGCCTTCGGGCGCAAGTTCCTGGGCTACGAACTGTGGGTGGCCAAGGGCCGAGAGGTCAAGTGTGCGGTGGCCGACAAGGTGCTGGACAACTTCAAGGCCCGCATTCGGCAACTCACGCGCCGCTCGGGCGGGCGCAGCCTGGAGCAGGTGGTGGAGCAACTGAGGCCCTACATGCTGGGCTGGAAGGCTTACTTCGGGTTGGCGCAAACGCCCGGGGTCTGGCGAAAGCTGGACGAGTGGCTGCGCCACCGGCTGCGAGCGATCCAGTTGCGGCACTGGAAGCGGCCACAGACGATCTACCGGGAGCTCAAGGCTCTGGGGGCCACCGAGGATGCCGCCCGACAGGTGGCGGGCAACTGCCACCGCTGGTGGCGCAACAGCGCCGGGGCGCTCAATACCGTTCTGACCATTGCCTACTTCGACCGGCTGGGGGTGCCGCGACTGTCATGACCTCAAACTCTCGAACCGCCCGGTGCGGACCCGCATGCCGGGTGGTGTGGCAGGGGCGCAGCCGATAATGGCTGCCCCCTATGCCGATTGCGGCGTTGCGATGTGCAAGACTAGCGCCCTCGCTCAGGTGGCACATGCTCTCCGACACCGTCTATAAGTCAATTTTCGACCGATCCGCCATAGGGCAGTATCTGCTCT
>SCUU01000118.1 GCA_004297065.1 Gallionellaceae bacterium
GGATGGGTTGGAAGAAGCGAGATTTCTTGCAAACTCACCCCCATCCCCCACCCAGCCTCCCCCTTGAAAGGGGAGGAGTGAAAAGCAAACCGCCGCACCTGAAAATGGTTCATAGGCATATTAAATTTTCAGGCGCTCGACTGCACGCCCGTTCTTCAAATGCTCTTCGATGATCTCGTCCAGATCGCTCTCATCGACATAGGTGTACCAGACCCCCTCGGGATAAACCACCAGCACCGGGCCTTCTTCGCAGCGCCCGAGGCAACCCGCCGAGTTGATGCGGATGCGCCGGCCTCCAGCATCCAGCCCCAGCGCTTTGACT
Organism: Gallionellaceae bacterium; assembly: GCA_004297065.1. Classification (GTDB taxonomy): domain Bacteria; phylum Pseudomonadota; class Gammaproteobacteria; order Burkholderiales; family Gallionellaceae; genus PALSA-1006. Next base: position 323 of record SCUU01000118.1, read on the forward strand.
TTATCCTTGACGTAATCGCGCATTTTCTGTGCGTCGAATTTGGCGCAGCAGGCTTCACCGGCAGCGCGCCGGTTCACGCAAAAGAAAACGTGTTTGTCGTAATGGCTCATTGAATATTTCCTGAAGAATCCCTCTCCTCAATCCTCCCCCGCTTGCGGGGGAGGAGGCTAACGAGAAAGTAAATTTTTAATCCCGGCGCATTCTACTACTCCCGCCGCACCGCACCACGCCACAGATACCCCAAGAGCAACAAGGGGAAGAACAGCATCACCGTTTGGGATAGCCCGTTGTAATTGAGCAGATGCCCGAAACGCCATTGGTACAGGCGCATCGCTGCCGAAGGTGCGCCGCTGTCCAGCACGCCATGCGCCAGCACCAGATAGATACACGCCACCACGATTGCGACGCGGATCAAATACGGCCTGGCCAACCAGCCGATAAGTGCCATCAGCGCCACGCCGACAAAAATGCCGAGCAGCGCTTCGCCGTTCAGCCACAACAGCAGCGCCCACGACTTGAGCAACACTGCCGCAGCGATAAACTTGGTCAGCGCAATCACGCACAACACCAGAAACAACCCTGCCACCGCATGGCGGCGCGAGTGCAGCAGCGTCAACAGCAGCGTACCCAGCATCAGCAAGTTAAGCGCGACCGCCATGCTTTCCAGCCAGTTGAACGGCTCCACCGGCGGCGGCACGAACGGCTGTCGCGCCATTTCGGTGATGAACACATTGCCCAGTATCGGCAGCGAAGGATTGACCTGCGCGAACATCCACAACAACACCAGCGCCAAACCGAAATCCACGCCGTGCCCGCGCTGGAACAACTGGAAGCGCCAGTGCATCAGGTAAAAGAACCATGCCCTCGGCACGATACTCACCGCGAACACGGCCCCGCCCAACATGCCGAAGCCGTTCATCAGCAAGTCGAAATTCGAACTGGTGCGGTTGGGCAGGTACATCTGCGTGTATTCCATCAGCGCGGAAAGCACCAACCCGACTAATGTCGCCAGCGCCACGCTCCACACCGCGTTCATGCGCGCACGCAGCGTCAACCCGAACAACAACCCGAACGGCAGATAAGCCAGAAAATTGGTGACCGCATCGAACCAGGAATAGGTTTGCCCCAACGGCGAAGCCAGCACCGCAAAGAACTCCAGCCCCTGCTCCTGCCAGCCGGAAAACGGCGACAGGCTGGCATAGACGATGAACAGCGCGTACCCCGCAGTCAGGTAACTGCGCAGCAAGGCGCGGGAACGGTAGATGGGCATGTGTCTCATAAGATCGTTCTATGTGCGCGCCGGGATGAGCGCGGGCAAGCGCTTGGGGGCGCTGATGCGCAACTGCTTGTTCGTGTGGCACACACCGAACACCAGCGTGAGCGCACTCTCCGGCACAGCGAGCTCCCCCGCCAAGAACCTCGCCCTATGCGCCGTCGCCCTGCCGCGCACAGGGTTCTCCGCGACGTATATCTCCAACTGTTTACCGATGACCTTGCCGATCTTGGTCTTCTTCGCGCGCGGACGACCGAGGATGTTCAGCACCAAGGTATCTTCTTCCCAATGACAGAACGGGAACTCGTTTTTCTCAGTTGTCATCATTGCAAATTAAAACATCGGCTTTCAATATACAAGGTTGAATGAAACACCCTTCGACAAGCTCAGGGCGAACGGACTTAATCAGCATTTCCTAGTTTAGAACCCATATCGTCATTCCGGCGAAGGCCGGAATCCAGTGTTTTACGAGCATTCGTTTCGCGAATTACCTGCTAACTCCACATCAGAACCGCTCATACGGCAACATATAGCGCCATTGTCCCGGCGGCAGCTTGCCCATCGACAAACGCCCGATACGCAAGCGCCGCACCGACAACACCTGTAGCCCGACACTCCGGCACATATGCGCGATCTGGCCGGGCTGCACGCCTTTGAGCGCGAAGCGCAGACGCGCCTCGCTCTGCCAGCTCACTTTCACCGGCGGCAGCGCCTTGCCGTTGAAACCGAGTCCGTGGTTGAGCAGCTTGAGTCCGTCGGTGATCGGTTCACCCGCCACCTCCACCACATACTCCTGCTCGATGGTGGCGGCATCCTCGCTCAGCTTGCGCGACACATGGAAGTCCTGAGTGAACACCGCCATCCCGTTCGCCCCGGCCTCCAACGGCAAACATTGCGTGAGGCGCACGAAATGTTGCTTGAGCGGACGGATACCGGAATGGTCTTCCGCCGCGCGATTCTCGATTTGTATCAATTGTTGTTCGGGCGAAAACTCAAGCGGGTGATTGAACAAGATAGTCACCGGCACGACCGGCGTGAGATTCGCCGCAGGATGCAGCTCGACCTTTTGCTGCCCCACCATGAACTGCGGCTCTTCCACCACCACCCCATCCACCGACACCCAACCGCCCGCGATATACAGCTCCGCCTCGCGGCGCGAACACGCGGCGATCTCGACGATACGTTTGGCGAGACGGACAGGAATGGTCATGGCGGACATCTATTGATGTTTTCTTAAGTCATGACACGCGTGCTCCCTCATCCCCACCCTTCTCCCGGAAGGAGAAGGGTCTTGCATCCCTCTCCCGGCGGGACTGAGGGTGAGGGGAATAACGTGATGCGAAAACTCTGTCATGATTTATGAAAAGCTCAATAAAGCCAGATTGTGCAACGAAGCAGCCCCCCTTTTGCAAAGGGGGAAGAAGACGGCATTTTCTAATGGGTTGGTTGCGGTAAACATAGGCCGACATTGTAAACGCAAGCTTCGCTCAAGCCCTGTAAAATGCACACATGAACACCACCAATAAACCCGCAAACCGCCCCACGTTGGACGGCATCACCCTGGAGATGGTCGTCACGCAACTCTCGCAAAGCATGGGCTGGGAAGCGATGGGAGAAGCCATCCCCATCCGCTGCTTCACCCGCGACCCCAGCGTTAAATCCAGTTTGAAATTTTTGCGCAGAACGCCGTGGGCGCGGGAGAAGGTGGAGCAGTTGTATTTGCAACAGGCACGCCTGCAGCAACGCTAGTGCCGCAAACCGGCGAACTCTCTGGAAACAAAATCGATCACCAGTTGCACTTTGGGCAGATGGCGATGGCGTTTATGGCACACCAGGAACAAGCTGCCGACCGCGGTCGGCCCGAGATCGATATCGAGCTCCTGTAGCTTTTCCCATTCGCGCAAACCCGCATAGTGATGCAACACCTGCGGCAATATCATCGCGCCCACGCCCGCCTTGCAGGCCGCCATCTGCACGATATAGTCATCCGACGTGAAGGCGGGTTTGAAGTCGGGGATCAAGGCGCGCAATTCCTGATTCACTTGCTGGTCGCCATAAGGCGCAGCCCAGCATATCCAATCCAGATCGGCGCAGCTTGGGCGAGAGGGGAGTCGCGCCGCATAGGCTTTGGTGGCATACACGCGCATCGCACTGCTAATCTCATCCACACACACCAGATCGGCATCCGTTGGCTTCTGCGTGCGCAGCGCCAGATCAGCCTCGCCGCGCCCCAGATTCAACATCTCCACGCCGGACAAGACCTCGATCTGTATCTGCGGGTGTTGCCGTCGAATCTTTGCCGCCAACGGTGCCACCACCTCGTAAGCGACGCCCGGTGCCGCCGCGATGCGCACCTTGCCCTCGGGCAGATGGGTCTGCTTCTTGATGCTGAGATCGGCCTCGTTCGCCCACTCGGCCATGCTCTGCGCGGCGGGCAACAGCTTCAACCCCGCCGCAGTCAGACGCGCCCCCTGGCTTTGCCGGTCGAACAGCGCCTCGCCCACGGCCTCTTCAAGCCCGGCGATGCGCCGACTCAACGTGGGCTGCCCCAACTTCAATACGCGCGCCGCACCGCTCAGACTGCCCTGCTCATGCACCGCCAGAAACAGTTTCAGATCGTCCCATCTCAGATTCATATTCGCGCCCAAAGTAAACAATCGGCCCCATTTGAAAATGGATGACATCATCCGCATTTAGCCAATTGCTAGATGATATATGGATGTGTGAGTATAAACCCAGATTGTCCATTGGGCTCAAAACCCCCTCCAACTCCCCCTTATCAGGGGGAGAGCAGGTTCGGCTCCTCCCCTGACTGCGGAAGGGTCGCTGCGAAGCAGCGGGGTACCCACCGGCGTACCCCTTG
>SCUU01000119.1 GCA_004297065.1 Gallionellaceae bacterium
GAATCGATGATTTCAAGCGGGTAAAGCGCAAAAATGTTGCTTGAATAGCGAAAAAATCTCACCTTCGGGTGTGACAATCCCAGCTGAAACCATTGTGTTTAGCAATTTTGCAAGAAGCTCAGAGAAAAACCAGTTTGACGAAACGATCCGATCAGGAGTAAAAAACAACCCCCGCGTCGCTACGCTCCGACTATCCAGTTTGCCGTGGACTGAGTGTCCAAGTTGCGTGGAATACGCACTGGGTTTCGGATCGAGCGAACTCCCGCAGGTGGTGCAGATTTTCTAGGACATTTGCCAAGTGTCCATGGAACCGGATGGACTGGAGTTTCTTCCAGACACCATGCGCGCGATAGAAATCCGCGAGGATCAGGAGTATCAGGGTGTGCGCGTGTCATTTGAAGCGCGCTTGGGTAATGCGGTTATTCCGATCCAGATTGATATTGGCTACGGCGATGCAGTGACACCAGCGCCGGAAGACATTACCTACCCAACCGTGCTGGATTTCGCCGCACCCAAGCTGCGAGCCTATCCAATCTACACCGTGGTCGCTGAAAAATTCCAAGCCATGGTTTGGCTCGGCATAGCCAACAGTCGCATGAAGGATTTCTATGACATCTGGATCATCATGCGGAGGTTTCCGTTTGAGGGGCAAGTTCTGAGCACGGCAATCGAGGCTACCTTTACACGACGCCAGACGCCCTTGCCGAACGAGGCCCCTTTGGCCCTGACTCAGGTATTTGCCAACGATGCGGCCAAACAAACACAGTGGAAAGCGTTTCTGCGCAAGAACGCATTGCCGGTGGATGATCTGACGTTCCCCAACATCATCACAGCATTGCATGATTTCCTGATGCCGCCGACGCTGGCAGCCGCAAAAGGCGTGGCCTTCAACGCCAACTGGCCTGTCGGCGGATCGTGGCAAACCAAAAAGGAACAAAGTTAGCGGCATCTGCACACATTCCAACACAAACAGGAGCTCACCTAGAGTCCCTGTCATTTCACAAGCGTCATCTCTTCTGCAACAAAGCGGGTGAACGGCACGATGTCCCCATTCACACTAGCGCGCTCCAGCGCATCCATGTAGGCATCACGTCGCTTGACCCGTATAACTGTCCACGGATACCCACCTGATGCCAGCATGGAATTCATTAAGAAACGTCCAAGACGGCCATTGCCATCGTAATACGGGTGAATGAACACAAACAGGTGGTGTCCCAGTACGGCTCTAACCGCCGGCTCTGGCTCCTGCTCAAGCAGATTGAACAGTGTCTCCATCGCGTCAATCAAGGCCTCTCGCGGAAGTGGCGTATGCATTGAATTGCGGATAAATACGGGGCCGCTACGATAACCAGCCAACTGGTGCGGCTCGAGAATGCCCGCCGTTACAGATGGGGCAAACAGTTCGCCGTACCAACGATGATGCGCGCTACGCACAACCTTCCCCGAACTTTCTCCGGCAAGAATTTCTGCAATACTGGTTCTTACCGCTTGAAAAGCCTGATAGTAGCCTCGTGCCGCGAGTGCATCACGGTCCTTGTGATCTTGTTCGTCTGCTTCCGGATTCCAGCCTTGCTTGGCTACACGCTCAATCAGCTCATCAGTCACTTGATAACCCTCGATGGACAAAGAGTTATAGGCATCCGCCACGTAACGCTCATCCACATCGGCCAAATAGGCCTCAATTGACTTGGGCATTCTCGGTAACACAGGGAAGTTGGCCAGCACATCTTCGCGCCATCCTGCCCACATAGACAGCAATCTCATGGCGTATGGTGACCGTTCACGACTGTTACCCAAGGTCGGTGCCGCGATAAAAAACGGATTGGTTTCGCGAATATCGTACTTGCTCAATTTCATGGTGTGTATGATGCGATCCGCATCCTCGGAACGCCCCACAAAACGCAATGCGCCCGCCAATCGTCCGGCAGCGGCAACCATGCCGTCACCTGTCAGCAAAATGGACAGGAGTTCACCAGTATCCCGAATTAGATTGAGCGCAATCTCGGCTTCTCGGGGGGTGTTCTTAAATGACTGAGGGCTGAGTCTGCATAGTGTCTCGGGCAGAGACAGCACTTGAAGCCCTTTAACTTCGACACGGTTACGTGGAATATTTCGTTCATCTGGGTAGATCAACAAGGAGTTGTTGTGAGGTAAATTGAGCACCGAGGTCCCGCTCTCCTTGGTGATTACCGTGACTTGTTTGGGAATGATTGTGCTTTGAGTATGCAACATTAATGAAGCATCGACATTCAGGCAGTAGCGCCTACCAAAGCGCTTTCGCAGATAGCCAGACACGAAAGACCAATAACCAGCATACCAAGCGGTGGAGTCCCCATCACGCTCTCGTGGGTTCGAGCAAACATACCAACCCTTCATCACCTGACGCAGGAACCCCTCTTCCAACAGAATGACACGGTGCGCATCCTTGAGATCGCCTGACTCTATTACGCCATCATGCTTGGCCTGAAGGCGCTTTAGCGCCCTCAGTGCTTCCGCCAGCTTTTCATTCGGCTTTGCCATCCGCCCCTCAACTTTGTTTTAGTCACACAACATTACTTTGTTATTCATGTGCAATATAACTTTGTTTTATATGTTTGTAAAACTTTTGTATTTCCCTGCCGTTTGGTCTATATCTACTCAAACACCAAAGTGGCGTTCATATCTTCGAATAGCTAGTGTAGCTGTATCGAACATCCCACCTCTTGGGCAGATGCATATCCCCTGTCTTTGAACATCTCGCAGGTGCTGATTAACTGTTTGAGTATGTCGGTCTGTAGCGACCGACGTCTTTCAGGTGACTTTTGAAGTGCAATTTTTTGAATGTGCTCTTCCGCCTCTGCAGTGGACCCCTCCGTCAAGACAATAATGCATCGAGTTTAAGAGGGTAACCTTATGCATGCAGCGGAACGGCGCTGCCCCGGCTTTCTGTTTCTTTTTCCGAGTGAGTTTTTTCTTTC
>SCUU01000120.1 GCA_004297065.1 Gallionellaceae bacterium
TGAGTAATGTCGGCGCCTCGCATATCGCATCCTGCTTTCGTTTTAATTCGTCTCCACCATTAACGTATGTCCCTTGGTTTTGTGGACACGCTTGGGGGATAAATTCAACAAACTGCTAACACACTCACACCTGCTCTTTCGTCCATGAATCTTTCAGCGTCACCGTGCGATTGAACACCAGCTTGCCGCCCGCTTGATGTTCGCGGCGGTCAGCCACGAAGTAACCCAAACGCTCGAACTGGTAGCGCGTTTCCTCAGCGGAATCTTTCACGCAACTTTCCACCCAGCCTTGCACCACGGTGAGCGAAGTTGGATTGAGGTAAGTACAAAAATCTATCTCCTTATCCGCATCGGGATCCGGCACGGTGAACAGGCGGTCGTACAGGCGTATCTCCGCAGGCAGCGCGTGCTCGCATGACAGGAAGTGAATCACGCCTTTCACCTTGCGTCCTTCGGGATTCTTGCCCAAGGTGTTGTGGTCGATGCTGCATTTGAGTTCGATGACGTTGCCCGCCGCATCTTTCACGGCTTCGTCGCAACGCATCACGTAGCTGTGGCGCAGGCGTATCTCGCCGCCGAGGGTCAGGCGTTTCCAGCCTGCGGGCGGCACTTCGGTGAAGTCGTCGGCCTCGATGAAGAGCGAGCCGCTAAACGGCACGACGCGCTTGCCCAGTTCCGGCATGTTCGGATGAAAATCGGCCTCGCGCGCCTGCGCGCCGTCGGCATTCGTAATCGTGACCTTGAGCGGGTTGATGATGGCCATCACGCGCGGTGCGCGCAGTTCCAAATCTTCGCGGATCGCGCCTTCCATGATCGCCATGTCCACGCTGTTCTCGCTCTTGGAGACCCCGATGCGCCTGGCGAATTCGCGGATGCCTTCCGGCGTGTAGCCGCGCCTGCGCATGCCGGAAATCGTGGGCATGCGCGGGTCGTCCCAGCCGCTCACGTGTTTTTCGTTTACCAGTTGCAGCAGCTTGCGTTTGCTGGTGATGGTGTAGTGCAACTCCAGGCGCGAAAACTCGTATTGGCGCGGGTGGCAGGGAATGGTGATATTGTCCAGCACCCAGTCGTACAGCGGGCGGTGGTCTTCAAACTCCAGCGTGCATAGCGAATGGGTGATACCTTCCAGCGCGTCGGAAATGCAGTGGGTGTAGTCGTACATCGGGTAGATGCACCACTTGTCGCCGGTGCGGATGTGGTGCGCGCGGCGGATGCGGTAGATGGCCGGGTCGCGCAGGTTGATGTTGGGCGAGGCCATGTCGATTTTGGCGCGCAGCACCATCGCACCATCGGCGAACTCGCCGTTCTTCATGCGTGTGAACAAGGCTAGATTTTCGGCGACAGCGCGGTCGCGGTTCGGACTGTTCTTGCCCGGCTGGGTCAGCGTGCCGCGGTATTCGCGCATCTGTTCCGGCGTGAGGTCGTCCACATAGGCCAAGCCTTTGTTGATGAGTTCCACCGCGTAGTCGTACAGCGCGCCGAAATAATCCGAAGCCCAGCGCACTTCGCCGTTCCACTGAAAGCCCAGCCAGCGCACGTCATCCTGGATGGATTGCGCGTATTCCTCGCTCTCTTTTTCCGGGTTGGTATCGTCGAAGCGCAGGTTGCACTTGCCGTTGTAGTCCTTGGCTAGGCCGAAATTCAGGCAAATGGATTTTGCGTGGCCTATGTGCAAATAACCATTCGGCTCGGGCGGGAAGCGGGTTTGGATCGCGCTGTGCTTACCGCTGGCGAGGTCGCCGTCGATGATCGTGCGGATGAAATTCGAGACGGGAGCGGGTGTGGCGGATGTATCGCTGCTCATGGGTTGTTACTTGCCTATGCTGAAAGATGGCGGATTTTACCCGAAAACGCGATGCCACCATCGGGCAACCTTGCGCGTCTTTTTGCGGGTGCGATTCAAGCTGATGTGGGGGAGCAAGAGGCTTGTGCCGACCGACTCTCGCGGATAGGCCGCGATGTCTTTGTACGTCCCGGCACCGGTGGGAGCGACCTCCCGGTCGCGACAGCTTGGGAGGTATTCATCGAATCGCGGTCGGGAGACCGCTCCCACATAAGCAGCGACTTGCCGGCTTATAAGCAATCACTTGGCAACCGTCTTGTGGTTGCCAAGTGGGATGGCTGGTTGTTCCATCAGTTGTTCCCTCATTTTTGCATAACTTGTGAAAGACATACGCTTATTTGGTAGAATTCGTGCCCTTCCGGCGGGCATCCCGTCGAAATCTAATTTGTGCAACCTTCTGGAAAAAATATTCGATGAATATGATCAAACGATTCAGCCAAAAAGTCGCGCTCGGCGCGCTGCTGTTGTGTTTCAGCCTGGCTTCCGCTGCCGATGACATTCAGGATGCCGGCAAATTATTCAAGCAAGGCCAGCACGTACAGGCATTGGAAAAAGTCGATGCCTTTCTCGCCACCAAGCCCAAGGACGCCCAAGCACGTTTCCTGAAAGGCCTGATCCTCACCGAGCAGGCCAAAACCGCCGAAGCGATCAAGGTATTCACCGCCTTGACCGACGACTATCCCGAGCTGCCGGAGCCCTACAACAACCTAGCCGTGCTATATGCCGGTCAAGGCCAATACGAAAAAGCCAAGGTTGCACTGGAAATGGCGATCCGCACCCACCCCAGCTACGCCACCGCACATGAAAATCTCGGCGACATCTACGCCAAAATGGCGAGCCAGGCTTACGATCGCGCACTGCAACTGGACAAGAGCAACACCAGCACGCAAACCAAGCTGGAAATGATTAAAGACCTGTTCGGCGGCAATGCCCGCAGCGGCAGGATCACGCCCGCCTCGCGCAATGTCGCCACCGGAGTAGTCAGCGCGCCCAAGCCCAGCGCTGTCGTCGCCAATGCTCCTGCCACCCCTGTTGCCGCCAGCACTCCCGCGCCAACCCCGGCGGCTGTGGCAATGCCCGCCCCATCCAAACCGCTGGTTGCCTTCACTGCACCCGGGCCCGCCAAAGCGCCCGCCGCAGAACAGCCTTCCGCCAACGCGAACGAAGAGGTGCTGAAGACCGTGCGCGAATGGGCCGCGGCCTGGTCGGCGCAAAACAGCAAGAAATATCTCGCGTTCTACGCCAAGGAATTCAAGACGCCCGGCGGCGAGAGTCGCAGCGCCTGGGAAGCACAGCGCCAGGAACGCATCGCCAAACCCAAGTCCATTCACGTTGAGGTGAAAAACGCCAGGGTTAAACTGATCGACGACGGCCATGCCGCAGTCAGCTTCAAACAGTTCTACCGCGCCAGCCACCTGCACACTTCCGCCAGCAAAACGATGGAACTGGTGAAAAACAATGGCAAATGGCTCATCGCGGCAGAACACGCGGGCAAGTAATCCATGACTTACGCAACAATCACTTTATTGCTGATCGGCGCACTTTCCGCCCCGGTGCAGGCGGGCGAGAACGACTCGCGCAGCATGGAGATATTGCTGGCCAAGAGCCTGCATTCCATCGGCAACAACAGGCTCGATGTGGCACTGAACGAAGTGGACTCGCTGCTCAAGGTCAACCCGAATTTCAAGCTGGCGCAACTGGTCAGGGGCGACCTGCTGCTGGCACGCTCGCAACCGCTCAACGATTTCGGCAATGCGCCGAACGCTCCGCGCGAACGCATGAACGACTTGCGCGACGAGGCGCGCGTAAGGCTGCAACGCGTGCAGCAACAGCAGCCGATCACCCTGACGCCGAAATACCTGTGGCAACTCGACGCGCAACAACGCCATGCCATCGTGGTGGACACCAGCAAATCCACGCTGTACCTGTTTGAAAACGTCAATGGCGAGGCGCGCTACGTGGCCGATTTTTACATCAGCGTCGGCAAAAAGGGGGCGGACAAGGTTTCCGAAGGCGACCAACGCACACCGCTCGGCGTGTATTTCATCAACGATAAGCTCACCAAGGAAAAACTCACCGATTTTTACGGCCCCGTGGCCTTCCCGCTAAGCTACCCCAACGAATGGGACAAGCGCCAGGGACGCGACGGTCACGGCATCTGGCTGCACGGCACGCCGAGCGACACCTATAGCCGTCCGCCGCGCGCCAGCAGCGGCTGCGTGGTTCTCACCAACGACGACCTGCTGAAACTCGGCAAGCAAGTGGAAATCGGCCACACGCCGGTCATCATCACCAGCCAGATGGACTGGAGCGACGACGGCGACCGCGCCGAACGCGGCGCATTGCTGGCCGAAATCGAGAGATGGCGCAACGACTGGACCAACCTCAACACCAATGCTTACCTGTCGCACTATGCGCGGGATTTCTCCACCGGGAACACCAAGCTCGCGGCATTTGCCCAGCAGAAACGCCTAGTGAATTCCGGCAAGTCATGGATCAAGGTGAATCTCTCCAACGTCAGCATTTTCACCTATCCCGGCCAACCCAACCTGGTAGTGGTCAATTTCGAGCAGGACTACAGCAGCAGCAACCTTTCCAACCGCATGAACAAACGCCAGTATTGGATGAAGCGCGACAATAAATGGCAAATAGTCTACGAAGGCTCCGCATGAACATCGTTAAAAATCTTTCAGCTTTACTGCTCGCCGGCCTGTGCGTCCTGCCGGCGCACGCAGCCTCAACCCCCGCACAAAAAGGAAAAACTAGCATGGTCAAACTGCACACCAATCACGGCATCATCACCCTCAAACTGGACCCCGAAAAAGCGCCGAATACCGTCAAAAATTTCCTTGAGTACGTGAACAGCGGCTTCTACAGCAACACCGTGTTCCATCGCGTCATCGACGGCTTCATGATCCAGGGCGGCGGTTTCGAGCCCGGCATGAAACAAAAAGAAGTGAACGCGCCGATACAGAACGAAGCGAACAACGGCCTGACCAACGACGCTTACACCATCGCCATGGCGCGCACCGGTGACCCGCATTCCGCCACCGCGCAATTCTTCATCAACGTGAAGAACAACAGCTTCCTCAACCACACCGCCGAAAACAGCCAGGGCTGGGGCTACTGCGTGTTCGGCAAAGTCGTTGAAGGTACCGAAGTCGTGGATGCCATCAAGAAAGTGAAGACCGGCAACAAAGGCTTCCATCAGGACGTACCCACCGAGGATGTCGTCATCACCCAAGCTGAAGTCGTGCAATAAAAATTGGGATTCGGGATTCAGGGTAGCCGCGACTCCGCTTTTAACCCAGATAATCCATTAGAACCTAACCCCTCCCAACCTCCCCTTGTCAGGGGAGGAGCCGAACCTGCTCTCCCCCTGATAAGGGGGAGTTGGAGGGGGTTTTGAGCCCAATGGATTATCCGCTTTTAACTGAATCCTGATTCCTCAATCCTAAAATGCACTCCCTCTTCATTTCCGATCTGCACCTATGCACGAACAGCCCGCACACCACGCGGCTGTTCCACCATTTTATCCGGCACAGTGCGCCGCATGCCGAGGCGCTTTACATACTGGGAGACCTGTTCGAGTATTGGGCCGGGGATGACGACTTGGCCTCCCCGTTCCACATCGAGATCACCGCAGCGTTACACGCATTAGCCGGTCACGGCACACGCATTTACATCATGCACGGCAACCGCGATTTACTGATGGGCAAAGCGTTAGCCGGCGCTTGCAACGCCATCTTGCTGGCCGACCCGACCTTGCTCGATTTATACGGCACGCCGACCCTGCTCAGCCATGGCGACGCCCTGTGCACCGACGACACGGCCTACCAGGATTTTCGCCTACAGGTACGCAACGCCACTTGGCAGCAGCAATTTCTCTCCCTGCCGCTAGCGCAGCGCAAAGCCCAGATCGAGAAGCTGCGCGAACAGAGCAAAACCGAAAAGGGGCAGAAGGCCATGAGTATCATGGATGTGAACCTGCAAGCCGTGCATCAGTTGCTGCATGCACACAATTACCCGCGCATCATCCACGGGCACACCCACCGCCCCGCGCACCATTTGCATCGGCTTGATGGCCACACCTGCGACCGCTGGGTGCTGGGCGACTGGGATAAGCACGCGAACGCGCTAAGGTGCGACGCGAGTGGCGTAAGCTGGGAAACGATCCCGATCGGAATATGATTTTTGCGTGGCTCTCGCGGAAAAATGCTTAGTCTTACCGTGTCACAAAACAGAGTGCGCTCCCTCGACCCTTGTATGCGATAGGGAGGGGGGCGCATCTGTGTTTATCCTGGCCTACTCCATCAGGCCGCAGGATTGTTGTGGGAGC
>SCUU01000317.1 GCA_004297065.1 Gallionellaceae bacterium
GGAGTGAATTGAATCAATTGCCGCCTTTATCTTTCCTTGACCCATCCAAAAGAATCCCTGCTCAAGTTCTGCGCGGGTTCCTTGAGTTGAGCCCAGTATGTTAGTTCCCTTGAAAAATACGTGTCTTAGATCAGTTTGTGCATCATAACCGGTAGTTGCACCACATGATACTAGTGTTGCACCATACTTTAGAAGGGTTAGTTGTTTGTTCCAGTGTGTCTGTCCTATATGATCAAATGATACATCGATTCCTGGTGAGACTCCGGATTTTTTTGAGATCTCTTTTGTTATTTCTCGAACCTCCTTATGCCAGTCTTCCTTTCTGTGATCTACTGCATAGTCGGCTCCAAGTTTTTTACATTTGTCAAGCTTGTCTCCACTTGCAGTTGCAATAACTGTACATCCATACAGTTTTGCAATTTGTATACCAAAACTTCCTACTCCAGAACCACCACCCATTATCAAAACTGTCAGACCTGGTCTGATCTTTGCTCTGCCTACAAGCATGTGCCACGATGTAAGTAGTGTCATAGAGGCAGCTGCTGCTTCTTCATAGCTTACATTTTGTGGGATCTTTACAACATTTACCTCAGGTAGATGAGTAACCTCAGAGAATGCGCCCCAAAGCGGTCCTGTCTGAAATCCCCATATGGTTCGCTTTTCACAATCATATTCACGACCATCAGTACATGCGCTACAAACTCTACATGACATGTTAGCATGCGATACTACTCTGTCTCCAACCTTGATGTTTTTTACCTCGTCTCCAATTGCAGTTACCTCCCCTGATGCATCAGAGCCAGATATGTGTGGTAATGGAACAGGTATTGGCTGGCCTCGCATTCCCCAGATATCGTTATAGTTTAAGGCTGCTGCCTTGACCTTGAATACTACTTCATTTGCTTTTGGTTTTGGGTCAGAAACATCTTTTACTTTTAAAATTTTTTTATAATCGTCATTTGGTGAGTATTCTTCATAAACTACAGCTTTCATTGAGTAAAACCCCTATTTCCCCTAAT
>SCUU01000170.1 GCA_004297065.1 Gallionellaceae bacterium
TGTCGAGTAGACATCGAAATACCTCCTGTAGGCATGCTTTGTATTCTCTGTTACCTCCCTCTTTCGATACGGGAGGTGCCACATCATTCTGCCGTGGGGGATACTTCGTTGCCCCTCACGGAACCGGACTTGCAGTTCTCCCACATCCGGCTCTTCAGCTACCCTCACTTCACAGGCGCTAGGGTGTAGAGGTTACGATAAATCCTCGGCTTGGGCAGCGGATAATATTCAAGGTACTGGGCAAAACCCTTGCGGTAGTAGCTCCGCCTTTGGCTCCTTCGATTGATCCACTTGTACACCAGCTCCAGCACTCCGAAGTAGTATCGCCTCAGCCCACTTAAATTACCGCTGATGCCATAGTACCGGTAGTGCCCTAGAAGCTTGGCCTGAAGCACAGGCCACCATTGCCGTAGCTTGACCGCATTGCGGACCGACTTCAGCCAAGTATTCATGGCCTTCATCTTGGCCCGAAACTTCTTCTTGCTGGTCCTGCGCCCTACCTTGAACTTTCCCTTCCTACTCCTGTCAATGAAGTGGGTGAAACCCAAGTAGTCAAAGGTAGCGGGCTTCTCCCCGCGCCGCTCGGCATTGATCCCAGCATAGCGGCCAAATTCAATCAGCCGCGTCTTGTCCTGCGACAGGCTTAACCCAAACTGCGCCAATCTCTCCCCAAGCGCCCTAAGCACCCGTTGTCCATCCTGCTGGTATTGAAGACAGATCACAAAGTCGTCACAATAGCGGTTCAACTCCCCATAACCGCAAAGCTCCTTCTTCATCCGTCTCTCAAACCATAGGTCCAGCACAGAGTGGAGGTAGATATTGCTGAGCACCGGACTTAAGATCCCTCCTTGCGGAGTACCCTCGCCGGTCTCTACATACTTTCCTTCCTCCATGATGCCAGCCCTTAAGAACTTCCCAATCAGCCTTAGAAAACTCGGGTCCGAGATCCGCTGCCTCAGACACTCCATCAGCCACTTGTGATCCACGTGATCGAAAAATCCCTTGATGTCGGCCTCCACGATGTAGTTGGCCGGCTTACTCATGATCGCTTTATCCAACCGATCCAGCGCATCATGACAGCTCCGATTACGCCTGAAACCATAGGACACCTCTAGGAAGTCTACCTCGAAGATCGCTTCCAGTATCCGCGTCATCCCCATCTGCACCACCTTGTCCTCGATCACCGGCAGCCCCAAGGGCCGCATGGTCTTCCCATCCTTGGGGATATAGACTCGCTTGACCGGCTGCGGCCCGTACCGCTTCGCCTTCAGCCGCTCCACCAGTCCTCGCAGATTCTCTGTAAGCTTCTCCGCGTATTCCTCCCACCTCACCCCATCAATGCCTGGGGCCTTTCCTCTCTTTAACTCCATAAAGCACTGCGCAAGAAACCCCTCATTCAGTAAGTAGGCCAGCGAGCTAAATCGACACCTCCGATCCTTCTGCGCCCTGCTCGTTATAAGCTTGAGTTTCGTTTGCACCCAGTCCCCATTTCTATGCATGGTGGGTGTTTCCCCCTCGCTCTGCGTGTAGCTGCCAACCCCTTCGAGTGAACCCCATGCCCTCGCCAGACATTACTCTGACTACGCCTCTACTATGAGTTGGTCCGACTTCCAGAGCGTCTTCGTAGCTTCCTTTCCTCTTCGGATTGTCCGCCACTACTCCCCTCATGGAAGAACGCCCTGGATCTCCCAGGTTCCCAAACAGCCCCTTTGATACCATGCCACGGTCTCAGACCCCGATAGAGCTGCTACACCCTTGCCATTACGGTTGTAGCCGTGCTGCCTTCCATGAACATGAAGCATGTCGGCCTCTACGACGCTGGACATTTCGGGGCTCAATCCCTTCACTTGCGTTGCGGCCTGGTATCTCCTTCCTCCTGGCACCATGTAGTTCGTTGCCTCCCTACATGCACGATTCTGTACTGGAGCGGTGGCTAGCCTTTCTCCAGACAGGACTCTCACCTGTTGAACTGTTTGAGCTTCGCCCTGGCGCACTCAT
>SCUU01000318.1 GCA_004297065.1 Gallionellaceae bacterium
CCGCGCCGCTCCGCCTGGCCGTGCCCTTCACCATCACGGCGTGGAGGAAGTTCGAGATGCCCGCGTTCTCGGCCCCCTCCCACCGCGTCCCGACCCGGACGAAGAGCGCGACCGCCACCACCGGGGCCAGCGGGTTCTCGCGGACCAGGACCGTGAGGCCGTTCGGCAGGCGCTCACTCCTGACCGGCGCCGGCCCCTGCCCCGCCGCCAGGCCAGGCGCGACGGCGAGCGCCAGGAGGACGAGCACGGAGACGCGGGCCGCCCTCATCGCGCCCCGCCTCTGGGCAGGAAGCGCACCCGGGCATAGCTCTCGTCGCCGAAGTACTTCCGGGCAGCCGCCTGGATCTCGGCCGCGGTGATCCGCCGGAGCCGCGAGAGATAGGCCAGCTCGTCGTCCAGCGTCCACGTGGTCTCGGCCTGCCCGTACGTCCGGGCGAGCCCCTCCGCCGTCTCGATGTCGAAGGCGTAGAGCGCCTCGGCCGTGATGAGGGCGCGCTGGCGCTCCGCCTCGGTCACGCCCTCGGCGCGCACGCGACGGATGACGTCCAGGACCGTGGCCTCGGCGCGCCCGAGGTTGGCGGCGTCCAGGCGCGCGGTGATCGCCACCAGCCCCCCCTTTTCCGAGGCGATGTAGCTCGCCTCGATCGTCGAGACGAGCCGCTCGCGCTCGCGAACCACCTGGTTGAGTCGCGAGCTGGGGGAGTCGCCGAGGATGTAGGTCAGGAGATCCACGGCGTAGATGTCGGGGTTCCCCGTCGGCGCGGCCGCCCAGGCCAGCCCGAGATACGCCTGCGCCTCCGACCGGTCGACGTCGACGCGCCGGCCACGGCCGAGCGCGGGCGGGGCGCCCACGGGAGACCGCTGCGGGGACCCGGACCGGAGCCGGCCGAAGGCGGCGTCGGCGAGCCGCCGCACGTCGGCGGGCTTCACGGCGCCGACGACGACGAGCACCATGTTGCCGGGAACGTAGTGCTTCTTGTAGTACCGCTCCAGGCGCTCGCGCGTCAGCGCCTGGATCAGGGGACGCGTGCCCAGGATCGGGCGGCCGTAGGGATGGGGCGTGTACGCCACCTCGGAGAGCCGGCGGCCGAGGAACTTCTCCGGATCGTCCTCGACGAGGTTCATCTCCTCGAAGACCACCTTCTTCTCGCTCTGGAGCTCGTCGGGGACGAAGCTCGCGTTCACCGCGATGTCGGCGAGCAGCTCGATCCCCTCGCG
>SCUU01000319.1 GCA_004297065.1 Gallionellaceae bacterium
CTGCCGGCCCGCGCGCGCAATACGCTGATCGGCTTCATGCGCGACGTGGCCCGTTGGCGTGACCTCGCCAAGACCGCGTCACCTTCGGAGCTCGCCCGGACGCTGCTTGATGAAAGCGGCTATACCGCCGCACTCCAGGCTGAGAAGACCGCGGAAAGCGCCGGCCGCCTTGAAAACCTGGTCGAACTCGCCCGGGCGATGGAAGATTACGAGACGCTCGGCGATTTCCTTGAACACGTCAGCCTGGTGATGGACAACGACGCGGCAGACGACGCCGAGAAGGTCACGATCATGACCATGCACGGCGCCAAGGGCCTTGAATTCGACAACGTGTTCCTGCCGGGCTGGGAGGAAGGCGTGTTCCCCAGCCAGCGTTCGCTCGATGAGGGCGGTCTGGCCAGCCTCGAGGAGGAACGCCGCCTCGCCTATGTCGCGATCACCCGCGCGCGGCGGCGCTGCACGATCCTCTATGCCGCCAACCGGCGGATCTATGGCCAGTGGACCAGCTCGATCCCCAGCCGCTTCATCGCCGAACTGCCCGAGGCGCACATCGAGCAGGAATCGACCCTGTCCGGCGGGGCCTCGCTCTGGCGCGCCCAATGGAGCGAGCGCGACGATCCCTTTGCCCATGTTGCGCGCGACAATGCGGCGCGCGGGGCATCGCGCGGGCCAGGGTGGCAGCGCGCCGCAGCCACGACTTATGACCCCACACCGCGCCGCCTGCCCGAGGCGACGCGCTCTGCTGCCAGCTTCGCCGCCAAGCCGCGCAGCGACGTGCGCGTCGGTGTGCGGGTGTTCCATGACAAGTTCGGTTACGGCATGGTCACCCTGCAGGAAGGCAACAAGCTGGAGATCGACTTCGAGACTGCTGGCCCCAAGCGCGTGATCGACAGTTTCGTGAAGCTGGCAGATTAAACCGCCGCGCCTCACACCATACCATTGACCAGCCGGAACTGTGCAGCCGTCTGGCAGCGGGCGGTCATTGCGGCGGGATCGCGGACGAAAATTGTGTTCGCTGCGCCCCTGTCTGCCCTGGTCAGCGCGCGGGTCCGCCAATCATAGCGGCAAGCGCTGAAGCCATGCCCCTGCATCTGCGCAATGATCTGCTCATCCCCGTGGCCATAGCG
>SCUU01000320.1 GCA_004297065.1 Gallionellaceae bacterium
GGCGTTGCTCGGCTTCACCACCGCCGAGCTCAAGAAGAGCAAGCCGGTGTACCACCTGACGATCGCGGCCGCGAAGGATCGGAGCACCGGCCGCCTCATCGACAGGATGCTCACCGACGAGCAGTGGGCCGACATCGCTGGCGAGTACCTGCACCGGATCGGCCTCGCCCGGCGCGACGACCCATCGGGTGTCCGCTGGGTCGCCGTCCGACACGCCGACGACCACGTGCACGTCGTGGCGACACTGGCCAGGCAGGACGGCAGCCGACCGAGCCTGTCCAACGACCGGTTTCGGTCCCGGGAGGCCAGCCGCTACATCGAGAATCTCTACGACCTGACGAAGACGAGCACGGTGTCTCGGACCGGCGTCCCGGCGACAAGCCGAGCCGAGCAGCGCAAGCACCAGGACAGGACGCGACGGCGGCACGCCGAGGGACGCCAGGGAGCGGCAGGGCCGGATCGGGAGATCCTGCGCCGGCACGTCCGGGTGGCGGCGGCTGGTGCCAGCAGCCTGGACGAGTTCTTCGCACGGCTTCGTGCTGACGGGGTGCTGGTGCGCAAGCGGATGAGCGAGCGCCAGGCCGGCGAGGTCACCGGCTACGCGGTGGCACTTCCGGACCGGCAGGACGGCGACAGCAAGCCGATCTGGTTCGGCGGCGGCAAGCTCGCCCCGGACCTCACGCTGCCGCGACTGCAACGACGCTGGCAGGGCGGCGGCCCGGAACGACCAAGCAGCGGCCGGTCGGCCGATGGTCCTCCGAAGGCTGCCAGGACCGCCTCCACTTCGCCAACGGACAGCCCGGACCGGCCGGACCGGTTCGGCCTGACAGCTGCAGAGCGTCGGCGCATCTGGACGCAGTCGACCCTGGCGGCCCGCACGGCCGCCGAACAGATCACCGCCAGCGCCGCGACTAACCCGGCGGCAGCCGCGGATGCCGCTTGGGCGGCGTCTGACTTCCTGGCCGCGGCTGGACGCGTGGTGGAGGGCAGGCGAGGTGGTCCGCTCACCGACGCGGCCGGGCAGTACGACCGGGCCGCGCGCGAGCTGTACGGGCGGTCGCCAGTGACGACCGCGGCCGGAGCAGGACTGCGCCAGGCCGGTCGACTCCTTCTGGCCGCGCGGGTGGTCAAGCCGCGCGAGACCGCTCAACTCCTGGCCTTGCTCGCGCAGCTGACCGTGCTCGCCGACGCCGTGACCCGACTGCGCGAGACGCAACAGCGCGGCGCACAGGCTGCTGCCGCACGGGCCGCTGCCGAGCAGTACCGCCGAGTGATGCACCGCTACGCCTCAACTCCGGCGGGTGCTCTCCCGTCGACGAGCGCTCGAGGTCGCGGAACATCCTCGAGCCACTCCGGCACGGTCCGGCAGTGACGCCCGCCTTCCGGGCATCACTGCCGGA
>SCUU01000321.1 GCA_004297065.1 Gallionellaceae bacterium
TCGGGAAATCATCTAAAAAAGTAAACCAGTTAATTGAAAATACATCTTGCTCCGGTTTCAGACGGCCATTCGTACCAACCAGATACAAGTCATGTCTGCCTTGTGAAGCTTTGATTGGAATAAAAAGCAACTTATTTCTGGCAGTGGTATCTAATCTGAGTTTTGTAAGCACCTCTCCGTTAGGGCTACCTTTTCTCAACTCCAACCATCCACCCGGATTTTTGCTAACATAACTGATTAAAAAAGTGGTTTTATTGTCTAATTTAATATCAGGCAGGCGGCAAGTGCCTTTGTGTCTTAAACCAATGTTTCTGTCTCCCAACAATGCTCCGTTGACATAACTATCGGCATAGTGAGCATGATGGCGAGGCTCTAAACTCCTCACTAACTGATTATAATACTTACTTTTCTCATCCCCGAGACGGGTCTTTATAAAGGTAGTCAGGCTATCTAATTTCTTCTCGTCATCCTCAGAAAACTTACGGTAATTCGGTGCCTCATCCTGTGTATCTTCATCGCGGGTATTGTTGAAGAACGCCATGATTTTGTAATACTCTTCATTGCGGAAAGGGTCGTAGGGGTGGCTATGACATTGCACACAAGCAAAGGTAGTCCCCTGCCATACATCAAAAGTGGTATTTACCCGATCAATCACCGCCGCTACTCTGAATTCTTCATCCACTGTGCCGGTCTCATCATTATTCATCGTATTCCGATGAAAAGCCGTAGCAATTAACTGACTTTCAGTAGGCGAAGGCAATAAATCTCCGGCTAATTGCTCTTTGGTAAACTGGTTGAAAGGCATATTGGCATTGAAGGCATCAATCACCCAGTCACGATAACGCCAGATAGTACGGCCATTATCTTTCTGATACCCTCTGCTATCTGAGTATCGGGCTAAATCGAGCCACATAGAAGCCCAGCGCTCCCCAAATTGTTTAGAAGCTAATAATTCATCAACTAAAGCTTCGAAAGAGCCTTCATCTGTTACATATTTTTTTATTTGCCCGGCAGTAGGCGGTAGGCCAACTATATCTAAACATACTCTTCTGACAAGCGTTGCTCTATCAGCTTCCTTAGCAGGTGATAAGCCCTCTTCTTCTAACTTGGCTTTAACGAAGTAATCTATATCATTTTGTTCCCAGTTTCCAAAGCTGAACAGTCCTGCGAAAAGACCTTTATTCGGTACTTTTACCTCCTTTGGGGCGACATAAGCCCAATGGTCACCCCATTTAGCTCCTTCTTTAACCCATT
>SCUU01000322.1 GCA_004297065.1 Gallionellaceae bacterium
CGAGGTGGGCGTCGACATGCTCCACGCCGGCCGCCTCGCCGAGTTCGGCCAACTCCTGCACGAAAGCTGGACGCTCAAGCGGCGCCTGGCTGACGGCACCACCACGACCACAATCGACCGCATCTACGACGACGCCCAGCGCGCCGGCGCTTTGGGTGGCAAGCTGCTGGGCGCAGGCGGCACGGGCTTCATGGTGTTCGTGGTCCCGCCCGATCGGCAGGCTGCCGTCGCCCAGGCGCTGTCGCATCTCATCACGGTGCCGGTTTGCACCGACTTCACGGGCTCGACGATCGTCTACCGGAAGGAAGAACTGCTCGCAGCCGGCGGCGCGAAGCGCTGATCGAGGGGGAGAGATGGAAGTATTCACGACAAAGCTCGAATCGGTCCTGCTGATCAAGCCGCCGACCGTGTTCGAGGATTTCCGCGGCCACTACATCGAGACCTACAATCGTAACGCCTACTTCACCGCCGGCATTCCGATCGACTTCGTCCAGGACGACATATCGGTTTCGCACCGGCATGTGTTGCGCGGCATCCATGGCGACACCAGGACCTGGAAGCTGATCTCCTGCCTGCAGGGCAGCTTCTACATGGTGGTGATCAACAACGACCCGACCTCCTCGCAATACCGCGAATGGGCGGCCTTCACCCTGTCCGACACCAACCGCCTGCAGGTGCTGGTGCCACCCAATTTCGGCAACGGACACGTGGTCATGAGCGAGCGGGCGATTTTCCACTACAAGCAAAGCACCGAGTACGACCGCGCCAGTCAGTTCACGCTCCTGTGGAACGATCCGGCCCTGAACATCTGGTGGCCGATCCAGAATCCCATCGTGTCGGAGCGGGACCAGGGCAGCACCCGGGCCGAACCGCGTCGCCGCGCGTAAGCGCCCAGCGGCGGCCTAGCTAGGCCGCGATCGTGTCGGCGACGCGCTCGCGCGGGATGGCCACGACGTTGGCAGACAGCGGATCGCCGTCGCGCGGCTGTTCGAGCAGGCCGCTGACCGGCGAGAACACGAATATCTCGTAACTCAGGTCGCGGCGCAGAGTCGCGATGAGGGAGTCCGCGCAATTGCCCTGGGCGCGGAGCGCCTTGTCGTTGACCTC
>SCUU01000121.1 GCA_004297065.1 Gallionellaceae bacterium
ATCTCATCTTCCGTATCTCCTGTAGCACTTGTGTCGGCTTCATATCGCCCTCCTCGGGCAATATGACAACCGGACAGATTGCGCGCTACAAAACCGGACAGATCAAAAGCTCGCGACAATTTTGGATTTCTTTGTTGACGGAATGCGGCTCCCCAATTACGATGCACCGCACCAGTAGATTGGGATTTGTGCTCTGAACGCTAACAAGCAGAAAGATGCACCAAATGCAGGAGCCGCTATATGCGGCTCCTTTTCATTGGTGCGTGTGCAATGAACGGAGGCCTTCATTGTTATCCCCTAATAAACAAGTCCGCTTGTGCGGAGTTGCCCCCACCCCAACCCTCCCCCGGCGGGAGAGGGAGTTGAAGCGGAGGGATTTTGCGCCAGCCTCCTGTGCTGATTACCGCCGGGCTCTTCCCGTGCGTTGCGGGTCGATGTATCGCGGCGGTTACGCGAGTGGTGCGAACTCTAGGGGAGGAGGAATGCCAGTGTCAATGCCGCAAGTATGGGAATAATGGTTGTGGGATACTTTGCCAATCTGTTGAGGAGTGGAATTTAGTTTGAGACGATGAATGCGCCTGTTAACCCATGTATGACCTGCGGCGCATGCTGCGCCTATTACCGTGTCTCGTTCTACTGGGGCGAGTGCGGCGAAGCGCCGGGCGGCATCGTTCCCGTTGAGTTCACCGAAAAAGTACACGAGCACATGGTGTGCATGAAAGGCACCAACAACCATCCGCCGCGCTGCGCCGCCTTGCGCGGCGAGGTGGGCAAGCAAGTCTCCTGTGCCATCTACGAGCAGCGCCCGTCGCCCTGTCGCGAATTCAACGAATATGAATTGGACGGCACGCCCAACATGCGCTGTTTCAAACTGCGCGGGTTGGTTCCCTCTGCTACAATCCGCCCACTATGACCTACGCCTTTCTCGTTATCGGTTTCGGAGCCGCCATCGGTGCATGGCTGCGTTGGGGGCTGGGTCTGTGGTTCAATCCGGTTCTGGCGGAATTGCCGCTGGGTACGCTCGCAGCCAATCTCATCGGCGGTTATCTGGTGGGTTTTGCGGTCGCGTTCTTCATGCAGCATCCCGGGCTGTCGCCGGAGTGGCGCTTGTTCATCATCACCGGTTTCCTCGGCGGTCTCACCACTTTCTCTACCTTCTCCGCAGAGACTGTCACGCTGTTGATGCGCGGACAATATATGTGGGGCAGCGCGATCATCGTCGCGCATCTGGGCGGCTCGTTGCTGATGACAGTGATCGGTATTCAGACCTTCAAGTGGATACAGCAGTAATCAGGAGGAAATATGCAACCCACCTACCTCAAGTTCTATCTCACCGAAAAGCAGAAGCACGGCGATACACCGTTGTACGAATGGTTGCTGGAGCAGGCCAAGTCGATAGGCGTGCCGGGCGGTTCGGTGTTCCGTGCCATCGCCGGATACGGACGCCACGGCAGTTTGCATGCGGAGACCTTCATCGAACTGGGCGGCGAATTGCCGATACAGGTCGAGTTCATTCTGGAGGGGCGTCAGGCGGAAGAGTTTCTGGCGACACTGCGCGCCTATGAGCTGAACATCCGCTATGTGCGCTATGCCATCACGGCGGGCCTGGTGTGATTTAGAGCACCAGCATGCCGCCCAGACAAGTCTGCGCGTGTTCCAGCCGCGTCAGCGTCGGCAGCAGATTCAATCCGGTCTTCTCTTTCAATTCGGCAGCCTGATCTTTAAGGTCGTCCAGCGCCACGTTGATGGCATCGCCCGCCGCCGCAAAGCAGAGGGTGTTGCCGCTGTCGCAGGAAGGGAAAGCGATGGCGCGGTCGTCGAACGCCTTGACTATGCGCTCCACGCTGGCCTCGAAACCTTTGCTGCGCCCCAATAGATTCACCGCCATGATGCCGTTGTCGTTCAGGTGCGCGCGCACTCCCTGATAGAACGGCATGGTGTCCAGCGCTCCGGCACGCGCATCGGCATCGAAACCGTCCACCAGTATCAGGTCGTAAGTCTGCGAGCTGTTCATCACGAACTCGGCCCCGTCGCCGATCACGATCTTCAAGCGCAACGGATCTTCCGGCAGCTTGAAAAATTGCCGCGCTGCCGCGACCACGCCAGGCTCAATCTCCACCACGGTAAGCTTTGCCAGCGGGTAATTGCGGTACAGGAATTTGGTGAGCGAAGCCGCGCCCAAGCCGATGAGCAACACCTTGCGCGGAAAGTGAGAGTCTCCGCGCAACAGCAGGCTCGCCATCATCTCCCTGGTGTATTCGAGTTCCAGATTCCACGGGCGCGCGATGCGCATCGCGCCTTGTATCCATGACGAGCCGAAGTGCAGATAACGCACACCGGCTTCTTCGCTGATGTCGATTGAAAGTGCCATGTACCCTCAAGGCGCAGGCAACCCCAGCGCACGGTCTATTTTGGCGACCAGCGCGGCGCGGTCAAAAGGCTTTACCACGAAGTCCATGGCCCCCGCTTTCAGGCTATCGATCACAACCTGCCCCTCGCTCTTGCCGGTAATCATAATCACCGGGATTTTGGCGAACTGGGGCACGGACTTGATGTGCCGCGTGGTTTCTATCCCGTCC
>SCUU01000323.1 GCA_004297065.1 Gallionellaceae bacterium
TCAGAGGACTGTTTTTTTCCATTATACACAACAACGAGCCTATCTGCGTCTAGATCAAAGGCAAACCCAATGTCTTTACCTGTATTTGCTATGAGGTCCTTTAGGTTATCTGTGGTAGGATCAGGGCCACGCGTAGAGTTGTCTATATTTTCATTTATGGTCTTTACATTACAGCCTAATTTTTTTAGCAGTGCCGGCGCTACAGTCTTTGCAGCGCCTCCACCAACATCTACTACTGTTTTTGGATTACCATTTACATTACCAATTAATTTTGCTGCATCATCTACATAGCTTGACTCGATCAAAGATTCAGTCCAAATTTTTGTCTTTGATGTGGTTTGCTCCTTTGCAACAATGTTTAGCTCGTCTTCGTTTATTCCTCTTCCATCAACAATAAACTTGAGACCGTTCCATTCAATTGGATTGTGAGATGATGTTACAACTATTCCTGCGCCATATTTTCTTGCTTCTCTAAATACGACAGGAGTTGGCGCCATTCCTAAATCAAAGACATCAATGCCGCACTGCATCATTGCAGCAGCTGCTGTCTCTTTTATTATGTGGCAAGATGGCCTTGTATCTGTACCAATTACACATTTTCTAGATTTTACAAGCGTGGAAAAGCTGTTACAGAATTTCAAAACATCTTTTTGCGTAAAATCATTTCCAAAAATTCCCCTAATACCGGAGATTGATACTTTCACTGAAACCAAACCAGAAAGGCTTTTTATAAACTCTAATAGGAACCGATGCGTGCCTCGGTAGCTCAGCCTGGCAGAGCGAACGCTTCGTAAGCGTTAGGTCACGGGTTCAATTCCCGTTCGAGGCTTTATCAAAATTGTAAAATTAAAAATCTAGAGATTTTTTTCTGTAAGGGTTTCTATGTCGACTTCGAGTTCTTTACCTAGTCCTTTCCACCAGTCTCTTGCCGCGTTCATATGTGCCCTCGCTAATACCGTCAAAATCTCCTTTATAGATCTGTCGGTTGACCAGATCTTGATCAAAAAGCCATCTAGATTTTGCAAAGTATAACATAAACAGAAAATAAATGGATTACTTTTTTTGTTT
>SCUU01000324.1 GCA_004297065.1 Gallionellaceae bacterium
CCGCGCTCCTTTTCGAGAAGCCAAAAGGATTCGACATTCCGGTGCTGGGCAATCTGTTCGGCACGCCCAGGCGGGTTGCAATGGGAATGGGCGAGGAATCGGTCGCAGCGCTGAAGGAGATCGGCAAGCTGCTGGCCTACCTCAAGGAGCCGGACCCACCGCAGGGTCTTAAAGACGTCTGGGGCAAGCTGCCGGTGCTGAAACAGGTCCTGAACATGGCGCCGAGAGTGGTGTCGGGCGCGCCTTGCCAGGAGATCGTCTGGGAGGACGCCGAGGTCGATCTTTCCAGGCTGCCGGTCCAGACCTGCTGGCCAGGGGACGCGGGGCCGCTGATCACCTGGGGATTGACGGTCACGCGCGGGCCGCATAAGGCGCGACACAACCTCGGCATCTACCGCCAGCAGGTGATCGCCCGCAACAAGGTGATCATGCGGTGGCTGGCGCATCGCGGCGGCGCGCTGGATTTTCGCGATCATGGGCTCGCCTACCCGGGGCAACCATTCCCCGTGGCGGTCGCGCTCGGCGCCGATCCGGCCACCATCCTCGGGGCGGTGACGCCGGTTCCGGACACGTTATCCGAGTACCAGTTCGCCGGACTGTTGCGCGGATCGAAGACCGAACTCACCCGGTGCATGGGTTCCGATTTGCAGGTGCCCGCTTCGGCGGAGATCGTGCTGGAAGGGTGCATCCATCCAGGAGACACGGCGCTCGAAGGCCCGTTCGGCGATCACACCGGCTATTACAACGAGCAGGAACAATTCCCGGTGTTGACGGTCGATCGCATCACCATGCGCCGCGATCCGATCTATCACAGCACCTACACCGGCAAACCGCCGGACGAGCCGGCGATCCTCGGTGTGGCGCTGAACGAAGTATTCGTGCCGCTGCTCACCAAGCAGTTTCCGGAGATCGTGGACTTCTATCTGCCGCCGGAGGGTTGTTCGTACCGGATTGCGGTGGTGAGCGTGCGCAAGCAATACCCGGGACATGCCAAGCGCGTGATGTTCGGCATCTGGTCCTACCTGCGCCAGTTCATGTACACCAAGTTCATCATCGTGGTGGACGACGACATCGACGTGCGCGACTGGAAAGAAGTGATCTGGGCGGTCACCACCCGCGTGGATCCGGCGCGCGACCTGCTGATCACCGAGAACACGCCCATCGACTATCTCGACTTCGCCAGTCCGGTGTCGGGGCTGGGATCCAAGTTCGGGCTGGATGCCACCAACAAGTGGCCGGGGGAAACTGCGCGCGCATGGGGCAAGCCGATTTCGATGGATGGGCAGGTAAAACAACGCATCG
>SCUU01000122.1 GCA_004297065.1 Gallionellaceae bacterium
GAAGGTTGGGTTGAGGGTTGGCAAAGCTTGTGAATGGAACGACCATTCGCTGCGCTTTGCGCCTTGCACTCATCCCGAATACGCTGCAACGTAAGCCCATGTTATTCATTTGCGAGCCCTAAGTTGAATTGCCGTTATATGCGCGCCGCCGTGACCGCCGAAGAGCCCCATGTGGTGCGCCAGCGTTTCTTGACGCTATGTAATCCGATCATGGCCAGTACCGCCAGTGCGGCAAAAATCATCAGGCCGACCTGGTAATCGCCGGTGAGCTGCTTGGAATAGCCCAGGCTGGAAGCCAGGTAGAAACCGCCCACGCCGCCCGCCATACCTATCATGCCGGTCATGACGCCAATTTCCTTGCGGAAGCGTTGCGGCACCAGTTGGAACACCGCGCCGTTGCCCATGCCCAGCGCGAGCATGGCGGCCACTGCCACGGCCAATCCGGCAAAGGCTTGTTGCATGCCGAAGCTGAGGACAAACAGGGACAGCGCGGCTATCCCGTACATCACCAGCAGTGTGCGGATACCGCCGATGCGGTCGGCCACGTTGCCGCCCAGCGGGCGCACCAGAGAACCGGCGAACACGCAGGCGGCGGTAAAGTAACCCGCCATGACTGGTGCCATGCCATACTGGTCGTGGAAGTAGAGCGTGAGCGAAGACGCCATGCCCACGAAGCCGCCGAAAGTGACGCTGTAGAAAAACATGAACCACCAGGCGTCTTTGTCTTTGAGCACATGCAAATACTGGTGCAGCGATTTGCTTGGCGGGCATTCCGGGCTGTCCTTGGCGTAGATCAGGTAGATCGCCAGCGCGATGGACAACGGGATGATCGCCAGACCAAACACATTGTTCCAGCCAAATGCCACCGCTAGACCCGGCGCAAACAACGCGGCCAGCGCGGTGCCGGAATTGCCGGCACCGGCGATGCCCAATGCGGTACCCTGATGTTCCGGCGGATACCAGCGCGATGCGAGCGGCAACGCAACGGCGAAAGCCGCGCCCGCCACACCCAGGAATATTCCCAGCACCAATACCTCCTGATAACTATGCACCCCGGCAAACCACGCCCATGCCAGTGCCGCCAGCACGATGGCCTGGCCGATCAAGCCGGCTTTTTTAGGTTTGAGGTGATCCACCAGCACGCCCATCAGCAGCCGCAACAAGGCGCCGGACAGAATCGGCGTGGCGACCATCATCCCCTTCTGCGCCGGGGTGAGTTGCAGGTCGGCGGCAATCTGCACCGCCAGCGGCCCCAGCAACACCCACACCATGAAGCTGAGATCGAAATACAAAAATGCCGCGAACAAAGTCGGCTTGTGCCCGGCACTCCAGAAACTGCTTTTCATGACGGTCCTTTCAAAAAATATCTATGGAAACGCATCATGGTTAAGCAAACTATGTGCCACGCAGGTGCAAAGCGCCAGTTTGCCGGGCATGCAAGAGAATAGGGCAGGATGTGGGGCGTGAAGCGCTGGTTCGCGGTGCTTCGAATTGGTGCCATACAATGCTTCGAGTTGGTGCCATGTGGCAATTAATGCACCAGATAAGGTCAGCCGCATGACCGAGCTTCCACCTGAAATCTAGGGGAAGCCCGGCAGCGTTGTTAATAGTCGCGGCCTAGAATTTAGCTTCCGCCCACAACCACAGCTTGTTGGTATTGGCGGCTATGGCTGTATTTTGGGTTTTGTACATGGCGATTTAAGTATTGCCAGGTTAACGGGCATGGCAAGCTGTCACCCCCGATAATGGAACCCGCCATGCCCGTTTCCCCCTATCCAACTTTCCCCCGATGCCCTCTCCTCAATCCTCTGATGAAACTATTGATGGAACAACTAGCCATCTCACTAAGCCGCACAAAACGCGGCAAGGATTGGTTATAGCCATTCGACTAAGCTGGCAAACAGCGCCAGCAAGTCGCTGGTTATCCCGCACACCCCACCCGCCGTTGGCGGGCAGAGTACAAGAGCGGGAGAAAGGGCAAACGAATCGCTACGCGAGTTTCACGTTAAAAGCCGAATTCATCAAGGGCAGACTCTGCCCGCCATGCCAATCTATTGCCGCCAATCTCAGGTTTGGAGCGAGAAGCGATAACCCCTGCTGCGTACGGTTTGCACGAGATGACTGGTCTGCGCCGGCTCCATCGCCGCACGCAAACGCCTGATATGCACATCCACCGTACGCTCCTCTACCACGACTTCGCTGCTCCATACATGGTTCAACAGATCCTTCCGGCTATGCACCTTTTCCGGATGCCTCATGAAAAAATGCAACATGCGGAACTCTGTCGGGCCCAGATCGATCCTGAGTCCGTTCGCATATACCCTGCAGGTTGCAAAATTGAGTTCCAGGTTGCCAAAGACCAGGCTGCCTTCCAAATCAGGACGATTGATTGGAGCGATGCTGTTAGGCACTTCACATACCTCCCTTATTTGTGAACACAGATTCATCTCCACGAATACATGGACAGTCATGATGGCTGCAAGTTGACCCGGTTCCGCATCTCACATCTCGAACAAGGACTTTCTCGAAAAAATGCCTACTTCATCCCCGTCTCCGATAGTCTCTGACAGCGCCACGACTTTTTGACCGGCTGTGCAAATCACATGCCCATCATCCAGTTTATATGCCCATCTGCCCCCGCGAAGCTTCAAGCTATCCAACACCTGCTGCAGGATCACCATGCCATCCGGAATATCCATACGTTCCGAGGTCATCAGTAAATATTCACTGGGACGCCCGTAATACATAATTTCCACTCTCATTTTGCTAAGCTGCTTTCTGCGCCTGCTTCTGGTACAGAAACTCCAGCACAGAACCGCGCAGACCGTGGTAATGCGCATCATTCGCCAGCGCCAGGCGGTTGCGCGGCTTGGGCAGATCGACCGTCAGTATTTCGCCGATGGTCGCCGCCGGGCCGTTGGTCATCATCACGATGCGGTCGGACAGCAGCACCGCCTCGTCCACATCGTGGGTGACCATCACCACGGTGCTTTTTGTCTCCGCGACGATCTTCATCAGCTCGTCCTGCAAGTGCGCGCGTGTCAGCGCATCCAGCGCACCGAAGGGCTCGTCCATCAGCAATACCTTGGGTTGCATCGAAAGGGCGCGCGCGATGCCGACACGCTGCTTCATGCCGCCGGAAATCTCATGCGGATATTTGTGTTCGGCATGGGTCAGGTGCACCAGCGCGAGCGCCTCCTGACAACGCTGCTTGAGTTGCGCCTTGCTTTCCGTATCGCCGAACACACGCTCGACCGCGAGATGGACGTTCTCGAAACAGGTCAGCCAGGGCAGCAGCGAATGGTTCTGGAACACCACACCGCGATCCGGCCCGGGGCCGGAAATCTCGCGGTCCGCGCACAGCATCACCCCGTCGGTCGGCATCAGTAGCCCCGCGATCAGGTTGAGCAGCGTGGATTTGCCGCAACCCGAATGCCCGATCAGCGTGACGAACTCGCCGCGGTTGATCTTGAGGTCTATGTCCTTGAGCGCGACAAACGGGCCTTGTTTGGTCTGGAACGACATCTGCACGTTTTCTACCTGTACATACTTTTTCATGGTGTTCCCGTTCAATAGCTGAATCGTTTGGCGATCTGGATCAGCATCATCTCCAGCAGCAGGCCGACGATGCCGACAACGAAGATCGCGATGATGATGTGCTCGACATTCAGGTTGTTCCACTCGTCCCACACCCAGAATCCGATGCCCACGCCGCCGGTCAGCATCTCTGCAGCGACGATCACCAGCCAAGCCGTGCCGATGGCCAGCCGGATGCCGGTCAGCATGTAAGGCAAGGTCGCCGGGAACAGAATCTTGGTGAATATCTTCCATTCGGACAGGTTGAGCACGCGCGCCACGTTGAGATAATCCTGCGGCAACTGGCGCACGCCCATCGCGGTGTTGATGATCATCGGCCAGATGCTGGAGATGAAAATCACCCAGATGGCGGCAGGATTGGCGGCCTTGAACACCAGCAGGCCGATGGGCAACCAGGCCAGCGGCGATACCGGCCGCAACATACTCACGATGGGCGAGGTCATCTTGTCGAGGAAGTTGAAGCGCCCGATCATGAATCCCAGCGGGATGCCGATCAGCGCGGCCAGCCCGAAACCGAGGCCGACGCGCTCCAAAGAATTCAGGATGTTCCAGCCTATCCCCTGATCGTTCGGCGTCTTTTGGTAGAACGGATCGCTGAACAGCTCCACTGCCGAATGCCAAGTTTTGATTGGCCCCGGCAGCGTTTCGCTGCCCTGCGCCAACATCGACCACAGCAGAATGAACAGCACCAAGCCCAGCAGGGGCGGGAGCAGGTGTTCCTGAAAATACTTTTTTGCTTTCATTGCTTTCTTTCTTATTCAGTTGAAGCTGCGGATTCAGTATTTTTTGTACTGCAACCATTTGCCATTCAGGGTGATCACCATGCGCGGCACCCCGACGGGGTCTTCGATCTTTTGAATATCCACCGACATATCGATCGCGCTCATGATGCCGTCGCCGAAAATCTCATGCGCCACGTCCTTGTAAACCGGGCCGTACAGCATGATGGCCTCGTAGAAACGGTAGATGAATGGATCGGTAGGTGGCCACGGCTGCGCCGGTTGCCGATGGGGGACTTTCATCAAGGTCGCCTTGATTTCCATCGGCATATCCAGCGCTTTCAGCAACGCCTCTGCCTCCTGCTCTGTAGTTTGCCCGTATCCGTAAACCAGCTGGGCTGTATACACAGGGCTGCGCCCGATCTTCTCGGCCAGATGCGGCCAGGTGAGCGCCTTCCGCTCCTTGGCTTGCAGCAACATGTCGCGCACCGTTTGTTTGTCTAACTTTTCCATCGCGGCCATCACTTTCTATACGTGTTTCGCGTTACGCCTTGATCTTGAATGAGGCGGCATACTTCTTCGGATCCTTGCCGTCCCACACGGTGCCGTCGATCAGTTTTGAGGTACGCATCACATCCTTGGGTACGGCCACTTTGACCTGTGACGCGGCCTGCTTATACAACTCGATCTGGTTGATCTGTTTGGCGACGCCCAGATAATCGGGATCGGTCTTGAGCAAACCCCAGCGTTTGTGTTGCGTCAGGAACCACATGCCGTCCGACAGCCATGGGAAGTTCACTGCGCCGTCATTGCAGAACTTCATGTAATTCGGGTCATCCCACTTCTTGCCCAAGCCGTCTTCGTATTTGCCTTCAAGACGCTGATCGATCACCTCGACCGGGCAATTCACATAAGACTTGTCGGCGATGATCTCGGCGACTTTGCGGCGGTTGGCCATGTCGTCGATATATTTGGAAGCTTCCAGCACGGCCATCATCAAGGCGCGCGCGGTGTTGGGATATTTCTGCGTGAACTCGGCGGTGCTGCCCAATACCTTTTCCGGGTGATCCTTCCAGATATCTTGCGTGGTCACTGCGGTAAAGCCGATCTTGTCGTAGATCGCGCGGTTACCCCAAGGCTCACCCACGCAGTAACCATCCATGTTGCCGACGCGCATATTGGCCACCATTTGCGGCGGCGGCACGGTGATGGTCTTCACATCGCTGAGCGGATTGATGTCGTAACTGGCCAGCCAGTAATACAGCCACATGGCGTGTGTGCCGGTGGGGAATGTCTGCGCGAAGGTATAGTCGCGCTTCTCGCTGTCCACCAGCTTCTTCAGCGTCGCACCGGTGGTCACGCCCTTGTCTTTGAGCTGGTTGGAAAGCGTGATCGCCTGGCCATTATTGTTCAGCGTCATCAGCACCGACATGTCCTTCTTCTGCCCGCCGATGCCGAGATGCACACCGTAGACCAGGCCGTACAGCACATGCGCCGCGTGCAGTTCGCCGTTCACCAGCTTGTCGCGTACCGCAGCCCATGATGCCTCCTTGGACAGGTTGATCTTGATGCCGTACTTCTCGTCGAACTTCATCACCGAGGCGATCACCAGCGAGGCGCAATCCGTCAACGGGATGAAGCCCACGTTCACCGTTTTCAATTCGGGCGCATCGGAGCCGGCAGCCCAAGCTGCTGCCCGCGTGCCCATCGGCACCATGGACATGATCCCCGCCGCACCTAAAATCGCACCTGTCTGTTTCATGAATTCCCTCCGGCTGTTTTGTTCGGGAGCGCATGGGCTCGCGATGACTATTTCCTGTTTTGGCTTGTCCATCTTCAAATCTCCTTTAAGAAAAATCTGTGGCTCGAAAATATAAAAAATATAAAAAATATAAAAGGCGTCCGACCGCGCTGTACGCAGTGGGACGCCTTTGTCCTTCAGAACACCTCTGAAGATTCAGAAGCGTCCTGCTATTGCTGATTCTCCGAACCGCCGTTGGTTCGTTGATACCCCAAGCTATGCAACAGTCATGCCAGCGATTGCGCCACGCAATTATCTCTATTGGATTCAGATGGATGCTAATTTACAGACAGGTCTCCAGCCGATCCGGTCGCTGCGAATGAGGAGCTGCTTTGGTGCGTCACGACACATCACGCACTCAATTCTTTCGCGAAGATGATCGCCTCGGCGATCTCCGCCATGCGTTTGCCTTTGCTCATCGCCAGGTTGCGCATGCGCTTGTAGGCCTCCGGTTCGCTGTAACCGTGATCGGCCATCAGTATCCCCTTGGCCCTATCCACCAGCTTGCGCTCGACCAATTGACTCTTGGCTTCCTTCAATTCATCGCGCAACCGCCTGTGCTCCAGGAAACGCGCCGCCGCAACGTGGATGATTCCGCTCAAGTCCTCGCCCTGAACCGTATGCGACACATAGGCGCTGACCCCGGCCCGCATCGCTTCCTGAATGCTTTGCTGGTCTTTCTGCGCCCCCAACACAACCACAGGTTTTTCCAGTGCGGTGGACATCAGGCTGATCTGTTCCAGCGTGTCGCGCCCCGGTGCGCCGGCATCGACGATGATCACATCGGCCAACGCGGCCTGTATCGAGCGCTCGTCCACTTGCTCCCAAGCCAATACCCCGACGACATCGAATTCGGCCAATTCAAGACTAGCCTTCAACCACGCTGCGCGATGTCTTACATCATCGATAATTAGAATTCGTTTCAATTTGGCTCCCTCGCATATGTAGTTATGCGTCAGCAATAAGCGAGCCAAACCATAATTACCAAGAAACAGTTGGGTATATCAAATAGATAAGGATGGTTTTCGCACCAGAATAGTGCGCAATGCAGGGGTAATTCAACCCAAATCCATTATTTGGATTCAAGCGAAATGTTTTGAACACCTGGCGCTAATTTTATGGCGTCAGGAATAGGGCACTTCTAAAATCCATATTTCATCCCAACTGCCGCGTTGCGGAAAAAATTTCTTGCTTACATATCATCCATATGCCGCGCTGCGAAATTTTTTCCGCGCCTTGCATTTGGGCGAAATCTGCATTTTTAGAAGCGCCCAATAGTCTTTTAATCGGTTCGTGATCACTACTGCCCTCGAAAGAGGAAATAGACAAACGGCTCTACTCGAATACATCTCTTGGTGCAACCGCAACAGTCGCCATCATAGCGAATCAACTCTCCCGCCCCATCCAACTCTCCGGTCTACCGAAATGGTAGCCCTGCGCATAATCCACACCCAGCTCGATCAGCGTATCCGCCGTCGCCTGATCCTCGACGAACTCCGCCACGGTCTTCAAACCGAACTCGTTCGCCATGCGGTGGATATGGTCGACCATGATGCGGTCGCGCGCATCGATGGCGATCTGCTGGATGAAGCTACCCTCGATCTTGACGTAATCGACGGTGAGGTATTTGAGATACAGGAACGACGAGAAACCGCTGCCGAAATCATCCAGCGCGAATGCGATCTTCTTCAAGCGCAACTCGTCGATGATCTCTTTGACCTGACTGATGTTGTGCAAAGCCTCGCGCTCGGTCACTTCGATCACGATGCGATCACATGGGATGCCGAACTTGGCGACCTGTTCCGGTATGGTGCGCATCCACGCGGCATCCCTGAACGTGGCCGTGGAGAGATTGAAGAACATCTTGGCATCGGGATGTATCCCGGACAAACGCTGCAACTGCTCCAGCCCGCTGTTGAACACGACCTGATCCAACTCTTGCAGCATGCGCAATTCCTCTGCCACCTCGATAAACTGTCCGGCGGACAGGATGACATCGCCATCGCGGATACGCGCCAATGCCTCGAAAGCGAACACCTCATGTTTGTTGACACCGACGATGGGTTGCAGGAACGCTTCGATGCGTTTTTCCGCCAAGGCGCGGCGCAGGAAATCGCCCTGCTTGAATATCTCCATCATGGTGCGATCCTGATCCGACTCGGCCGTCGCCACCTGATTCTTGCCGCCCTTCTTGGCCTTGTACAAGACCACATCCATCGCGGTGTGCAGGGCATCGCTGCTCTTGCCGTCTTCGGGATAGCTCACCATGCTGAAACTCGCGGTCACGCGTATCTTGCCCACCGGCAATTCGAAATCATGCACCGACAATTTTCCGTGCAGCTTGCTCGCGACCTGCAAGCCATTCTCTGGAGGCGTCTGCGGCAACAACAGCGCGAACTCGTCCCCGCCCAGCCGCGCCAACACATCGCCCTTGCGCAACTCGCCAGCCAGCAATCCGCTCAATTCCTTGAGCGTGAGATCGCCGATGGGGTGGCCGTAGGTATCGTTGATGTACTTGAAGTTATCCAGATCGACCATGATGACGGAGAACGCATATTCGTGACGCTCCGCACGGATGATCTCGTACTCGAGGAACTCTTCGAACTTGCGGCGATTGTACAAACCGGTGAGCGGATCACGAATGGACAGCTCTTCCAGCTTGGCGTTGTAGTCCTGCACGGTGAACAGCAGGTGGTTGAAGTATTCCGCCAGACGGCGCAACTCGACGATCAGATGTCCGCCCGAAACGCGGTGCGAAAGATCCATATCCCGGGTGACGCGGTGCATCACATCGACGAACGTCGCCAGCGGTGTCACCACCAGATAACGCAACTTGAAATACAGCGCGACAAACACCAGCGCCAACACCAGCAAGGTATAGCCGACGATGCTGTTGAGCACGTAATTGAACGACACTTTCAGATCGCTGATCGGATAAGTGACGTCGATCACGCCATGCACCGCCCCCACATGGGATTGGGTGTGGCACACCAGACATTCCTCTTTGGCCACCACCGGATAAAGATAGCGGATGGTATCCGGCGAGGGGAACAGCAGCGCATCGTTACCGTCACGCAAGGCCCGCGCCAACGCGGGATCCTGCGCGATTACCTGGCGCTCGCCGCTCATCCCGCCGAACTGGTCGGTCACCACCTGTCCGCGAAATACCCGAACTTTCGTATGCGGGTCGGCCAGATTGATGCGCGCGATGATCTCCCTGATCTCGCCCTTGCTCCAGCCCTTGCGCATGGCCGAATACAGGCTCTGGAAGATCATCTGCGACGTATGCCGCGCATCTTCCTGCGCGAGCCGATGCACCGCATGGTCGCGCACGACACCGGATACGGCATAAATAAGAATGGAAGCGAATAACAGCGACACCACGGATAAGACAAGCAGCAGCTTGCCCAGCGTCATCTTTGCAACGATTTCGATCAGTTTGCCCATCACTCATCCCAAAGTAATTGCGCGACTTTTTAGCCGTTAGCCAGCGGCGCATCGTCGCACAGCTACCCGGCCTCCGCAATAGTTGACGGTCAAATATCGTCGTGTTTGCGGGCATAGCCCGTCATACCGGCCAGCATCCGCACCAGCGCATAACTTCCGCGCAAAACGATTCTCCCCAGCAGATTGCGTCTCTGCCAATCGGACTCAGCCACGCGACGCGCCCCCTGCCGCATCTCCTGCAACAGGCTGTCGCGTAACGCTGCCGCGAAACCGCCATCCTGCACCACCAGGTTCGCCTCGCGCGCCAGCCACAAGCTGAACGGGTCGATATTGGAAGAGCCCACCGTCGCCCACTTACCGTCCACCACCGCCACTTTGGCGTGCAAAAAGCTGCGCGTGTATTCGTGTATCTCTATTCCGGCTTGCAGCAGTTCGCCGTACAGCGCCAGCGTAGCGTAGTGCTGCAAACGATATTCCACCTTACCTTGCAGCAGCAGCAGCACTTTCACGCCTCTGCGTGCGGCATGCAGCAACACCCGGCGGAAACGGCGTCCGGGCAGGAAGTACGCATTGGCGATGATAATCTCGTGCTGCGCATGGCCGATCGCCCGCAGATAGGCATGCTCGATGTCGCGGCGATGGCGCAGATTGTCGCGGATCAGGAATACGACTTCCCGCCGCGTTGGTTCCTGCCGCATAAACAATCCGGCGCGGCTACCGCTTCTGCGGAAGTTCGTCCACGACACCAGCTTCCATAGCTTCAGCATCGAATGGGCGATCTGCGCGACGACCGGCCCTCGCACCTCCACGGCATAATCCAGACGCGGCGCATCCATTTGTGCCGGCACATCGTCGATGATATTGATGCCGCCGACAAACGCGATATGTTCGTCTACCAATACCAGTTTGCGATGCAGGCGCCGCAAATGCCGCCGGCGCAAGCGCAACCACGCCAACTCTGGACGGAACCACAGCACCTTCGCGCCCAACATGCGCATTTCGTCCAGCCATGCGGCAGGCAGGTTGGCCGAGCCGAAGGCATCCAGCAGCACATGCACGGAAACATCGCGCGCGGCCGCGCTCTTCAATGCGTCTTTAAGCAAACGCCCGCTGTGGTCGGCAGCAAATATGTACGCTTCAAGATAGACGGAGTGACGCGCCGCATGGACAGCGGCAAGCAAATGGGGGAAATACTCTTCCCCGTTGCGCAGGAGCGCGAGCCGGTGGCCGGAGATTTCGTGCGTACTGCTCATGGAAAACTCAGCTGCGCGGAAAGTGCGGCATGATCCGAAATTTTGTTCCACGGATATTGCGCATGAACGGCGGCACTGTTTACCGTGAGCCCGCGCACATAGATGCGATCCAGGCACAGCATCGGGAACCCCACCGGAAAACTGCGCGCCAATGCGCCGCCGCCCGTTTCAAAAACTTCGTGCAAGCCCAATTCATGCGCCAGCGCGTGTCTGGCGCGGTTGTTCCAGTCATTAAAATCGCCCGCAATAATGAACGGGGCATCATCGGGCACAATGCGCCGTATGCGCTCAACCAGCGCACCGAACTGCCGGCTGCGCCCGCGCGCGAACAGCCCGAGATGCACGCACAGACAATGCAAACCGATGTTGCGCTGCGGCAGCGCCAACTCGCAATGCAACACCCCGCGGCTCTCGAAGCGATGCGCGGAAATATCCTGGTTGTCCCAATTCAATATCGGATAACGGCTGAGGATGGCATTGCCATGATGCCCTGCGTCGTACACCGAATTCTTGCCGTAGGCATGATGCAGCCAGGTATCCTGCGCCAGAAACTCGTGCTGGGGATGCGCAACATGCTCAATGCCTTGATGGATGCGGCGGGAATGCGCCCCCTGCACCTCTTGCAGGAACACGATGTCCACATTCAACTCGCGTAAACGTTCGCGCAGTTCATGCAGCACGAAACGGCGGTTGAACAGCGAAAAACCTTTGTGGATATTGTAGGTGGCAATGGAAATGTCGGGCATGAACGGGAACGCGCTGCCCGATCAACTGGCGGCAAATGCAATAATCGCCGCGCGCAACTCCTGTTTGAACAGTTTTTCGACCTCGATCAAGACGCGCGAACGTGCGGTCTTGGCATCTTGTGCGGAGGCTTTAAGCGGCCAGGTTTTGCTGCCACGCACCCGTCCCGAGGCCTTTTCGACCAGCGCCACTTCGACGCTAGCGCGCACCCAATTCCAGTCGCCCTGACGCCCCAGATCGCTCAGCGCCAACTTGCCGACCAGCACGAGATCGGTTTGCTCCGCTGTGCCCGCCAGAAAACCTGCCGCAGCGAGCCCCCCCTTGAGCACGGAAGAGAACTCTTTGGCTCCCGCATCCTCCTCCACTTCCGGCACTATGCGGATGCGCTTCAGGATGTCGTCGAGCCGGGTCTGGATCGACACTTGCGAAACGGGAGCTTCGATACCGCGCCCGGATGGATCGACTATTTTGAGCGAGGCCTGAAATCCGTCGCGTTTGATCGACGCGTCCAGCGCATGACTCAATGCGCCCACCTTGAGCAGCGGATCTTGGGCGGCTTGGGCAACCGCTATTTGCGCCTGCACCTCATCGTCGATCCTGTCCAGTTCTTCGCGCAGGCTGGCTCCGGCCTGGGCGCGCGAAAGTACCGCGAGCGCGTGAAAATCCTTGGTCACCGGGTCGCGCCAAAGCTGCGCGATATTGATGCCGCTGATAACCTTGTCGGTCTTGGCCGAAACTTGTTGCGTGGAAAATTTATTGACCTGCTCTTTCTTGCCCGACTGCGTCGCCGTGGTGGTATTGGCGGTTATCACCTCGACACGCACTTCGAAAATCGTCGCCAGATCGCCGCGCGCCCGGTTTTGCGCCTCTTCCTCCGTTGCTCCGACCCCGCGCCCCACCAGATACAGCGAGCTTGGGTACTCCGCAGAGCTGTCGCCGATCCACTGCGGCTGCCCTGCCGCTAACGCCGTTGTCGACAACACACCCGCCACCACGAGCAATATTTTAAACATTTCGCGAACGATAGCCATTTTTAACCTCCAGGATTATTGCGGTGCTTTCGGCGGAGCCGGTGGATTCAGTAAATAATCGGAAACGAATGCCTTGCGCCTGTC
Organism: Gallionellaceae bacterium; assembly: GCA_004297065.1. Taxonomy (GTDB): domain Bacteria; phylum Pseudomonadota; class Gammaproteobacteria; order Burkholderiales; family Gallionellaceae; genus PALSA-1006. The sequence continues at coordinate 12,677 of SCUU01000122.1, forward strand.
CCTCACAACTACGCCTTTAAATTCGCGGCTTCCGATGACATTGCCATTTGCGCTGTAATAGGTTGCCGTCACATCATGCGTCCCCGCCGGCAGCGGCAAGCGTGCCATCTGGATGTTGCCCGGCAACAGCGACCATGTGCGCGTATCCGCACGCTCGGAAACGGCTGTTGCGATATCCAGCGCAAACCCGAGCAAGTCACCCCCCTCTTTTTTTGCTTTTCCGGCTGCAATATTTTTGGCCACCATTCTGGCTACAGCCCGTGCGGTAATAAGCGGCAGGCGGTCGTCCAAACTTTTCTCGGCGATGTCGTTCACATCCTCTACCACCTCCGCAGTCGCCGAACTGGTTCCCGCGCTCAACACCACGCGCGCGACCGGCAACGAACGTTTAACAAATTTCGGTATCGCCAGGCTCAAAAATGCGGAACCGTTTTGCGGATCCGGATTGCGCACCCGGATAACGGCCTCATCCAGCGACGGGCCCAAACCGTTATGCAAAATAAAGACGACCTCACTCGCCGCCGGTTTCCCCGCAACCAGCCGCGCCACGTCCGCCACCAGCGCGGACGGAAGGGGGAATCCCGAATTCTGGGCTTTATAACCCTCCACCGCTTTTTGCATTTCAATCCGCGCTTCGTCCCGCTCGCCCGCTGCCTCGTAAACCATGCCGTTCAGGTAGCGCACAAAAGCGCCCGACAGATATTTCGCGTTGGAGTTTTTTTCGGCGATGAGGTGTTGCTTGACATCGAATTGCCGGGCTTCCACCGCGGCGCCGTCGGGGTCTCCCGCTTGCAGATAATTCAGCGCTTCGAAGGCATAGACCATCATCTGCTCGCTGGGCAGGCCTTCATATGCCTTCATGGTGTCGTTCACCGTCACCGATGCCATCTGCTCTTTGATACTGATCGCGTTGAATTTTTCCATGATAGCTTTGGCAGCGTCGAAGTGCCGGTTGGACTCGGCATAGCGTCCCTGCAAACGCAGCAAAGTCCCCTTGTTGAGGTGGTGCAACGCCTCGTCCGTGCCGGAAAGCTTGAGTTCATCCAGCGACTGGACCGCACCCTCCAGATCGCGGTTCGCCGTCGCGCTTTCCACTGTGGCAAAACTCGCACTGTAGGTAGCGCAGCCCGGCAGTACCAGCACCACCGCCAAGACGGCCAGACCGAACAACGCACGGGGTAGACGTTGCCATGTATTAACGCTGGCTGAAATTTCCGACATGCCGTTGGCGACATTCCCCATTTTGCGCATCCCTGTTTATTTTTGGACATGAACGGCTGCTCGATCGCCGCCTGAAAAGCCCCCGAGCAAGACTCGGGGGCCGCATCAAGACTGCACAGTATCTAGCGGAACTTTGCTTCTTTCACGTCTTTCTTGAGCTTTTTCTGTCCCGTCCAGACCTTGCGGTTGTCGGCGATATTTATCAGCGTGAGGTCTACCTGGTAAAAACGGATCTGCTCGCCGCCCGACGCGTCGATGATGGTGTTGATCGTGCCGACCAGCATATAGTCCGCGCCGGTTTCTTTACCCATCTCTTTGCGCGTGGCCTCGCTTGCGTTCAAGTCCATGTCGGCACGTTCCTGGCGCACCCCTTCGCGCTCGTCCTTGGATGCAACCACATCGACGCGCCCCGAATTGACATAGGCGCGCTCGAGGTCGGCGATGAAAGTACGGGTGTTGATATGCTCGTGCGAAAGATTGCGGATGTTGCCGACGATGACTGCCGGCGCTTTCTTGGCCTTTTGTTCGTGGCGATCGATCCAGCCCGTAGACATCGAATCGCGGATCATCTCTTCCGAAACCAGGCGCGAATCGGTGTCGTTCCAGTTACCCGACAGATCCTTGACCTCTTCCACGCCCACGCGTTTAACCTCGGTCGCGCAGCCGCCCAACATCAGCGCAACCGCCCCAGCCAGCACCACCATCCAAGTTCTTTTGCTCAACATTTCAGTTCCCTCCGGTTAAAAATTCTGGATACGTCATCATCTGCTGATCGGCAAACCACTGGGTGCGGAATCTACCCCATACGAGGCGAGCCCACAATACTATTGACCCGGCCATTAAAAAGTTTACGCGGCATATTTGACGTTCGGATCCTGAAAAAAGGATGCGATGCGCTTCGGATTGTTCTCCAACATGGTCATGTGCTCCTTGGCCGCAGCGC
>SCUU01000123.1 GCA_004297065.1 Gallionellaceae bacterium
CAGAAATAACGGGACAAATGAAACGGATGGATTTTTTTGTCAGGCAAGGCGCAGACCCGCAGCCGTATGGGGTATACGGCAAGGGGATGCAACGCGGCATGGCGAAAAAAGACGCCGTTTCATGTCCCGTTATTTCTGGTTTGCGACACTAGGACACCCGCCCCGCGCGGGCGTCTTTTATGTTTCTGGCATATGCGTTCTTGTGGCAAACTAGCGCCTGTCAATTTTTGCCGTCCCCACCTTGCGTCCCTACGAACTTCTCATCGGTCTGCGTTACACCCGCGCCAAGCGCCGCAACCATTTCATTTCGTTCATTTCGATGATCTCCATGCTGGGCATCGCGCTGGGCGTGGCGGCGCTCATCATCGTTTTGTCGGTGATGAATGGTTTTCAGAAAGAGATCAGGGCACGCATTCTGGGTGTCACCCCGCATCTGCAAGTCACCGATGAAAGCGGCCAGTTGAGCGTGTGGCAACCCGTGCTGGACATCGTTCGCGCGCATCCCGAGGTGCAGAGTGCCGCGCCTTTTGTCACCGGGCAGGGCATGCTGTCGCAGAGTGACCGGGTGGAAGGCGTGATGGTGCGCGGCATTTTGCCCGAGGGCGAAAACAAGCTCACCGGGCTTGGCGACAAAATGAAGGCGGGCCATCTCACCGATCTGCGCGCCGGAGAATTCGGCATCGTGCTGGGTAGCGACCTTGCCCGCGCGCTCGGTGCCCGCTTGAACGACCATATTCTGCTCATCACACCGCAGGGGCAGATCACTCCCGCCGGAATGGTGCCGCGCCTCAAGCAATTTCATGTCGTGGGTATTTTCGAGGTCGGCATGTCGCCCTACGACAATGCGCTGGCGCTGGTCCACATGAACGATGCGCAAAAACTTTATCGCATGGGCGATGCCGTCAGCGGCATCAGCGCGCGCCTGAAAGACCTGGATAAAGCCCGGAGCGTCACCCTCTCGCTGGAAAGCCTGTTGCCCAACAACATCTACGCCACCGACTGGACGCGCCAGAATGCGAATTACTTCAGCGCCGTGCAGATGGAAAAGAAAATGATGTTCATCATCCTCTCGCTCATCGTCGCCGTCGCCGCGTTCAACATCGTCTCCACGCTGGTCATGGCCGTCACCGACAAACAGGCCGACATCGCCATCCTGCGCACGCTGGGCGCATCGCCTGCCAGCATCATGAAAATCTTCATGGTGCAGGGCGTGCTGATCGGTTTGGTCGGCGCGCTCATCGGCGTGGTCAGCGGCATCGTGGTCGCGCTGAACATCGGCAGCATCGTGCCGTTTATCGAGCACCTGTTCGGCGTGCAGTTCCTGGCAAAGGACATCTATTTCATCACCGAGCTGCCTTCCGACCTGCAGCACAGCGATGTGCTGGTCGTGGCCGCCTTCTCGTTCGCCATCAGCCTGATCGCCACGTTGTATCCGAGCTGGCGCGCTTCCAAGACCCAACCGGCGGAGGCGTTGCGCTATGAGTGAACATCAGGATTTAGGATTTAGGACTGAGGATTTGGAACCGGTCATTTCCTGCCGCGATCTGCGCAAGACGTTTGCCCAGGGCGAACTCAACGTTCCGGTGCTGAACGGCGTAAATCTCGATGTGGCGCGCGGTGAACGCTTGGCCATCATCGGCAGTTCCGGCTCCGGCAAAAGCACCCTGCTGCATCTGCTGGGCGGGCTGGATAAAGCCAGCGGCGGCAGCGTGCAGATTCTGGGGCAGGATGTATTCGCCCTGAACGAAACCCGGCGCGGCGAGATGCGCAATCGTTCGCTGGGCTTCGTGTACCAGTTCCACCACCTGCTGATGGAATTCACCGCGCTGGAAAACGTCGCCATGTCGCTGTTGATTCGAGGCATGACGCGCAAACAGGCCGAGCCCATCGCCGCGAACATGCTGGAACTGGTGGGCTTGGGGCATCGCATGCCGCACCTCCCCGCCGAACTTTCCGGCGGCGAACGCCAGCGTGTCGCGGTGGCCCGCGCCCTGGTCACCGAGCCCGCCTGCGTGCTGGCCGACGAGCCGACCGGCAACCTCGACCGCGTGAGCGCAACCGCCCTGTTCGACCTCATGCAGTCGCTCAACGAACGCCTGCAAACCAGCTTCGTCGTCGTCACCCACGACCTCGACCTCGCCAGCCGCATGCAGCGGCAATTGAAATTAGTCGATGGGACATTGCATCCGATTTAACAGCCAAAGCTTTTATCCGCATAACCAGCGACTAGATTGGCGTTCTTTGCCAGCCTAGTCGAATGGCTAGAAGTTTTATCAGATTGCGCAGATTGACGCAGATTTAACCCCAACAAACCTTAATACCTGATGCACTCATCCCTGCTGCCTATACTTACTTTTGATCCAGATTGCCCTACGAGTTCAAACCCCCTCCAACTCCCCTAACCCCCCCATGCCCCCCTTATCAGGGGGGAGCAAGTCAGGGGGAGAGCCGAGCTGCTCCTCCCCTGAGCAGGGGAGGTTGGGAGGGGTTTGGTTTTAATCTGGGTCAATCTGCGGTTCCTAAAGGGCACAAGAACCTCTTCGAGGTGATCTGCGGATAAACTGTTTTTTTACTTTCTTCAACACATCACTATTTCTATGCTGCCCTCTATCGAACAACGCCTCGCCCTCGAACTCAACGCCAAAGCCGCGCAAATCGCCGCCGCAGTATCGCTGCTCGACGAAGGCGCGACCGTGCCCTTCATCGCCCGTTACCGCAAGGAAGTCACTGGCGGCCTCGACGATATTCAACTGCGCTTGCTGGAAGAGCGCCTGCGTTACTTGCGCGAACTGGAAGAGCGCCGCACGGCCATCATCGCTTCCATCCAGGAGCAAAATAAAATGACACCGGAGTTGCTCGACGCCATCACCTATGCCGAAGACAAGACCCGGCTGGAGGATTTATACCTGCCGTACAAACCCAAGCGCCGCACCAAGGCGCAGGTCGCGCTGGAAGCGGGGCTGCTGCCTTTAGCCGAAGCCCTGCTGGCTGACCCGACACTGACCCCGGAAACAGAAGCGGCAAGTTATTTGAAGCCCGCCTTCTCCACCGCCAACGGCGACAATCCCGGCGTGCCCGACACCAAGGCCGCGCTGGATGGCGCGCGCCAGATTTTGATGGAGCGCTTTGCCGAAGATGCCGAGTTGCTGAATGAGTTGCGCGTTTATGTGCAAGCGCACGGCGTGCTCGAAACCAAAGTGCTCGAAGGCAAGGAAGAAGCCGCCGCAAAATATTCCGACTACTTCGACTATTCCGAAACCATCGGCACCATCCCCTCGCACCGCACGCTGGCCGTGTTTCGCGGCAACCGCGAAGAGATGCTCACCGTCGCGCTGCGCCTCGACAGCGAAGCCGAAAAACCGAAGTGGGATGCGCCGTTCAACCCGTGCGAAGGCCGCATCGCCGCCCGCTTCGGCATCAGCAATCTGGATCGCCCTGCCGACAAATGGCTGATCGACACCGTGCGCTGGACCTGGCGCGTGAAGAGCTTTCTGCATCTGGAAACCGAGCTGCGCGGCACGCTACGCGAACGCGCCGAAACCGAGGCGATCAACGTCTTCGCGCGCAATCTGAAAGATCTGCTGCTGGCCGCGCCCGCCGGCCCGCGCGCCACCATGGGGCTAGACCCCGGCATGCGCACCGGCGTGAAAGTCGCCGTCGTCGATGCCACCGGCAAGGTGGTCGATACCGCCGTGATCTATCCGCACCAGCCCAAAAACGATTGGGACGGTTCGCTGCACACGCTGTCCAACTTGGCCGAGAAACACAAAGTCGCGCTGATCTCCATCGGCAACGGTACGGCCTCGCGCGAGACCGATAAGCTGGCGCAAGACCTCATCAAGGCGCGTCCCGAATTGAATCTCAGCAAGATCGTCGTGTCCGAAGCGGGCGCGTCGGTTTATTCCGCTTCCGAATTCGCCTCGCGCGAATTCCCCGACATGGATGTGTCGCTGCGCGGCGCGGTCTCCATCGCGCGCCGCCTGCAAGACCCGCTGGCCGAGCTGGTGAAGATCGACCCCAAAGCCATCGGCGTCGGCCAGTACCAGCACGACGTAAGCCAGTTCCAACTGGCGCGCTCGCTCGATGCGGTGGTGGAAGATTGCGTGAACGCCGTGGGCGTGGACGTAAACACCGCCTCCGCGCCCCTGCTCGCCCGCGTCTCTGGCCTGAGCAGCGCCGTCGCGCAAAACATCGTCGCACACCGCGAGTTGAAAGGCATGTTTACCTCGCGCAAAGCCCTGCTGGACGTGCCGCGTCTGGGTGAAAAAGCCTTTGAACAGGCGGCGGGATTCTTGCGCGTCATGGGCGGAGAAAATCCGCTGGATGCTTCCGCCGTCCACCCCGAGTCCTATCCCTTGGTGAAAAAAATCCTCGCCGACCTCAAGAAGGACATCAAAGAAATCATCGGCGACAGCAAGCTACTGCAATCGTTAAATCCGGTGAAATACGCGGACGAAAGATTCGGCGTGCCGACCATCGCCGACATTTTGAAAGAGCTGGATAAACCCGGTCGCGACCCGCGCCCCGAATTCACCACCGCCACCTTCAAAGAAGGCGTGGAAGAATTGAAAGACCTGCGCCCCGACATGATTTTGGAAGGCGTGGTCACCAACGTCGCCGCCTTCGGCGCGTTCGTGGACATCGGCGTGCATCAGGACGGCCTGGTGCATATCTCCGCCCTCTCCAACACCTTCGTCAAAGACCCGCACACCGTCGTCAAAGCAGGGCAAGTGGTCAAAGTCAAAGTGCTGGAAGTGGACGAAAAACGCAAACGCATCGCCCTCACCCTGCGCCTGACCGACAGCGCCGCCGCAAGCGGCAAAGCAACGTCACCCGCCGATAAGCTGAACGACGCCAAGCGCATGGGGCAACATAAGCGGCAGGAAGAGCGCCAAGCAGTGCCGAACAACGCGATGGCGGCGGCGTTTGCGAAGCTGAGGGGGTAATAATTACTTAGTGGTATCCCAACAAAATATACAATGCAGCCTAACTCATATGTCACCCAATCATTCTTCTAACAATTGTCTTTAGGAGTTTCCTCATGGCAACCTGCTTTGTGATTCAGCCCTTCGATTCAGGAAAGTTCGATAAACGCTTTGCGGATATTTACAAGCCAGCAATCGAGGCGGCTGGACTTGAAACATATAGAGTAGACAAAGACCCAACAGTACTAATCCCCATTGATGCTATTGAAGAAGGAATCCGCAAGGCATCTGTTTATCTCGCAGATATAACCGCCGACAATCCGAATGTTTGGTATGAGCTAGGTTTTGCATTTGCTTCTGGACGCCCTGTTGCAATGATTTGCTCCGAAGAGCGAACAGGAAAAAAGTATCCATTCGATATTCAACACCGCAGCATCATTCCATATCTCGCAGATGCCCCAAGTGACTTTGACAAACTACGAGAAAGCCTGACTGAACGCAGTAAATATCCCCCGGCCATGTCTTTCCGTTTCAGCTGCTTGCGCAGCACCGCCTTGCCACGCCCATCTACGCCGTGAACCTGGAAAAACTCCTTTGCCAAATCGATGCCTATTGTCGTAATCTTCATTTCGGACGCTCCTCTCTGTTTGGTGGGCATTACAGCAACCACTACTTTGGCACTCTGATGCCGTATCGGGAAGTGGGCGTCCATTCCATTAAAGCCGGGGGCTTTATTTTGTGAGCCGCTCAAAGCGGCTTAACGGGGTCGCTTACGCGACCCCTACCCTTGGTGCCACCTGAAGGTGGCCGGTCAGCGCCACAGGTTCATCTGGTCTATGCGCCTGTCTTCTTCCCCCTGGGGGCGGATATGCTCTCGTATCGTTTCTTCGTCTCGCCCTACCGTTGATACGAAGTAGCCTCTCGCCCAGAAGTGCTGCCCCACAAAGTTGCACTTACGTTCTCCGTACACCCGAGCCAAATGGATCGCACTCTTGCCTTTGATATATCCCACCACCTGTGACACCGAATATTTCGGCGGGATCGATATCAACATGTGCACGTGATCCTGCATCAAGTGCCCTTCTTCCACTCGGCTCTCTTTATAGCTGGCCAGTTTCTTGAAGACTTCTCCAAGGTGTGGCCTCAGCTGCTCGCACAACGTTTTTCTTCTACATTTCGGAATGAATACCACGTGGTATTTGCACTCCCATTTGCTATGGCTTAGGCTTTCGCTGTCGTCCATCTCGACTCTCCTTTCTTCGTGTGCTTGGCGGCTCACGATTGGAGTGTCGCTGATGGACTCCCGTATATGTCAAACTTCTACTGCCACCCCGGCATAGCCGGGGGATTTCCCTTCATGGGTTAAAGAGGGAGAGCGCCCTGCCCATGCCGAAGAAATTAAGGACGGGAAGGATATATTGTTTGCCGAAAGGACTTCAACAAACAAAATACTGATATAGGAAACTGCTCGCCACAACGTATGGCAAGAAACTCATAGAAAGGGCGAAACGCAAAAACCCGGCACCCGCCCCCATCTTACGAGGTCAGGCGCCGAGGATGCCCTTACCAGCTGGCTTCGCAGCTGGTTTTGCTGCTGGTTTTGCTGCCGGCTTAGCCGCTACTTTTTTCGCTGCGACTTTTTTAGCTGCAGGCTTTTTAGCGACCTCTTTCTTCGCTGTCGGCTTAGCCGCTACTTTTTTCGCTGCGACTTTTTTAGCTGCAGGCTTTTTAGCGACCTCTTTCTTCGCTGCCGGCTTAGCCGCTATTTTTTTCGCTGCGACTTTTTTAGCTGCCGGCTTTTTGGCGACCTCTTTTTTTGCTACAGGCTTAGCCGCTATTTTTTTCGCTGCGACTTTTTTAGCTGCCGGCTTTTTGGCGACCTCTTTTTTTGCTACAGGCTTAGCGGCGACTTTTTTTGCGGCTGGTTTTTTGGCAGCGGCTTTTTTCGCTGCCGGTTTCTTGGTGTCGGAGGTCTTTGCTTTGGTAGTTGTTGCAGCCATTTTCATTCCTTATAAAAATTTATTTGACTAAAACCATGCACTACATTTCGTGCAACCGCTGCACTCCCAAACACTTTTTTGCTCCCTGAAATCCCTAACGCGCTTGGTGGCAACATTCTATGCGTGAATAAATTTAATACGCAACATATTTGTGCGGTTTTCACAAAAAAAATCACGCGATGATTTTTTCCCCGGCGAACAATTGCCGCACGGTTTCGCGTTCGCGGATAAGATGTGCGGACACACCATCCACCATCACTTCGGCCGCCCTGGGTCGTGTATTGTAGTTGGAACTCATGCTCATGCCGTATGCGCCAGCCGACATCAAAGCCAGCAGAGAACCTTGGTCCAGCGCCATTTCTCGGCCATGCCCGAGAAAATCTCCGGTCTCGCAAATCGGGCCGACTACTTCGTAAATTTGAGGTTGCTTTTCTCGTTCGCCCCCTCGCCCGCTGGCGGGATAACCAGCGACTTGCACGGCTTTATCGTGCTTAGTCGAGTGGCTATAACCAATGGCTTGCTGCAGTTTTTGCAGCTTAGCCAGATGGCTAGAGGCTTCATCAGTAGTTTCATCAGAGGATCGAGGTGAGGGCTCTCGTTGTACCGGCAAAATCGCGTGATACGCATCGTACAAAGCCGGGCGCATCAGATCGTTCATCGCCGCATCGACGATGGCGAAATGTTTTTCTGCGCCCGGCTTCAAATATTCCACGCGGGTCAGCAGCACACCCGCGTTGCCCACCAGCACACGTCCCGGCTCGACGATTAGCTTCTCGCTGCGCCCCCGCAACGCACCCAGCAGCGCTTGCGCGTAGTCGGCAATCGACGGCGGCGTTTCGTCGTCGTAGCGTATGCCCAGCCCGCCGCCGAGATCGAGATGCTCCAGCTTGATGCCCTCGCTTGCCAACTGATCGACCAGCACCAACACTTTTTCCGCAGCCGCAATGAACGGGCTGGTTTCGGTGAGCTGCGAACCGATGTGGCAATCCATACCGGTCACGCGCAGATGAGCCATGCCAGCCGCCTTGCGGTACAGCGCCATTGCATCGGCATAGGCCACGCCGAATTTGTTTTGCTTCAGCCCGGTGGATATATACGGATGCGTCTTCGCATCCACATCGGGATTCACGCGAAAACTGATCGCCGCCACCTTGCCCATGCTAGCGGCCACCTCGTTGAGACGATCCAGCTCCGCTGCCGACTCCACGTTGAAGCACAGGATATTTGCTTCAAGCGCGAGGCGCATTTCCGATTCCGTCTTGCCCACGCCGGAGAACACCACCTTGCCCGCATCGCCGCCCGCCGCCAGCACGCGCTGCAACTCGCCGCCGGAAACAATATCGAAGCCCGCGCCCAGACGCGCGAACAGATTGAGAATCGCCAGATTGGAATTGGACTTCACCGAGAAGCAGATCAGGTGCTCGCGCGCTTTAAGCGCATCGGCGAACTGGCGGTAGGCATCGGTCAGCGCCGCGCGCGAATACACATAGCACGGAGTACCGAACTTTTCGGCGATGTCCGCAAGAGCAACGTTCTCGGCAAACAACTGGTCTTGTTGATAATGAAAATATTGGTTCATATTATTTCTCCGGTTCGGATTGAGTGGGCGGAACAGAATTTTTCGGCAGGAACAGCGGCCCTTTGCGCCCGCAGCCTTGCAGCACAAGCACCATCAGCAACATAATGCTCGCCGGGACAAGATTCGATTTGCGCATCATTGCGACCTTACAAAATTGAATAGCACGGGATTATAAATGGAAAGGCAACATCAATGACTGAAAGCGAATTCACCCGGCTGGCCGATGCGGCTTTCACGCGCATCGAAAATGCGCTCGACTCCAACGACATCGACTACAACTTCAACGGCCCCGTGCTGGAAATAGAATTCGACGACGGCACGCAAGTCATCATCAACCGCCACACCCCCAACCAGGAAATCTGGCTCGCCGCCAAATCCGGCGGATTCCATTACAGCTTTCGGGACGGGCGGTGGGCAAGCAAGCGGGATGACAGCGAACTGTTTGACAAGCTGAGTGAACTGGTAAGACTGGGCGGTGGCGCGAACATCTCTTTTGAAGCAAACGCCGATTATTGATGTTTTCATAATTCATGACACGAGCGCTCCCTCATCCCAACTACAGCGCATTCAGTTACCCATACCGCTGCCGACCTGCGGCAATCCCCACTTCGCATCGTAGGTGATGCGGCGCAAATACAATCCGTCCGGCGCAAAAGTCGGTGCGGCAATTTTGCGCTGGCGCGCGTCCAGCACCTCTTTTATCCACTCCGTCGGATGTTTGCCTTTGCCGACGTACACCAGGCAACCGACGATGTTGCGCACCATGTGGTGCAGGAAGGCATTGGCGTTCAGGTCGAAGATGATGGTGTCGCCCTGTTGGCTGATGCCGAGTTGCGCGAGATTTTTCACTGGCGATCTGGCTTGGCACTCGGCTGCGCGGAATGAGGTGAAGTCGTGTTCGCCCAGCAGGTATTGCGCCGCCTCGCGCATGGCCCGCACATCCAGCGGCGCATGAAACCAGCCCACTTTACCGTGATGTACCGCGCTGCGTGCGGGGCGGTTGATAAGCACATACTGGTAGCTGCGCGCTTGCGCCGAGAAGCGCGCGTGGAATTCTTCCGGGACGATGTGTGCCCACAGGATCGCGATACTGCGCGGCAGCATCGCATTCACGCCGCGCACCCAAGCGCCCAACGGCCTGTCGATGCTGGTGTCGAAGTGAATGACTTGCTCAAGTGCATGCACGCCGGTATCGGTTCGCCCGGCGGCAATGATGCTGACCGGCTCGCCGGCAATACGGCTGAGCGCGAGTTGAATATTGTCTTGCACGGTGCAGCCGTCGGGCTGGCTCTGCCAACCGTTGAACTCGCTGCCGTCGTACTCCACGCCCAGTGCAATTCTCATAGCCATGTCCCGATCAGTAATGCGGCACCCGCCATCAGCAAAATAATATCCAGCCAGGTCAGCGCCTGCACATGCAATTCGATGTGCGTCGCCTCGGCTTGAGCGGCTCTCAATGCGGAGCCGATAGCCGCATGCCAGTCGCCCGCAGTGTCGCGCATCGCACTTTCGGCGTAGTGCAGCGTCAACGCCAGCCGCACGGCAATGCGTTCCCGCGACAGCCCGAGGTAGCGGGCAGGATAGGCGAGTGCATACAGCCCGCCTATCAGTTGCGCGCGCGGCAACAGCGTGAGCAGGATGGACAGCCCGGCCAGCATGCACACGAGGCGACTGAGTTGCAGCAGGCCGTCCTGCATGCCCTCATGCGTCGGACTGGGAAGATACGGCGACGTCCATAACGCTTCGCCCGGCGTCAGAAAAGCATAGATCAGCAGCAACGAGAGCAATATCCAGCGCGCGCGGTGCATCAAGGAAAACAAGCGTTGGGCATGCACCCTTAAAGCAAGGAATAGCAAAATTCCGGCAAGTGCCGGCAAGAGCGACGACTGCAGGAGTTGCACTACGATGGATAAACAAATCCATACCAATATCTGCGTTGCGGGGTGCGGCATGCGTCTTTTCAATTTTTTCCTTCGTTTGTCAGCGCAAAATTTATTGGGTGGATAAATCGCCGGGAACGTGCGCCACAAATAAAAATCGGCAGCCTGATTGTCGGCTGCCGATCTTTTACTTTCGAAACATTTACACCAGTTGCTGCAACAGCGCTTCTGCCGTTTCGCGCTGTGCGGCATCGCCGTCGCGCACAACCTCTTCCAGAATCTCGCGCGCCCCGGCCTGGTCTCCCATTTCTTGATAGGCCTTGGCCAAGTCGAGCTTGGTAGCCACTTCTTGCCAATGCTCGTCTCTGGGTTCGCTTGCCGCCACCGGTGTTGCTGGTGCAGCAAAATCGTCCAGATTCAGGCTGATCTCGCTCAGGCCCACGTCCTTCACCGGCGCAGGAGAGGCGGATGGCTCCGGCTTTTCCTCGGTCGGAAAATCGATGGTGAATGCCATTCCCTGATCCGGCCCGGCCACCGCTGCGGCTTCGACCGCAGCAGGCGGCGTCACGGGCGAATGCGTCGAAGTCACATCGAATACCAGATCATCCAGATTCAGTGCCGGCGCTGCCTCAACCGGAATATCCGCTACTGCGGGCACATCAGCCGATCGGGTTCCCTGCACGTCAAAGTCCATTGCAGGAATATCCAGTTTGGGTTCTTCTTGCGCACTCTCCTGCACGACCGGCTGCATCCCCGCCACATCAAAATCCATCGCGGGAATATCGGGCGCGGATCCCTCGTCCACTGCGGCTTTGACACCCGGATGGGTGCTAGTCACATCGAAGTCCATCGGTGCCTCTTGAGTTGCGCGCAACTCCGCAGCCGACATGATGACAGTCTTCTCGCCGGCGGGAACCTCCCGATCCATCGCACTCTGAATATCCGACGTTGGCGCAGGCGCAGCCTCATTCCCACCGAAGCCCAAATCGAAATCCACTGCCGGCAATGCCGCGGCCTCTTCTGCTGGCGCGCTGGTGGCCGGCGCATTGTCGGCGCTGCCGCCATACACCGTATTGGCGGGTTCGAGTTCTCGACCCATTGCGGCCGCTTGTTCCCATGCTGAAGCATCGCCGGAATCTTTGACCTCCAGCGCATAAACATAGAACGATTTGGTGTCTTTACGGTTCGCGTAGATGGACAGCAGTTTCAGCTTGACCGGGTTATTGGAAGGATCTTTGTGCAGCGCCTCCTTCAATACCTCTTCGGCCTGGACGTCGCGGCCAAAATTCAGGAATAGCTCCGCCTCGCCGATAGGGTCAACTTCATCGACATCCGCGGCAGTCGCCGGAGTGATCGCCGCCGCATTGGTAAAGTCGCCCGTCTCGGGAGAAGGCATCACGGGAGCCGCAATGCGCCCCGTCGTGCTGCCGACTTCTTCCGCGCCGGATGCTGCTTGCTTGCCGCCTTTCTTCGCGCGACGGAACAGCGCGAATCCCAAACCGCCCAAGCCGAGTAATGCCGCCGCTCCACCCCCGAGATAGATCGGATCCCCCAACACATCGTCGATCAACGAAGGCGGCGGCGCGACAACTTTAGGCACAGCAAGTTTCGGCTTCGGTTTCGCTACAGGCACAGCGCTTGCCGCCGCAGAGGCGGGCGCGACAGAAGAGGCCACCAGCGGCACCGCACTTGCCGGGGCGGATACAGGACTTGCTTTGTCTTGCCCGGCTTTTGCCGCCGCCCGATTCTTCAACTCGACCAGACGCTGCATGTCTTTAACATTCTTCTCCAGCAACGCGGTGCGTTGTTCCGCCTCTTTCAATGCCTTGGCCTTGGCGATGGAGTCCTCTTCCCTGGCAATCGCTTTGTCTTGTGCCGACTTGCCTTTGCCGTCTGCCGCCGCCCGGTCGCCGGGGGCTGCGCCCTTGGACAGTTTGAGCACTTCCTTGGCCGTCTCTTTGGCTGCGGGAGCCTTGTCCGCGATTGAGGTGCTGATTTTTCCGGCCACCTCCTGCTTGGACCCCTGTTCGGCAACCGGCGCGTTTGCTGCCGCCAGTTTTTGACGATACGCATTCCAGTCCGCCACCTGCGCGCGCACCTCTTTCACCGCTTCAGCCTGTTGTAGCTTGCCCAACGCATCTTCTTCCGGCAAGCGCAATATCTTTCCGGTTCGCAGGCGGTTCATATTATTGCCGTCGAACGCCCCGGCATTGGCGCGATAAAGGGCGACCAGCATGCGCTCCAAACTCACATCGGAAGACCTGGTCTGGTTTGCGATCTTGCCCAAGGTGTCGCCGCGCTTGACGGTGATCGGGGCGGCCACAACATGACTGCTTTCAGCTTTCTGCTTAACCGGGGTGGCTGCTGTTTCTTCTGTTTTCGCGGCGTCCACTTTTGCAGGAGGCAGGTTCGTTGCCGGTTCTGCTGGTTTGGCAATTTCTACTGGCTGAGCCACTGCCGCTGGTTTATCAAATTCGTCATCCGGCACATGCTTGGATGGCACTTGCGGCACCGTTGCCGGGAGCGGAGCGGAAACAGCTACAGGTGCTGCGGCCACTTGCGGCACGGGCTCAACCTGGGGTACGGCTGCGGCAGGTGCAGAAGCGACAACGGGTGCCACAACTACCGGCTCAACCGGTTTTACCGTGGCCACGACGGGTTGTTCTGCAACGAACCCGGGAGGATCCAAGAGGAAGGTGTATTCGCGCAACAAACGGCCGGACGACCAACTCAGTTCGACCAACAGACTGACGAAAGGCTCGTTGACAGGTTGATCCGATGTCGCCCTGATATATGAATCGCCATTGGTGCGCGTTTCTACATGAAACTTCAGTTTCGGCAACGCATAGGGATAATCGATTCCGGCACCCTTGAATGCATCGGGCGAAGCCAATTTGGCATTGAGACTGGATTTGTCGGCTTTCTCTACTGCCACCAGTTCAATTTCGGCAACGAGGGGCTGACCCAGCGAAGAGGTCACATTGATTCCGCCAAAACCCACCGCACCGGCCATTCCGGACCAGACCAAACAGGCAAAATACCCTAACGCTTTCAGAAATGATTTCCGCACGCTGCCACCCTTTTAATTTTCAGACGTTATTCAGATTAACATCATGGAGTTAGTGATGCAAGCTCACTATCCTCTTAAGTTATCACGTTAACCGGCAATTTATAAATCGAATTATTAGACGACCAATTCTACTTATCCAGCAAAATACGTAACATACGCCGCAACGGCTCTGCCGCGCCCCACAGCAACTGGTCACCGCAAACGAAAGCGCTCACATACTCCGCCCCCAGTTCCATTTTGCGTACGCGACCCACGGCAATATCCAGTTTACCGGTCACCGCAACCGGGGTCAGTTCGCGCACGGAGATTTCGCGTTGGTTAGGCACAAACTTGACCCAGGGATTGCCGCCCCTGATGAGCGCTTCGATTTCGCTCAAGGCAACATCCTTGTTCAATTTGAGAGTGAGCGCAAGGCTATGGCAGCGCATCGCGCCGATGCGCACGCACAGGCCATCCACGGGAATAACAGAAGTCGTGCCCAGTATCTTGTTGACCTCGGCGCAGCCTTTCCACTCCTCCTTGGATTGTCCGTTGTCGAGTTGCTTGTCGATCCATGGGATCAAGCTTCCGGCCAAGGGAGCACCGAAATGCTCGGTCGGCATGTCGGCAGAACGCAGCTTTTCCGCCAAACGACGGTCGATTTCCAGAATGGCGGACTTCGGATCGGCCAGCAGATCGGCCACGCAAGCGTGCGCCACGCCCATCTGGTTCAGCAGTTCGCGCATATTCTGCGCGCCCGCGCCGGAAGCGGCCTGGTACGTCATGGACGACACCCATTCCACCAGCCCCGCATGGAACAGGCCACCCAAGCCCATCAGCAGGATGCTGTTGGTGCAATTGCCGCCGATGAAATTCTTGCCGCCGTTCGCCAACGATTTCTTGATGAGCTCTAGATTGACCGGATCGAGGATGATGACCGCATCATCTTCCATGCGCAGCGTGGAAGCCGCGTCGATCCAGTAGCCGCTCCAGCCTGCCGCGCGCAGCTTGGGGAATATCCCGGTGGTGTAGTCGCCGCCCTGACAGGAGATGATGGCATCCATCGCCTTCAGTTCGTTCAGGTCGTGCGCATCCTTCAACGGCACGCTCTTGCTTTCTGCAGGTGCCGCGCCGCCTACGTTGGAAGTGCTGAAGAACACCGCATCGAACAGGTCGAAATCCTTCTCCTCGCGCATGCGCTGCATGAGCACCGAGCCCACCATGCCGCGCCAACCGATTAGACCTACTTTCATTTCTCTATATCCTCAATAAATCGGGAAGGGTTCGCGCCTACAGTGCTTGAGGGGGAAGGGGAAAAACTACCGCTCCACTGTTACCCTTCCCCCTCCCTCTTTTCCCTTCCCCGATATTTACAAAGCGGCCACCACCGCGTCGCCCATCGCCGCACAGCCGACTTTCTGCATGCCGTCTTCATAGATGTCGCCCGTGCGCAGGCCTTGCTGCAACACCTTGCGCACCGCAGCTTCGATGCGCTGCGCGATGTCGGCACGACCGAAGGTGTATTGCATCATCATCGCCACCGACAGGATAGTCGCCAACGGATTGGCGATGTCTTTGCCCGCGATGTCCGGCGCGGAACCGTGGCACGGCTCATACAGCCCCTTGTTGTTTGCATCCAGCGAGGCCGACGGCAGCATGCCGATGGAGCCGGTGAGCATCGACGCCTCGTCCGACAGGATGTCGCCGAAAATATTGCCGGTCAGAATCACATCGAACTGCTTGGGCGCGCGCACCAGTTGCATCGCGGCGTTGTCCACGTACATGTGCGACAGCGCCACCTCTGGATAGGCCTTGGCCACTTCCGTCACCATCTCGCGCCAGAACATGCTGGTATCCAGCACGTTAGCCTTGTCCACCGAGCACAATTTTTTGCCGCGCTTCATCGCGATCTGGAAACCGACGTGCGCCACGCGGCGCACTTCAGACTCGTTGTAATGCATGGTGTCGAAGCCTTGGCGCTCGCCGTCGTCCAGCACGCGGATACCGCGCGGCTGGCCGAAGTAGATGTCTCCCGTCAGTTCGCGCAGGATCATGATGTCCAGACCGGACACGATGTCCGCACGCAGCGTCGAAGCGTTCACCAGTTCGGGATACACCATCGCGGGACGCAGATTTGCAAACAGGCCCAAACCTTTGCGGATGCGCAACAGACCCTGCTCGGGACGCATCGGTCGCGGCAAATTATCGTATTGATAGCCGCCCACCGCACCGAGCAGCACCGCGTCGGAAGCCAGCGCCAGCTTTTCCGTCGCGGCCGGGAACGGGTCGCCCGCCGCATCGTAACCCGCGCCGCCGATATGGGCGTACTCCATCTCAACTTTCAAGCCGTCGCTACGCAATGCTTCCAACACCTTCACCGCTTGCGCGACGATCTCCGGCCCGATGCCATCACCCGGCAATACTGCAATCTTCATTCTTGATTTTCCCTGTTAAAACCTACCGTAAGTTGGGTTTGCGCCAATGCGACCTGCATTTTTTACGTTTTAGGCGAACAACCACGGCTGCGCCGCGCGATGCTTCGTCTCGAATGCCTTGATGCCTTCCACATGCTGCAAGGTCAGGCCGATGTCATCCAGCCCGTTCAACAGGCAATGTTTGCGGAAAACATCCACTTCGAACGGGTACATCGTGCCGTCCGGTGCGGCAATGCTTTGCTGTTCCAGATCGACCTTCAGTTTGTAGCCGGCATTGGCTTCCACCGCCTTGAACAGCGTATCCACCTTGGCCGCATCCAGCCTGATCGGCAGCAAGCCGTTCTTGAAGCAGTTGTTGAAAAAAATGTCGGCGAAACTCGGCGCGATGATGACGCGGAAACCGAAATCTTCCAGCGCCCAGGGCGCATGTTCGCGCGAGCTGCCGCAACCGAAGTTCTCGCGCGCCAACAGTATCTGCGCACCTCGGTAGCGTGGCTGATTCAACACAAAATCTTTGTTCGGCGGCCGCTTGCTGTTATCCATCCCCGGCTCGCCGTGGTCGAGATAGCGCCATTCGTCGAATGCGTTGGGGCCGAAACCGGAACGCTTGATCGATTTCAAAAACTGCTTGGGAATGATCGCGTCGGTATCCACGTTGGCTCTATCCAACGGTGCCACCAAGCCATCAAATGCTGTAAATTTTCGCATCGCCGTTTATCCGTTATTTGGAAGCTTCTTCCAGTTTATTCCCGCCGCGCTTGAGCGCCTTACCCAAAGACTGGCCGCTTTCATGCACGATTCTTTCCACCGTTTCGCCGGTAGCCTGCGCATCCTTCTTTAAACCCGAAGCCACGCGCTCTTTCGACGTGTTGCCTTTCATCGCGTCATAGGTTTTGCATCCTGCCATCGCAACGACCACCATCAAAACCGCAATCATTCTCATGCCATCACTCCTATCGGCTGACATCCACAAAATGCCCGGCAATCGCCGCCGCCGCAGCCATCTCCGGGCTCACCAGATGCGTGCGTCCGCCCTGCCCCTGGCGCCCCTCGAAATTGCGGTTGGAGGTTGCCGCGCAACGCTCGCCCGGCGACAGACGGTCATCGTTCATCGCCAGACACATCGAGCAGCCCGGATCGCGCCACTCGAAGCCGGCCGCGATCAAAATCTTGTCCAGACCTTCCTGTTCCGCCTGCGCTTTAACCAGGCCCGAGCCCGGCACCACCATCGCCAGCTTCACGTTCGCGGCCACTTTTTTGCCCTTGGCCACGGCGGCAGCGGCGCGCATATCTTCGATGCGCCCGTTGGTGCAGGAACCGATGAACACCTTGTCGATCATGACCTCGGTCATAGGCGTGTTCGCCTGCAAGCCCATATAGGCCAGCGCGCGCTCCCAGTCGCCGCGCTTCACCGCATCCGGTGCATTGGCCGGATCGGGCACACATCCATCCACGGATACCACCATCTCCGGCGAAGTGCCCCAAGTCACTTGCGGTTTGACCTGCGCGGCATCCAGCTCCACCGTCGCGTCGAACGCGGCACCAACGTCGCTATGCAGCGTCTTCCAGTAGGCCACGGCTTGTTCCCATTGCTCCCCTTGCGGCGCAAATGGCCGACCTTTGCAATAAGCGAAAGTCGTTTCGTCCGCCGCCACCATGCCGGCACGCGCGCCCGCCTCGATGGCCATGTTGCACAAGGTCATACGCGCTTCCATGCTCAAAGCGCGGATCGCGCTGCCCGCAAACTCGATGGCGAAACCCGTACCGCCCGCCGTACCGATTTTGCCGATCACCGCCAGCGCGATGTCTTTCGCGGACACGCCTTTGCCGAGAGCGCCTTCCACCTTGACCAGCATGGCCTTGGACTTCTTCGCCACCAGACACTGCGTCGCCATCACATGTTCCACCTCGGACGTGCCGATGCCGTGCGCCAGCGCCGCGAACGCGCCGTGCGTGCTGGTGTGCGAGTCGCCGCATACCACCGTCATGCCGGGCAAGGTCGCGCCCTGCTCCGGGCCGATCACATGCACGATACCCTGCCGCGCATCATTCATTTTGAATTCGGCGATGCCGAACTCCGCGCAATTCGCATCCAGCGTCTCTACTTGCAGGCGCGCGATCGGGTCGGCGATGCCGCCGCTGCGCTTGGTCGTCGGCACGTTGTGATCCGGCACGGCCAGCATGGAACCCTTGCGCCAAGGCTTGCGCTGCGCCAGCTTCAAGCCCTCGAAGGCCTGCGGGCTGGTCACCTCATGCACCAAATGCCGGTCGATGTAGATCAATGCGGTGCCATCCGGCTCGGTGCGAACCAGATGGCTGTTCCAAAGTTTGTCGTAAAGAGTTTGAGCGTCCATTATTTTTCTACCTTGCGGGGCTGCTGATTATGCCACAGCAGTTGCGCCATCCCAAGCAACGCCCAACGGGGATAACCCTGCCCGGTTAACGCCGCTGACCAGCGCCTTGATCGCGGCCGTCACGATGTTCGCGTCCATGCCCACACCGTAGCATGCGGCAGCGCCCCCAACATTCGCTATCTCGATGAATGCGCAGGCGCGGGCATCACCCGCCTTGGCGCTGGCGGACATTGAGCGCTCTTCGTAACTACGCACCCGCACATTGATGCCCGCGCTTTGCAAGGCATGCACCGCCGCATCGACCGGACCGTTGCCTTCCCCTGCCAGCAAATGCGCTATGCCGTCTATTTCCACATTCAGGCGTATGCCTTGCACGTCGCCGCGTTCGTAAAGATGATGCTCCCGGTAACGCACGGGCGCAGCGCTATCCAGATAAGTCGCCGCGAACAACTGCCCTATTTCCGCAGCGCTGATTTCCCCGCCGCAACTGTCGGCCCGTTGCTGCACCACGCCAGAAAACTCGACCTGCAAACGGCGCGGCATGACGACGCCGCATTCCGCTTCCAGCAAGTAGGCGATGCCGCCTTTCCCGGACTGGCTGTTGACGCGGATCACCGAATCGTAGCTGCGCCCGATATCCTTGGGGTCTACCGGAAGATAGGGCACATTCCAGCCCGCATCCAACCGCGCAACCGCAAAGCCCTTCTTGATCGCATCCTGATGCGAGCCGGAAAACGCGGTAAACACCAAGTCGCCCACATAAGGATGGCGCGGATGTATCGGCAACTGGTTGCAATATTCGACCGTGCGCGCCACCGCGTTGATGTCGGAAAAATCCAGCCCCGGAGCGATACCCTGCGTATAGAGATTCAACGCCATGGTCACGATGTCCACATTGCCGGTGCGCTCGCCGTTGCCGAACAAACAGCCCTCGACGCGCTCGGCACCGGCCATCAGCGCGAGCTCCGCCGCCGCAACGGCGGTGCCCCGGTCGTTGTGCGTGTGCACGCTGAGGACGACGCTGTCGCGCCGCGCGAGATGGCGGTGCATCCATTCGATCTGGTCGGCATACACATTCGGCGTGGCGAGTTCCACGGTGGCGGGCAAGTTGAGTATCACCTTGTTGTCCTGTGCAGCGCCCCATGCTGCGGTCACGGCATCGCAAATTTCGAGCGCGAATTCGGGCTCCGCCGCCGAGAATGTTTCCGGGCTATATTCGAGCACCCACTGCGTTTCCGGCTGCTCTTCGGCAAGTTGCTTAATCAACTTGACCGAGGAGACTGCCATCTCGACCACCTCGGCGCGACTCATGCCGAACACGACATCGCGAAAATTTTGCGAAACCGGGTTGTAGACATGAACAATCGCCCGGCGCGCGCCCTTGAGCGACTCCATGGTGCGGCGGATCAAGTGCTCGCGCGCTTGGGTCAACACCTCGATGGTGACATCCTGCGGGATATGCCCGCGCTCGATCAGCTCGCGCACAAAATTGAAATCGGTGGCGGAAGCCGACGGAAAAGCGACTTCGATTTCCTTGAAGCCGATGTCGCACAGCATGCGGAACATACGCATCTTGCGCTCGGCATTCATCGGCTCGAACAGCGCTTGGTTGCCATCGCGCAAATCCGTGCTCATCCAGACCGGCGGCTGGGTGATGGTGTGGTTAGGCCATTGGCGGTCGGCAAGATTGAATGCAGGAAACGGGCGATACTTGGTTTCGGGATGCTGCAACATGATGGCCACTCCTTTAAGAAATCAACGAGTGAAATCATAAAGAGAAATCCTAGGCATTAGCTTGCGCATTACCTCACGCCAACCACAATATAAGCAATAATATTGCGCACATTCGCGAAATATTTAAAATTACCATTAACGCCAACCCATTTTTAGGGAATATTATGAAACTCGATCGTTACGACTTACAGATTTTGCGCGTACTGCAAGAAGACGGGCGCGTCAGCAACCAAGATTTGGCTGACCGCATCAGCCTCACGCCTTCGCCCTGCTTGCGCCGCTTGCACGCGCTGGAAGAATCGGGGCTCATCACCGGCTACCGCGCCTTGCTCGACGCCAAGAAACTCGGCCTGTCCCTAACGGCGCTGATCCTGATTTCGATGGACCAGCACACGCCGGAACGCCTCGGCAACTTCGAGGCGAAAGTGGCGGAAATTCCCGATGTGCTGGAATGCCTGCTGATTACAGGACAGGATGCCGACTATCAGCTCAAGGTGGTGGTGAAAGACATGGATGCCTATCAGGAACTGCTGCTCAACCGGATCACGCGCATCAAGGGCGTGACCGGCGTACACACCAGCTTCGTGTTGCGCAAAGTGGTGGACAAAACGGCGCTACCGCTTTGAGCCCGGAATGCATTAACCCCGGCGCAGTGGCTTCCGCAAGGATTATCTGGAACTAGTGTCGCAAACCAGAAATAACGGGACAAATGAAACGGATGGATTTTTTTGCCAGGCAAGGCGCAGACCCGCAGCCATATGGGGTATACGGCAAGGGGATGCAACGCGGCATGGCGAAAAAAGACGCCGTTTAATGTTGCGTTATTTCTGGTTTGCGACACTAGCCTGCTCCGGCGCAACCGTCAGCTTCACCAGCGCATATTCCAAGCTATCCGAGAGCGCGTGCCAGCTGGCATCAATAATGTTGGTGCTGGCGCCCACCGTCGTCCACACGTGGCCGCCGCCCCGGAAAGTAATCAGCACGCGAATTTGCGCGGAAGTGCCGTTGGCGCTATCCAGGATGCGCACTTTGTAGTCGATGAGCTTCACTGTTTTCAGCACCGGATAAGCCGCGGACAAGGCGCTGCGCAAAGCGGTGGAGAGCGCGTTCACCGGGCCGTTGCCTTCTGCCGCCACGAATTTGACTTCGCCGCCAACCCTTACTTTCACAGTTGCCTCCGACAACAGGCCGCGACTCTGCCTGCGCTCGGTAATCACAAAATAATCGATCAGTTCAAAAGGCTGCACGTAATCGGGCCGTATGCGGTGCAGCATCAATTCCACGCTCGCCTCGGCCGCCTCGAAGGTGAAGCCTTCATGTTCCAGATGCTTGATGTGGTTGAGCACGCGCTGCGCATCTTCGTTATCGAGATCGATCCCCAATGTTTTGGCATGGAACTGGATGTTGCCGCGACCGGACAATTCCGACACCACCGAACGCATCTCGTTGCCCACCAGCGCCGGATCGATATGCTGGTAGGTGTCGCTGGCTTTGAGGATGGCCGCCACATGGATGCCGCCCTTGTGCGCAAAGGCGCTGTGGCCGACGTAGGGCGCATGATTGAACAGCTTGAAGTTGACCACTTCGGCCACGAAACGCGACAGCGCAGTCAGTTCGCGCAATTGCGTCGGTGTCACCACCGGCTCGTTCATCTTGAGTTGCAGATTGGGGATGATGGTGGTCAGGTTGGCATTGCCCACGCGCTCGCCGTAACCGTTGATGGTGCCCTGCACCTGCGTGCAGCCGCCGCGCACCGCCGCCAGCGAATTGGCAACGCCGCAGCCGCTGTCGTTGTGGCAATGCGCGCCGAGCGGCGTGGCGATGTGTTTCTTCACCTCGCGCACAATTTCCTCCACCTCCCACGGCAGTTTGCCGCCGTTGGTATCGCACAACACCAGCCAGTCCGCGCCCGCATCCGCCGCCGCGCGCAAGGTCGCCATGGCATAGTCGCGGTTGGCGATGAAACCGTCGAAAAAATGCTCCGCGTCGAACACCACTTCGCGCCCGTGCGCTTTCATATAGCCCACGCTGTCGCGGATCATCGCCAGGTTCTCTTCCAGCGTGGCGGCGAGCACCAGCTTGACGTGATACTCCGAACTCTTGCCCACCATCGTCACCGCCGGCGTCGCCGCATCCAGCAGCGCTTGCAGGTTGGCGTCCTGCTCACATTGCAGATGCTTCTGCCGCGTGCGCCCGAAAGCCGCCAGCCTGGTAGCGCCGAAATCTATTTTGGCGGCGCGCGCAAAGAATTCCGCATCTTTGGGATTGGAACCCGGCCAACCGCCCTCGATGTAGTGAAAACCGAAATCGGCGAGACGCTTGGCGATCACCAGCTTGTCGTCCACCGAAAGGGAAATATCCTCGCGCTGCGTGCCGTCACGCAAAGTGGTGTCGTACAGAAAAACTTGGCCCATAGCATCGACATAGAGTTAAGTTGCGCAAAGTCTAGCATTTTCGCGTATCAGTTTCTGTTATGCGGACTCCACGCCATCAGCAGCAAGCCCAGCAGCGCCACGCCCGCGCTGAAGGTATACACGGCCGAAGCCCCCCAATGCTGCCAGATCGGCCCGCTCGCCAAGCCGCCCAACATGCCGCCCGCGCCGTAGGTGAAACTGCCGAACAAGGCCTGCCCCTTGGACTGGTGCCTCCCCTTGAAATATTCATGCACCAGCCCCACCGAAGCGGCGTGATACGCGCCGAAGGTGAGCGCATGCAGCACCTGCGCGAACAACAGCAGCACGACGATATCCACCGTCCAGCCGATGAGCAGGAAACGCAACACCGCCGCGCTGAGGCTGATGAGCAAAATGCGCGTGAAACCGAAGCGCCGCACCAGCGCGGGCATGATGAAAAACACGCCGATTTCGCAGATCACCCCCAGCGCCCACAACCCGCCCACCGCGCTCTTCGCGTAGCCGTGTTCGACCAGATAGATGGAGTAGAAAGTGTAGTAAGGCCCGTGCGCCACGGACATCAGAAAACACGCGCCGAACAAGGCCAGCACGCGCGGCTGCAGCGCAATCTGTTTGATCGGCCGGCTATCGGTGTGGTGCGCCAACACCTCGGTCTTGGGTATCTGGCGCGAGAATATCAGGATGCCCAGCTCGCACACCAACCCCGCCCACAGCAGCCATGCGATGGCGATATAGTCGAAGGCATAACCCAGCCCCACCACCGCCACGATGAAACCGATAGACCCCCAGGAACGGATGCGCCCGTAATGCGCGGTATTTTTGCCGAGGTAGCTCAGCGTGGTCGCCTCCACCAGCGGCATCGACGCGCTCCAGAAAAACGCCATCAGCACCAGCACGATGAACAGCCCCCAGAAACTGGTGGTGACGAACACCCCCAGATAGAACAAGGCGCTCAACATCGCCGCCACCTGCACCACCAGCAGGCGTTTGCCCGTGGCGCCCCGACACGGTGGGGCGCAGCCCTCTGGTGCGGGATAACCGGCGACTTGGCCACCGTTTGTTGGCGGCATAGTCGAATGGCTAGTAGTTTGATCAGGGGATGCCGGGCGGGTGGTCATACGACGGAAAATTTTCTCAATACTGTCCCACCCGTCGTCGGCCAGCCAGCCCCATATAGCCGGGGCGAGCATGCGCATCACCGGCTGGATCGACAGCAGGATGGAAATCTCGATGGCATCGAAATGGATGGATTGCAGGTACAAGCTCCAATAGGGTGCGAACATCCCGATGAAGGCGTAATAGAAAAAATAGAATCCGGCGATGCGCCAGTGATAGTTCTTGGTGGTGGACATGGCGGGCAAACAACAAAACGGCACGCATTCTACACCGCTGCGACGCGTCGGCATCCGCCACAGGCAAGCCGGGTGCGATTCAAACTGATGTGTGGGAGCAAGCGGCTTGTGCTGACCGACTCTCACGGATAGGCCGATGTCTTTGTACGTCCCGGCACCGGTGGGAGCGACCTCCCGGTCGCGACAGCTTGGGAGGTGTTCATCGAATCGCGGTCAGGAGACCGCTCCCGCCGGCATACTCCTTGCGGGTGGAAAGTTGGATAGGGGGCTGGGGCGAACGAGAAGCGGGTCAAGCAGGCAACCCGCGAAGCGGATGCTCGCAAAGACAATCTCCAATCCCTGCGGGATAACCAGCGACTTGGCTGCGGTCGTTTGCAGCCTAGTCGAATGGCTATAACCAATCACTTGGCAGCTCTTGTACTCTGCCCGCCAACGGCGGGTGGGGTGTGCTGCCTTAGTGATATGGCTAGTGTCGCAAACCAGAATTAAACGGCGTCTTTTTCCGCCATGCCGCGTTGCATCCCCTTGCCGTATACCCCATACGGCTGCGGGTCTGCGCCTTGCCTGACAAAAAAATCCATCCGTTTCATTTGTCCCGTTATTTCTGGTTTGCGACACGAGTTGTTCCACCAGTTGTTTCACCCAGAAAGGGCAAACGGACCGCTACGCGAGTTTCACGTAACGTCAGCGCGCAAAGGACAAGACCGTACGCCCGCGCGTTTCGCCGCGCAACATTCCGGGGAACACCTCCGGCAATGCCGCGAACGGGACGACATGGGCAATCTGCTCAAGATTTTGCGGACGTAAACCTGTCCCGAGCCCGGACGAAGGATCGCCCGCCAAGCGTTGCCATATTTGCTTACGCAGCGGCATCGCCGTCGCAGCGGAATCCACCCCCAACAACTTGACTCCGCGCAGGATGAACGGGAACACCGTGGTATGCAGCTCGACACCGCCCGCGTTGCCGAAGCTGGCAATGACGCCGTCCTGCTGCATGGTGCGCGTAAGCCAGGCCAGGGTAGCACCGCCCACCGCATCCAGCGCACCCGCCCACCGCGCTTTTTCCAACGGGCGCGTGCCGTTCAAATCAACCTCGCCGCGCGGCAATATCTCGCTCGCGCCCAACGACCTCAGGTAAGCGTGCTCGCCATCTTTGCCGGTCAGCGCCACCACATGATAGCCAAGCTGCGCCAGCATCTGGATCGCCAGACTGCCCACCCCGCCCGTCGCTCCGGTGACGATGACTTTACCTTTATCCGGCGCGAGTTCGTTCTGCTCCAGACGATGGATGGCCAGGGCGGCGGTGAATCCAGCCGTGCCCAAGGCCATCGCCTCGAACAAGGAAAGACTGGATGGCAACGCCACCACCCAATCGGCTGGGGCGCGCACATATTCGGCGAATCCGCCGTCGTGCGCCACGCCCATGTCGTAGCCAGTAACAAGCACCTCATCCCCTGCTTTAAAGCGCGTATCCGACGAACTCGTCACCGCGCCGGACACATCCACTCCCCCCACGCAAGGAAAACGGCGTATGACTTTGCCCGCCCCCGTCGCCGCGAGCGCATCCTTGTAGTTCACACTGGAATAATGTGCCTGAATGACCACCTCGCCGGGATCGAGATCATCCAGCGACAACTCGACGAAACGCCCGGCGGATTTGCCGTCTTCATCGAAAATGCGGTAGGCCTGAAATTGCGGGTTCATATCTTTTCCTTATTCCAATGCCCGTTCAAAACCGCAGCGCCACAAGCTGTGGGAGCGGCCTCCCGGCCGCGATTGGAGCGCGCCTCCAAACCTGTCGCGACCGGGAGGTCGCTCCCACAAAAAACCTATACCGCCACACCATTAAAATCACCCGAACAAGCGCCTTGCCAGCGCCTCGAACTCCGCCAGCGGTGCCGGTTTGCCGAACAGATAACCCTGGTACGCCATGCAGCCGTTCTGTTTCAAAAAGGCCAGTTGCGCCCCGGTTTCCACTCCTTCGGCGATCACGTTGAGGCGGAAGTTCTGCGCCATGCCGATGATGGCCTGCACCATCACGGCGTCGTTCTGGTCGGACGTGACATCGCGCACGAAGCTCTGGTCTATCTTGATCTGGTCGAGCGGAAGCTGTTTCAAATAGACCAGCGAGGAATAGCCGGTGCCGAAATCGTCCAGCGACAACCGCACGCCCAGCGCCTTCAGCGCGTGCATCTTGCCCGCCACGTCGGCCACGTCTTCCAGCACCACGCTTTCGGTCAATTCCAGCTTCAGGCGTTCGGGCGAGATGCCATGCCTGACGATCACCTCTTGCGTCAGCTCCACAAAGTCGCGCAAATGGAACTGCTGCGCGCTGACGTTGACCGCCAGGGTCAGGCGGCGCATCCGCTCGTCCTGCGCCCATGCGGCAAGCTGGCGGCAGGCCGTCTCGATCACCCACAGCCCGATGTCGAGTATCTGCCCGCTCTCCTCCGCCTCGGGGATGAACTGGGCGGGCGCAACCATGCCGCGCCGCGGATGCATCCAGCGGATCAGCGCTTCCGCGCCGACCGGGCGATGGTCGCCATCCACCTGAATCTGGTAATACAGTTGCAACTGGCCGTTCGGCAACGCACCGCGCAGATCCGCTTCCAGCTCCGCGCGCACCTCCACCGCCCGCTGCATCAGCGGGTCGAAGAAACGCACCGTATTGCGCCCGGCGTCCTTGGCCTGATACATCGCCATGTCCGCCCGTTTCATCAGGACATCCACAGTCTCGGTGTTGCCGCGATACATGCTCACCCCGATGCTGGGCGAACTGTGGTACTCGTGCCCCCTCAACGAATAGGGCGCGGCCAGCGCGGCGCGTATTTTCTCGGCGATCAGCGCAACCTTCTGCGAAGCCTCCTCCATGTCCGCGCCGATTTCCTCGATCAGCACCACGAACTCGTCGCCGCCCAGGCGCGCTACCGTGTCCGCCTCGCGCACGCACGCCTGGATGCGCCCCCCCACACCGATCAGCATCAGGTCGCCGCAATCGTGTCCCAGCGTGTCGTTGAGCGTCTTGAACCTGTCCATATCGAGGAACAGCAGCGCCCCGCAATGCCGGCTGCGCGCCGACAGCAGCAGCGCCGACTGGAGACGGTCCAGCAGCAAACGCCGGTTCGGCAAACCGGTGAGCGCATCGAAAAAAGCCAAGTTGCGTATTTCCTCCTCGGCCCGTTTGCGCGCGGTGATGTCGGTGCGTATCGCAATATATTGGGTGGGCTTGCCGGCGTTATCCCGATACGGAACGATGGTGGTCATCACCCAGTACAGCTGCCCGCCCTTGGCGCGGTTGCAAATCTCGCCATGCCACACCTTGCCCGCGGCGATAGTGCGATACATGTCATGGAAAAATTTTGCCGGATGCGTGCCGGAATTGAGTATGCGGTGATTTTTCCCAAGCATCTCGGCCTGAGAATACCCGCTGATCTCGCAAAATTTTTCATTGACGTAAGTGATCGTGCCACGCACATCGGTAATCGCTACGATGGCGTGCTGATCCAGCGCAAATTTCTGGTAGCGCAAATCATCGAGTGCGGATCGCAGGTGCTCTTCGCTGTCGCGCAAGGCGGCTTCCGTCTGCTCGCGTTCGATGATCTCTTCCTGCAACTGCTCGTTGCTCGCGTGCAGGTCGCGCGTGCGCTCTTCGATGCGGTCTTCCAGCGTGCGGTACAGCGTTTGCAGGTTTTCGGCCATGCGGTTGAACGCGCGCGCGAATTGCCCCAGTTCGCCGGGCGCGGATTCATCCACCCGTCTACCCATATCTCCGCCGGACATCGCGTTCGCAGTCTGCGCCAGCCTTTCCAGCGGCGCGCTGATCCGGCGCTCGAAATACAATGCGATCAGACTGCTGAACAGCAGCAACCCGGCCAGCACTTGCAGCATGACGGTGCGCTGCCGGTAGATGGGCCCGAATATTTCATCCGCATCCATCTTGACCACCATGCCCCAGCCCAGCGCCGGCAGGTAGTGCCAGGCGGCCACGACCGGCTTGCCGCGGTAATCCTGTTTCACGCCCTCGCCCGGCTCCCCGCCCAGCGCAAGCAGGATCGGGGCACCGGGCGCCGCTCGCTTCACCCTGCGTTGCATGGTGGCCTGCGGGTCGGACTTGAGCGGCGCGGTGAACCTCGCCCCGCCCGCGCCATCCGGCTCGGCCACCTCGGTTTCGCCGCTCATCCCCAGCCCGGTCGCATCCGTCGCCACGCGGATGAGGCGCTCATTGTCCAATTGCACGGCGAACATGCCCTCGAACCGCCCTTGCACCATCACCGGCGCGACGATGAAAGCGGCGGGGGCGTTATCGGAAGGCGCATACAACTCGTAGGTAGAAAGGATGGGCTCCAGGGTCATGCGCGCGGCGCGGAACGCCTTGGCCAGTTGCGACTCGCGGTAAGGGCCGGTTATCAGGCTGGTGGCGAAATCCGCCCCATGCTTCCGGGTATAGACGATCTCGCCCTGCGGGGTGATCAGGAATACGTTATGGACATGCCCTTCCTCCATGTAAGCGGCGAAGAAGCCGTGGAACGCCGCATCCGTCCTGGCATATTCCGCCGAACCGGGGCCGTAGCGCCGATAGGCCTGCGACAGGGCAAGCAGCGCCTGTTGCGTCCGCTCCATGCGCGCCAGCAGGCGCACATCGCCGATGCGCTCGGACATATAGCCCCCGATCTGCGCCGCCTTCTTGTCCGCCATATTCGCCAGCCACCCCAGCGCCTCGCCGCGCAGCGTCGCTTCATCCTGTTGCAGGTTGAGATAGCTGAACGAGGCCAACGGCAACACGGCTACCAGCACGAATAAAAACAGCAGGCGCGGGGCGATTTTCATGGCGTGCGCCTTTCCATTTGAGACAACTCATCCGGGCGCAGGAAAAACGGGAAGGGCGCGGGACGCACCAGGCCCGGCGATTGCCAGACGATCTCGAACTGCCCGTCCGCGCGCGCGCGAGCTATGCGCACCGTCTTCCACAAATGCCGCGTATCAGCATCCACGGCCACAACGCCTTCCGGTGCGTTCAGCGCCTGCTCCGCCAGTTCTGTCTTCATGGTCGCCATGTCCAGCGTCCCCGTGTCACGTAGCGCATTCACCCACAGCTTCACCCCGATGTAAGCCGCCTCCATCGGGTCGTCCAATACCCGCTGCAAGCCGAAACGGCGGCGGAAACGCCCGATGAAGGCGCGGTTCTCCCCGCTGTCCACGCTCTGGAAATAATTCCACGCCGCATAATGTCCCGTCATCAGTTCCGGCCCCATCGCCGCGAGTTCCGCTTCGGCGATGCTGGTGGAAAACACCGGGATGTCCGCGGCGCGGATACCGGCCTTTTGCAGCGCGCGGAAAAAATACGGGTTGCTGTCGCCGTTCAGGGTGTTCAATACGAAATCGGGGTGTTGCGCCGCAATGTCGCGCGCGACGGCATCCAGCTTCTGTTCGCCCAGCGGCACGTAGCGCTCCGCCAGCAACTGCGCGTCCTGCGCCAGCAGCAGCTTCTTGACGATCTGGTTCGCGGTGCGCGGAAACACGTAGTCCGAACCGATCAGGTAGGCGCGCTTGCCGCGTTGCTGCAATGCCCAGCTCACCATCGGGATGAGCTGCTGGTTGGGCGCAGCGCCGGTGTAGATGATGTCGGGGGATTGTTCCAGCCCTTCGTACTGCACCGGGTAGAACAGCAGGTGATGATGTTCTTCGACCACGGGTTTGACCGCCTTGCGGCAGGCCGATGTCCAGCAACCGAACAGAGCCTGCACGCCATCTGTAGTGATGAGCTTTTCCGCCTGCTGCGCGCAGTAGTTGGCATCCGAGCGGCAATCGCTAACGATCATCTCGATCTGCGCGCCGTCTATTCCGCCGGACTGGTTGGCCTCTTCTACCGCCAACCGCACCGCATCCACCAGCGGCGTCTCGCTCGCGGCCATGGTGCCGGTCAGCGAATGCAGCACACCGATTTTTATGCTGGGTTTTTGCTGGAAGTGGCCGAAAGACAGCCACGTGACATACAGCAACGCTGCCGCCAGTGCGGCGGCGGGCAACCGGTTGATCTGCCCGTTGATTGGACTGCGCTTCATCTTGTTATCCGTTGATTGCCGCAGTACGGGCATTCTACCGCCACTGGAGCGCTATATACACCCTCCTGTGGGAGCAAACCTCCTGTGGGAGCGACCTCCCGGTCGCGATATGGCGCACTGCCAAACCAATCGCGACCGGGAGGTCGCTCCCACAAACCCCTCCCGCAAACCCCTCCCACAGGTCGCTCCCACACCCAACAAATTCGCTCACAGCCATTTCGCGTCCCACAGGGGATAGTCTTCCACTCTTTGCACCAACCCGGCACGCACCGGATTAGCCACGACATAGCGGGCCACCTCGATCAGGTCATCTTCTTTGCGCAAGGCATGATCGTGAAACCCATCTTGCCAAACATGCGCGGCCTCCGTTGCGCCGGTCTTCTGCAAAAAGCGGTTGATCATCCTGGCCGAATAACTCTTTACCGACTTCATCACTTCCGGCAGCGTCACCTGATTTTGCAAGGCAAGCAGCCAATGCAAGTGGTCCGGCATCAGCACGAACGCCAGACTCTCGACGCGCTTTTCGTTTTCCTGAAAACGCATCGCCTGCACCACCATTCTGCCCAGTAGCACATCGAGAAAAAACGGCCTGCGTTGCCATGTGGCCGTCGTGAGCAAATATATCTGCCCGGCTTCGGAATAGCGGCCTTTGCGCAGGTTTTGGCTGTGGGGTGCAGGTTCGATTTCCTTCATGTCCATCCTAACCTTACAGTGAAGCAACCTCCTGTGGGAACAACCTCCTGTGGGAGCGACCTCCTGTGGGAGCGACCTCCCGGTCGCGATGGGTTTGGCGGTTTTCATGGAATCGCGACCGGGAGGTCGCTCCCACAAGCTCTTCCCACAAGCTCTTCCCACAAGCTCTTCCCAC
Source organism: Gallionellaceae bacterium (assembly GCA_004297065.1). Lineage (GTDB taxonomy): Bacteria > Pseudomonadota > Gammaproteobacteria > Burkholderiales > Gallionellaceae > PALSA-1006. The sequence continues at coordinate 30,653 of SCUU01000123.1, forward strand.
AAGCTCCTCCCACACACCCTCCCACACACCCTCCCTCCACTCCCTCAAATATCCAGTAAAACCCGTCCCGGAAACTCCAGCGCTTCCTTGATGGCGGCGAGAAACTGTACGGCTTCGCGTCCGTCGATGATGCGGTGGTCGTAGGACAGCGCGAGGTAGTTCATGGGGCGGATCACGACCTGTCCGTTCTCGGCCACCGGACGGTCTTTGGTGGCGTGGATGCCGAGAATGGCGCTCTGCGGCGGGTTGATGATGGGGGTGGAGAGCATGGAGCCGAACACGCCTCCGTTGGAGATGGAGAACGTGCCTCCGGTCAGTTCTTCCATGCTGAGCTTGCCATCTTTGGCGCGCGCGCCGAAATCCGCGATGCGTTTTTCGATGTCGGCCAGCGACAGTTTATCCGCGTCGCGGATGATGGGAACGACCAGTCCGCGCTCGCTGCCGATGGCCACGCCGATGTCGAAATAGCCGTGATAGATGATGTCCGTGCCGTCCACCGAGGCGTTGACGATGGGGAATTTCTGCAAGGCCAGCACTGCCGCTTTGACGAAGAAAGACGAGAAGCCCAGCTTCACGCCGTGCTTTTTCTCGAACGCGTCTTTGTACTTGTTGCGCAGCTCGATCACCGGCTGCATGTTCACCTCGTTGAAGGTGGTGAGGATGGCGGCGTTCTGCTGCGATTGCAGCAGCCGCTCGGCGATGCGCTGGCGGATGCGCGTCATGGGGACGCGCTGTTCGATGCGTCCTGCGGATTTTGACCCATCCCCACCCCAGCCCTCCCCTTGAAGGGGAGGGGGAGTAGTAGACGCGGCAACATTCTCTCCCCCCTGCAAGGGGGGAGTTGGAGGGGGGAGCGGGGTGGCTTCCCGCACAACGCTCTGCACATCCTCTTTAATCACCACCCCGTGCCGCCCGCTGCCCTGCAACTGGCTGGCATCCACATCGTGCGCATGCGCCAGTTTGCGTGCGGAAGGGGTCGCCGCATTGTGGGGGCGACCTGTTGTGGGAGCGACTTGTGGGAGCGACCTCCCGGTCGCGATATGGCGCACCTCCGAACCTTTCGCGACCGGGAGATCGCCCCCACCTGGCTCTGCCTCGGTATCCAGCAGCGCGATGACTTCGCCGCTGCCCACCTTGGCGCCATCGGCCTTGATGATCTCGCTCAGCACGCCGCTCTTGATCGCGGGCAGTTCCAGCACCACTTTGTCGGTCTCGATGTCGATCAGGTTTTCGCCCTCCTGCACGGCCTCGCCCACTTTTTTGTGCCAAGTGAGCAAGGTCGCTTCGGAAACGGATTCGGAGAGTTGCGGGACTTTGACTTCAATGAGGCTCATGGTTTGTTGCTCCTGGTTTGTTCGTCACATCGAGATCGGGGCGGAAGGCGGCGTCGATCACCGCTTTCTGCTGTTCGTTATGCACCGCAAGGTAGCCGGCTGCTGGTGAGGCGGAGGAAGGGCGCAGCGCATATCCCAGCTTCATCCCCTTGCGCATGTGGCGCAACAAGTAATGCTGGATACGATGCCACGCGCCCTGATTGCCCGGCTCTTCCTGACACCACACCACTTCGCCCGCGTTCGGATAGGCGGCAATCTGCGCGGCAAAATCGTCATGCGGGAAGGGATACAGTTGCTCGATACGGATGACCGCCACATCGCTGATACCGCGTTCGCGCCGCGCCTTGAGCAGGTCGTAATACACCTTGCCGCTGCACACGATGATGCGGCGCACCTTGCTCGCTTCCAGCGCATCGACTTCGACGATGACCGGCTGAAAGCTTCCCTGCGCCAGATCGTCCAGCGGCGAGGCCGCATCCTTGCTGCGCAACAGGCTCTTGGGCGTAAACACGACCAGCGGCTTGCGCGAGGGACGCAACATCTGGCGGCGCAGCAGATGGAATATCTGCGCCGCATTGGAGGGCACGCACACCTGAATGTTGTAGTCGGCGCACAGTTGCAGATAGCGCTCGATACGCGCGGAAGAGTGCTCCGGGCCCTGCCCTTCGTAGCCGTGCGGCAGCAGCATGGTGAGGCCGCACAGCCTGCCCCACTTGGCTTCGCCGGAAGCGATGAACTGGTCGATGACCACTTGCGCGCCATTGGCGAAATCGCCGAACTGCGCCTCCCAAACTGTCAGGCTATCCGGTTCGGCAGTCGCATAGCCATACTCGAACGCGAGCACGGCCTCTTCCGACAGGATGGAGTCGATGACGATGAAATCGGATTGATCCGGCGCGATGTTCTGTAGCGGGATGTGGTAGCCCTGATCGAACTGCACGCGGTTCTGGTCGTGCAGCACGGCATGGCGGTGGAAGAAAGTGCCGCGCCCGCAATCTTCGCCGGACAAGCGGATCGGATAGCCTTCGGTCACCAGACTGGCATAGGCCAGATTCTCCGCCATGCCCCAGTCCAGCGGCAGCTCGCCCTTGCCCATCGCGATGCGGTCGGCGATGATCTTTTCGACACGCGAATGCAGCTTGAATCCTTCGGGAATAGCCGTCAGCCGCTCAGCAAGCTGTTGCAGGCGCGCGAGCGGCAATGCCGTATTCACGGCGGCGTTCCAAGCCACACCGCCTTTGTATTTCGACCAACTCACCGCGTACTCATGCACATGCCCGACCAATGCGGCTTGCATGGGGTCGCGCCCTTCATCCATCGCGCGGCGATAGTCCGCCACCATCCCATCCGGCTCTTCCGCCGCCAGCACACCCTGCTCCACCAGCCGCTGGGCATACAAGGCGCGCGTGCCGGGATGCCGGTTGATGTAGCGGTACATGAACGGTTGCGTGACCAACGGTTCGTCCTGTTCGTTGTGCCCCAGTTTGCGGAAGCACACCATATCGATGACCACATCCTTGCCGAACTGCATGCGGAAGTCGAACGCGAGTTCGGTGATCAGCAGCACGGCTTCCGGATCGTCCGCATTCACGTGGAAGATCGGCGCATCTATCATTTTGGCCACATCGGTGCAGTACAGCGAAGAGCGCGTATCGCGCGCATCCGAGGTGGTGAAGCCGATCTGGTTGTTGATAACGATATGCACCGTGCCGCCGGTGCGGTAGCCGCGCGTCTGCGACAGGTTGAACGTTTCCTGGTTCACGCCCTGACCGGCAAAGGCCGCATCGCCGTGCAGCAGCACGGGCAGCACCTGCTTGCCCTGAAAATCTTTGCGCCGGTGCTGGCGCGCGCGCACCGACCCCTCCACCACCGGATTGGCAATCTCCAGATGCGAAGGGTTGAACGCCAGCGTGAGGTGCATCGCGCCGCCCGGCGTGCCGATGTCGGAGGAAAAGCCCTGATGGTATTTCACATCGCCGGAGGTGAGGTGCTCGTGATGGATGCCCTCGAATTCTGCAAACAGCTCCTTGGGCAGTTTGCCCAGCGTATTCACCAGCACGTTCAGGCGCCCGCGGTGCGCCATGCCGATGACGGTTTCCTTCACGCCCTGTTCGCCCGCGCGCTGCAACAGATGGTGCAGCAAGGGGATCAGCGTCTCGCCGCCCTCCAGCGAGAAGCGTTTTTGCCCGACGTACTTGGTGTGCAGGTAACGCTCCAAGCCTTCCGCTGCGGTCAGCCGTTCGAGGATGCGTTTTTTTGTATCGGCTGGGTAATTCAGTTCACCGCGCGCGCCTTCCAAGCGCCCCTGTATCCAGCGTTTCTGTGCGACATCGCTGATATACATATACTCGGCACCGACGCTGCCGCAGTAGATGCGGCGCAGGCGTTGCAGTATCTCGCGCAGCGTCATGCGCGCGCCGCCCACCAGCGAGCCGGTATTGAACGTGGTATCAAGGTCGGCTGCGCCGAGGTTGTAGTAAGCCGGATTCAGTTCGGCGATCTGCGGTTTGGCATGGCGCGCCAGCGGGTCGAGATCGGCGATGCGCACGCCGAGAAAGCGATGCGCATTGATGAGTTGCAGCACCGCAGCCTGCTTGCGGTCGTCATCTGTCTTCATGGCGGAAGTCGCCAAATTGATAGGCAAAGCCGCGAAACTGCGCTGTATCTCGCTATGCGCGACATCGGGGAGCTTCGCGCCCGACGTCATACGCTCGAAATACTCGCGCCATTCGGCAGGCACACTGGCCGGATCGCGCAAGAAGTCTTCGTACAAGCCTTCGACGAAGACATTGTTGCCGCCGAACAGCATGGAGCTTTCCTGCATCAACTTCAAGAAGCTCAACAGCTCACTCAAGGCATCTTCCTTAACGCTTTTCCATCGGCACGTAATCGCGCTTGGTCTCGCCCATATACAACTGGCGCGGGCGTCCGATCTTGTGGTCGGCATCGGCGATCATTTCGTTCCACTGCGACACCCAGCCTATGGTGCGCGCCAGCGCGAAAATCACGGTGAACATATTGGTCGGGATGCCGATGGCGCGCAGCACGATGCCGGAATAGAAGTCCACGTTCGGGTACAGCTTGCGCTCGATGAAATACGGGTCGGACAGCGCGGTTTTTTCCAGTTCCATCGCCAGTTCGAACAGCTTGTTGTTTGCCAGATCGAGTTCCTTGAGCACCTCGTAACAGGTCTGGCGCATCACCGATGCGCGCGGATCCATGTTCTTGTACACGCGGTGGCCGAAACCCATCAGCTTGTATTTCTTGTCCTTCACACCCTGCACGTAATCTTTCACGCGCGCCACATCGCCGATCTCTTCCAGCATCTTCAACGCGGCCTCGTTCGCACCGCCGTGCGCCGGCCCCCACAGCGCCGCGATGCCGGATGCCACGCAAGCAAACGGGTTTGCACCGCTCGATCCGGCCAGGCGTACCGTGGAGGTCGAGGCATTCTGTTCGTGGTCGGCATGCAGGATGAAAATGCGCTCCAGCGCGCGCACCAGTACCGGATTCGGCACATAGTCCTCGGCGGGCGTGGCGAACATCATGTACATGAAATTTTCCACATAACTGAATTTGTTTTTGGGATAAACAAAGGGTTCGCCGATGTTGTATTTGTGCGTCATCGCGGCGATGGTGGGCACCTTGGCCAACAGCCGGTGCGCCGAAATTTCGCGATGCCCCGAATTATTGATGTCCAGAGAATCGTGATAGAACGCGGACAACGCGCCGACCACCCCGACCATCACCGCCATCGGGTGCGCGTCGCGGCGGAAGCCGTTGAAAAAGCGCGCCAGCTGGTCATGCACCATGGTGTGATGCGTGATGAGACTGCGGAACTCTTCTTTCTGCGCGGCATCCGGCAGTTCGCCGTTCAACAGCAAATAGCACACTTCCAGAAAATCCGACTTCTGCGCCAACTGCTCGATGGGATAGCCCCGGTAGTAAAGCAACCCCGCATCGCCGTCGATGAAAGTGATTTTGGAAGAACAGCTCGCCGTCGAAAAGAACGCGGGGTCGTAGGTGAACAAACCCAGTTTCGCGAGATTGTGCAAATCAAGCACATCCGGTCCGAGCGTGCCCGACAAAATCGGCAGTTCGATACTGCGCCCGTCATCCAGCGTCAACGTTGCGATACGTTTACTTTCCATTTTCTTCTCCCTTTTATATACATCCTGCCATACGATCCGGTGGGAGCGACCTCCCGGTCGCGATAGCACGGCGAATTTTACCGAATCGCGACCGGGAGGTCGCTTCCACACGTTTTTCAAACCGCCCTGAGTTTCTCCAGCAATTTCTTTTGCCCTTCTTCCGCCGCTTCCTTCCTGCCTGCAATCATGTCCCACAGCACCGTATCGGGTTTATCCAGCAAGGCGTCGAACGCCGCCCGCTGCGCCTCATCCAGCCCCGCATACTGCCGCTCAACAAAACGCCCCAGCACGATATCCAGTTCTAGCAGCCCGCGCCGGCAGCGCCATTTCAAGCGCGCAAGCTCCAGTTCCTTCATACCATCCTTTTCACCATCATGTCTTTGATCTTGCCGATGGCCTCCGTCGGGTTCAATTCTTTCGGGCACACGTCCACGCAGTTCATGATGGTGTGGCAACGGAACAGCCGATACGGGTCTTCCAGATTATCCAGGCGCTCCGCCGTGGCTTGGTCGCGCGTGTCGGCGATGAAACGGTAGGCCTGCAACAGCCCGGCGGGGCCGACGAACTTGTCCGGGTTCCACCAGAACGACGGGCACGCGGTCGTGCAGCAACCGCACAGGATGCACTCGTACAGACCATCCAACTCTTTGCGCTCTGCCGGCGACTGCAAGCGCTCGGTCTCCGGTGGCGGATCGTTGTTCACCAGATACGGTTTGATCGAATGATATTGCTTGAAGAACTGCGACATGTCCACGATCAGATCGCGGATGACGGGTAGCCCCGGCAGCGGACGTATCTCGATGGGTTGCTTGAGCGAAGACAGCGGCGTAATGCAGGCCAAGCCGTTGCGCCCGTTGATGTTCATCGCATCCGAACCGCACACGCCTTCGCGGCAGGATTTGCGGAAGCCGATACTATCGTCCTGCTCGCGCAACAGCATCAGCGCATCCAGCAACATCGCCCCCTTCGGGGACGAGAACCTCTGCGAGGCATCGCCCGCCTCGAATGAGAGGTCGTAGTCCTGCATGTATGGAGCCGCGTCGGCATCGGGGTTGTAGCGGTAGATTCTAAATTTCATGATTAAACCCTAACTTCTTTTTATCCGCAGATTACGCAGATTGACGCAGATTAACTGCGCAAACCATTCGTTTATGTTCCAGGCTACTGCCACCAAAATTGATCAACAAACCTTTTTCTTTGCCGCTGGCCTTCAGGTAATTTAACAACTGCGATTCCTCGCGGGACGCTATCCGATCAAGCGCCTTTAATTCAACGATGGTCGTTCCGTAACACAGAAAATCCGCCCGATAACCCGTGCTCAAGCGATTCCCTCTATAACAAACCGGCAACTCAACCTCCCGTAAGTAAGAAATACCAAGATGCTGAAACTCTATTTCCAAAGCATCCTGATACACCGCTTCCAGAAAACCATGCCCAAGCTCCCGATGCACCGTCATTGCCGCACCAATGATGGAATATGTCTGTTCGTCCCGTTCCATGTTTTGGTTTTTAATCTGCGTCAATCTGCGAAATCTGCGGACAAAGGTTTTTAGTACACCCGTGCCTTGAGCGGGAACGATTCCACCGTGAGCGGTTTCAGGCGCACGGGTTTGTAATCGAGACGCTGGCCTTCGCTGTAGAACAGGGAATGCTTCAACCATTTTTTGTCGTCGCGTTCGGGGAAGTCGTCGCGGGCGTGCGCACCGCGGCTTTCTTCGCGCGCGGCGGCGGCGGTCATGGTGGCTTGTGCGACTTCGATGAGATTATCCAGTTCCAACGCTTCGACGCGCGCGGTGTTGAACACCTTGCTTTGATCGGCGATGACGGTGTTCTTCGCGCGCTCGGCGACTTCGCGGATTTTTGTCACGCCTTCCGCCAGCAAGTCCGGGAAGCGGAACACGCCGCAGTGCGCTTGCATCACATGGCGCATATCCGCTCCGACATCCGCCACGCGCTCACCCTGCTTTTGATTTTCCAGCCGCGCCAAACGCGCCAGCGGACGGTCTGCCGCATCGGCGGGTAACGGCTTGTGATGCGGGTTGAGTTTCAGGTCTTCGATGATCTGGCGTCCGGCGGCGCGTCCGAACACGATGAGGTCGAGCAACGAGTTGCAGCCCAGCCGGTTTGCGCCATGCACCGATACGCAGGCGCATTCGCCCACCGCGTAGAAACCCTGCACCACATCTTCCGGCGCGGTGCGGTGCGGTGCGACAACCTGCCCGTGATAGTTGGTCGGAATGCCGCCCATCATGTAGTGCGCGGTCGGCACCACGGGGATAGGCGCATGCGCCGGATCGACATGCGCAAACTTGAGCGCGATGTCGCGTATACCCGGCAGACGGTGACGGATCACGTCATCGCCCAGATGATCCAGCTTGAGCAACACGTGGTCGCCTTTGGGGCCGCAACCGCGTCCCTCTTTGATCTCGGTTGCCATCGCGCGCGCCACCACATCGCGGCTGGCCAAGTCTTTGGCGTTCGGCGCGTAGCGCGGCATGAAACGTTCGCCGTCCTTGTTCACCAGATAGCCGCCCTCGCCGCGCACGCCCTCGGTAATCAGCACGCCCGCGCCGTACACGCCGGTCGGGTGGAACTGGTAGAACTCCATGTCTTCCAGCGGGATGCCCGCGCGCGCCGCCATGCCGAGACCGTCGCCGGTGTTGATGTAGGCATTGGTGCTGGCCGCGAAGATGCGCCCCGCGCCGCCGGTGGCGAACAGTGTGGCGCGCGCGTGCAGGATCATCACTTCGGAAGTCTCGATCTCCATCGCCACCACGCCCAGCACATCGCCGTCTTCGTCGCGGATCAAATCTAGCGCCATCCACTCCACGAAAAAGTTGGTATTGGCCTGCACGTTCTGCTGGTACAGCGTGTGTAGCAGCGCATGTCCGGTGCGGTCGGCGGCGGCGCAGGCCCTGTCCACCGGCACTTTGCCGTAGTCCTGCATGTGCCCGCCGAACGGGCGCTGATAAATCTTGCCGTTGTCGAGGCGGTCGAACGGCATACCGAAATGCTCCAGCTCGTACACCACTTCCGGCGCGGCGCGACACATGTACTCGATGGCATCCTGATCGCCCAGGTAGTCCGAGCCTTTCACGGTGTCGTACATATGCCAGTGCCAGTTGTCTTCCTTGACGTTGCCCAGCGAGGCGGCGATGCCGCCCTGCGCGGCGACGGTATGCGAGCGCGTCGGAAATACTTTGGACAGCACCGCCACTTTCAACCCCGCCTGCGAAAGCTGCAAAGCGGCGCGCATCCCCGCACCGCCCGCGCCGACCACGACCACATCAAACGTGCGCTTGCTTACCGACATCAGAGCCCCCACAAAATTTGTACCGACCAGATCGCATACAGCAACAGCGCCAGAATGACCGCCACATGAATCAACAAACGGACGCTGGCGGGTTTGACGTAATCCATCACGATGTCGCGCACGCCTATCCATGCGTGATAGAACAAGCTGAGCAGAAACAGCAAGGCGAAAGAACGCATCACATCATGCGCGAACAGCCCGGTCCATACGTCGTAATCGACGCGGGGCTGCCATAGCAAATACCCGGCAACGAACAGGGTAAACAGCGCCATCACCACCGCGGTGACGCGCTGCGCCAGCCAGTCGCGCAAGCCGTAATGCGCGCCCGTCAACACGCGATTCAGCATAATTTCACCCCGATCAGAACGGTCAGCAACAGACTTACACCCAAGACCCACTTGCTGCTGGCGCGCGCTTGCGCCAGGCCGGAAGCCAGATGCAGATCGATAGCCAGGTAACGGATGCCTGCGCAAAAGTGGTGCAGAAACGCCCACAGCAACCCCAGCCACACCAATTTGCCCAACGGGTGCTGCAATATCTCCATGAGCCTGGTGTAAGTCTCGATGGAACGCAGGCTGTACTGCAACGCCCATAGCAGCGGGGGCAGCGCCAGGAACAGCAAGGCACCGCTGACGCGATGCAGGATAGAAACATAACCAGCCAGGGGAAGTTTAATCAGGTGCAGGGCGAGATGCTTTGGGCGTTTTTTGTTCATTGTGACCGGCATCGCAAAGTGATGCGCAATCTTACACCTGAAAATTATGCTTTGTGTGCGGGGAATTGTTGGCGGCCGCATTGCGCAAGCCACTGCCCTTATGTAGCATCCGGTCTCCGGCGACAATTCCATCCATAAAGCAGCCCGTGTCAGAACCGTTTATCCCTTTTTATATATTCATACTCGCGCTTGTTGCCGGTTTGCCCTGCACTGAAAGCCATGCGGTTGGGATAGGCGAACCGACGTTGCACAGCGGCTTGGGAGAACCGCTACACGCCACAGTAGAACTGCGTCTCGGCCCCGGCGAACAGATCGAAGACAACTGCCTCTCCCTCGTCGCCGCAGAGGATGCGGGCAGCGGAGCAGATAGCGGCTTTCTGCGCACACTCACGGTAAAGCTGGCGGCCAACAACCGCGCCATCGAAATTCGCTCAAGAAAAGCTTTTAACGAGCCCTATGCCATGTTTCGCTTGCGCATCGAGTGCCCCGGCCCGGTCAACATCAGCAAGAGCATCACTCTGTTGCCCGAATTGAAAACAGAACCGGCACCCGCCGCTTTCGCCGCACCGGATCAACCGTCGGAGGCTGCTCCCGCAACTGCCGAAGCCGTTGCGGCACCGTTAAACAAACCCAAAGTGATCGAAACCAAACTTGGGCCGGAAGTCGCTCCCGCAGAGAAACCGGGCCTGAAAATGTCGGTCGCCGCCCCCGCAAAGCGAGAGGTGCGCAAACGCCGCTCAACCCGGTTTCGCCTGAAATTGTCCGGCGTTGCGCTCGATATGTCCCGCGTCGGGAAATTGGGCGAGGGGGACAAACAGATTTCGCAGATGCAACAAAAGTTGCTGGATGAAGACGACCAGACCGCCAAGTTCCTGGCCATGCAACACCAGATCAAACAGATGCGAGACGAGCTGACTGAAATTCGCCTGAAGCTGGCACAGCTCACCGGCAACCCTTCCGCCGCTCCCGCCCCCGCGGTTGCAGCGATGGCACCCGCCACCCCGCCAAACAAGGCACGCGATAGCCTCATTGCCGCTGGACTGCTGGTCACATTGGTGTTGACCGTATTTTATTTGCGCGCTCAAACGCGCAGAAAAACACCCGCGATCGGAGAACCGGAGCCGGTGGATACACCCGGAACCGTCCAATACATCGCCCCCGCTCCCGCACCGGTGACGGCTCTGCCGACAGCCGCAAAAAACACTCCCGCAACACCTGCCCCGGTTGAGCCCCCGCCCGCCCCCGCCGTTGACCCGGAACAGGAACTCGAAGCCTCGGTGCTGGAAGAAGCCGAACTCTATGCGATTTACGGACATCCCGATAAAGCGGTAAAAGTATTGAAGGAATACCTGACACAACACGTTGCCAGCGAGAACGCGTGGTTGCTCCTGCTATCCATACATTCATCATGCGGCCTGGCAACCGAATTTGAAAATGCCGCACGTGCTTTTAAGCGCCACAATCCGAACAGCGGGTTGTGGGCCACCGTCCAGGCACTCGGCAGAACGCTGGACAAGCATCTTCAACTCTACACGGACGAAGCGGCACAATCCGAGCCTGCACCCTGGTTGCCTTATCTGTCCAAACGCAAGCATCTCCCGCTGGGCGACATCTTGGTCGAGCTCGGCCACCTTTCTCCCGAAGACATGCGCAATTGCCTGCAAGATTTCGATCCCAAACTGCATGGACGTTTCGGCAATTATTTGCTGACCAAGCGCATGGTCAGTCACGCCCAATTAAATGAGGCGTTATTGGTACAACAGGGCAGCGGGGAAGCCGGCCTGCCGGAGGGCGGGCTGCCGTCGTTGCAACAGGTTGAAAGCCTGTTAAGCGGCTTTGACCCCGCCAGAGATGGCAGCGTTGAGGACTACCTCATGGCCCACCAGTCCGATGTTGCGGAACGCCTTGAAACATCATTGCCGGAAACGGCAGACAGTCCCGGCGAGCAAACGGCCAAACTTCCCGCTTATCAGGCTGAAACCGATAAATCTGCCCAGATGGACTTCGTGCCCAATCTGAATTTCCCCCTGCCCGAAAAACAAAAAATCGCGGACAGCAAACCCGAAAGCCTGCCGATCACACTGGATTTCGAACCTCAACCGGCAACCCGGAAAAACTATTGATGTTTCCAAAATACATGACAAAAGTCTGGAATCACGTTACTTCCCTCACCCTCAGTCCCTCTCCCAGAGGGAGAGGGATGCAAAGCCCTTCTCCCTCTGGGAGAAGGGTGGGGA
>SCUU01000124.1 GCA_004297065.1 Gallionellaceae bacterium
GGAACCGTAGCGGGCGTCACCACCGCCAATCAAACCAAACTGATGGGCGCAACATCCGGCGTCGCCCTGACCGGCTTGACCAACGGCACCAAGTACTACGTTGTCGTCACCTCGGTGAGCCCCAGCGGCGAGAGCGTGGTATCCGGTGAAGCCAATGCCACCCCCGCGCCACCGCCCCCCGCACCGACCGGCATCGCGGTTGCCAGCGGCAATGCGCAAGCCACCCTGACCTGGCCGGCAGTGACGGGCGCGACTTCGTACAACGTTTACTACCGCACCACCACCGGCGCAACCACCGCCAATAGCACGAAAATCACCAACACCACCTCCGGCACAGCCATCACCGGCTTGACCAACGGCACCGCGTATTTCTTTGTGGTGACGGTAGTGAAAGGCACCAATGAAAGTCTGGCTTCCAGCGAAGTGGGCGCGACGCCGCAAGCGCCTGCTGCGGGTGTGGCTTCCGGTATCACCGTCACGGGTGGGATTGGACAGGCGACGTTGAGTTGGACTGCCGTTACCGGAGCCTCTTCGTACAACGTCTACTACGGCACGGCTGCCGGAGTAACGACCACAACCGGAACCAAAGTCACTGGCGCCACCTCCGGCAATGCGATTATCAATCTGACCAATGGCAGCAAGTATTACTTTATCGTCACGGCGATGAGCAATGCGAACACCATTGAGAATCCGGCTTCGACGGAAGTGTCGGCTACGCCTATGGGGATACCCAACCTGATGGGCGGGGCGATTCAGACGCCGCTGACGTTGGCGGGAACGGTGACTTCCGTAAGCATTCTTGCTACTTCTTATGTCGCAACAGATGGCACAAAACTCTACTTTACAAATAATGTCGATTCAGCTTTTCCGACAATAAATATCGCCAACGCTCAACCATCAACTACAGCGGGGTTTCCTTGTGCTTGTGTTGCTGGACCCATGGATCTCACAACCGACGGTAACAACATATACAGTATCGGCCCGGGCTTTAATGGAGCAATTCCGGCGATCCACAAGAGTCCAATTGCTGGCGGAACTTCCTCGGTCGTTACGACGGGGTTAAGTGCATCGCCAGGGGGTATTACGACAGACGGGGCGAATCTCTATGTTACTGCTGGCAATAGCATCCAACGGGTTGTGATTGCCACTGGTGTGGTGACGACGATAGCCGGCACTGCCGGCCTGACTGGAGCAACAAACGCCATAGGAGCGGCTGCGCGATTCAATAATCCCACCGGTATCACAACGGATGGCACTTACCTCTATATCGCGGATACCGGCAATAACTTGATTCGCAAATTATTGCTGGCCGACAATTCGGTAACGACCGTGGCGGGTGGTTTCTTGGGGTTGACCTATGACGGTACGGCAACAGGAGCAAGGTTCACAGCGCCTCAAGGGATCACTACCGACGGCACCAACCTTTATGTGGCAGACACGGGCGCCTACGCCATCCGCAAAATCGTGCTCACCACAGGTGTGGTGACGACGCTTGCCGGAAGCTATGGTGTATCGGGAAGTGCCGTCGGCACCGGATCGGCGGCATTGTTTACTGTTCCTCGTGGCATCACCACTGATGGCACCAGTCTCTATGTGGCGGATTCATCTGGCGTCATCTTCAAAATCCAGTAGCAGAGAGGGCTGTTCGCTGCCCACCTTGCAAAACACAACGCGCCGGTGCAGTTAGCCCGGCGCGTTTTTTCGCTGCGTACAAATCTTTGAACGATCCGTTGCATTAACCCAGATAGTTCATCCCAGATTGTCCATTAGAACCTAACCCCTCCCAACCTCCCCTTGTCAGGGGAGGAGCCGAACCTGCTCTCCCCCTGATAAGGGGGAGTTGGAGGGGGTTTTGAGCCCAATGGATTATCCGGGATTAAGAATCATCCCGCTTGGGTCTGAATCGGTCAGGCGGCGGTGACACTTTTTTCGATTACCTCTGATACCCAAGTGTTCAGGCTCTTGCCCCGAGTCTCTGCAACCATCGCAGCGCGAGCATGTAAATCCGGTGTCAGCCGCAAGTGGAATTTTCCCGAATAAGGTTTGTTTGGCTCCTTGCCAATCTTTTCGCAGGCCGCCAGGTAATCATCCACGGCCTCCTCAAAGGCCGCGCGCAATTCGGCAACACTCTCGCCGTGGAAGCCGATCACATCGCGAATGCCGGCGATATGCCCGATAAAGCAGCCGTCATCCTCGCTATATTCGACTCGGGCCGCAAAGTTTTTGTATCCCATCGTGTTCACGCTCATGGTCTCACTCCTAAAGTTTCAAGATAATGCCGTGCGTCCCTTACTTGGTATGGCTTGGCTTCCTTGGCTGGGCGCGGCCTGTGGAAAGCGGCAATATTCCCGTCCTTCTCAAAGCGCACCCGCGAACCATTGCCCTCGATCACGCGGCAACCAACAGCGACTAACAACGCCTCAATGCGCCGCCATTCAAGCGATGCCGAAACAGGTTCGGCAAATACGGCAGTGAGTGTTTTGCGATGTGTGGCGTTCATGGTATTGAATGGTATCAAATATCAATACCGCGTCAAGCGCTATATTGAGAGCTGTATGAAAAAATAAGTTCGCGCGCAACTAGGTTAAAGATTCCGCAGATCAGATTTTACCAAGTCAAAGTTTGCTCAAGGCCCAAAGCGGGCATTGCCTCAAGTCCGTTATAATCCGCCGCCGAACAAATTCCCCGCCATTCAGAGGCTTCATCCATGACCGACAAATACGCCGTAATCGGCCATCCCATCTCGCACAGTAAATCGCCGCTGATCCACCAAGCTTTCGCCACCCAGACGCATCAGGATATTTCCTATCAGGCGATCGAAGCGCCGCTGGATGGTTTCATATCCACCATCGAGCGCTTGGTGAGCGAGGGTTACAAGGGCTGCAACGTCACGGTTCCTTTCAAATTCGAGGCGTTCAAGCTGTGCAAGCAGCTCACCGGGCGCGCGCAGGCGGCGCGGGCGGTGAACACGCTGTTCTTCCGCGACGGCGAAGTGCTCGGCGACAACACGGACGGGGCGGGGTTGCTCAACGACATCGAGCAAAACTTGCAATGTAAATTGCTGTTCAAAAAAGTGCTGCTGATGGGGGCGGGGGGGGCGGCGCACGGCGTGATCTGGCAGTTGTTCAACGCGGGAGCGACCATCACCGTCGCCAACCGCAATGTGGAGAAGGCGCGGCAGATGGTGGCGGAGTTCGCCCCTTACGGTACGGTATTCGCCAGCAGTTACGAGGCGCTCGCGGGCAAATCTTTCGATGTGGTCGTCAACGCCACGTCGAGCAGCCTGGCGGACGCGTTGCCGCCGTTGCCGGACGGTTTGTTCGCCGCGAAGTCGCTGGCCTACGACATGATGTACGGCAAGCAGACGCCATTCCTGACGTTCGCCGCAGCGCAAGGGGCGGCGCAGTGCGCCGATGGTTTGGGGATGCTGGTCGAACAGGCAGCGGAGGCGTTTTTCAAATGGCGCGAAGTGCGTCCCGCTACGGCAGCGGTCATCGCCCAGTTGCGCGCATGATGAAAAAATTCTGGTGGTGGACTTGGCGCATTCTGCTCGCGCTGTTCGTTTTCATGCTGCTGTATCAGGCGTGGATCGCGGCGCATGTGTGGTGGTGGGTCGGCCATAATCCGCATTCCAGTGCGTTCATGGCCGATCGCCTGGAGGTGATGCAGGGCAAGAACCCCGATGCCGAATTGCAGCACCAATGGGTGCCTTACAGGAAAATATCCAATAACCTCAAGCGCGCGTTGATTGCCTCGGAAGACGCCAAATTCGTCGATCACGAAGGATTCGACTGGGAAGGGATCCAGAAGGCTTACGAGAAGAACCTGAAAAAGGGCAAGATCGTGGCGGGCGGTTCCACCATCAGCCAGCAACTGGCGAAAAATCTCTTCCTCTCCACCAAGCGCACGCCCTGGCGCAAGGGCGAAGAGGTCATCATCACGGTGATGCTGGAACACATGATGGAGAAGGAGCGCATTTTCGAGATATACCTGAACGTGATCGAGTGGGGTAACGGTGTGTTCGGTGCCGAGGCTGCGGCCCGGCATTATTATCGCGTCAGCGCCGCACAGCTTTCATCCGCGCAGGCCGCCAAGCTGGCAGCGATGGTGCCCAACCCGCGCTATTACGACAAGCACCGCGAAGCCAGAGGCCTGTTGCGCAAGACCGACATCATTCTTGCGCGCATGGATGATGTGGAGATTCCCTAGAGGGCGCATCTCAAGGCGCGGGGGGCTGTTCAGGCAGAATGCGGGTTCTTCTGGCGC
The DNA here is from genome assembly GCA_004297065.1 of Gallionellaceae bacterium. Classification (GTDB taxonomy): domain Bacteria; phylum Pseudomonadota; class Gammaproteobacteria; order Burkholderiales; family Gallionellaceae; genus PALSA-1006. The sequence continues at coordinate 4,267 of SCUU01000124.1, forward strand.
TTCTCGATGAACTTCAGGAACACATAAGTCAGCCAGCCGACGAGCACGAGTCCGATGGTGAAGAGGCCATAGGAAACCTCCCAAGGAATGCCCTGGGTCATCATCGAAAACTCGGACATGCCGCCGATGCCGGCCAGCACGTTGAGCGGCATGAACACCACGCTGAGCACCGTCAGCCGCTGGATCACCTTGTTCTGGTTGATGTTGATGAAGCCGACGGTGGCATCCATCAGGAAGTTGATCTTGCCGAACAGGAAAGTGGTGTGGCCGTCGAGCGATTCGATGTCGCGCAGGATCTGTTGCGCATCTTCCATCTGGTGCTTTTCCAGGAACTTGCTGCGCATCAGGAATGAGACGGCGCGGCGCGTGTCCAGCACATTGCGGCGGATGCGCCCGTTCAGGTCTTCCTCGTGGGCGATGGCGACCAGTATCTTGGCGGCTTCCTCGTCGGTCATGTGTTTGCTGAGCACCTGTTTGCCGACGGCTTCCAAGCCACGGTACATGTCCTCCATCGCGTCCGCCGAATATTCCGCGTCGGCGGCGTACAGATCCAGCAGCACGTCGCGCGAATCCGAAACGTAATTGGGCTGCGAAAATGCGCGCAGACGCTGCAAACGGAATACCGGCAACTCTTCCGAACGGATCGAAAACAGGATGTCCTGATACAAGATAAAAGCGACGGCAACGTTGCGCGACTCATCTTCGAGGTCGAGCAGGAAGTCGGAATGCAGGTGTATCTCGCCGTTCTCCTCGACATAGAAGCGCGCGCTGGACTCAAGGTCGCTCAACCTTTCCGGATCGGGCAACTCTATCCCGAATATATCGCCCACCCAGGCGCGTTCTTCGAAGGTCGGCCCGACCAGATCGATCCACACCGGCTTGGCATTGAGCAGCTCTTCGCTGCCATGGATAGTAATTTCGCGCAGGCGGCCCTCGTGCAGGCCGAACGCTTTGATGCTGGAGCGCTCGTTGCTGAATTCGCGTTTGCCCACATTGGTTAAGACCGAGAGCGGAAGGTCGCGCAGGATCAATTCCTTGCGGTTTTCATCGAGCTGATCCCAGACAAATATCTGCTCTTCGGGCGAGAGTGCCTCCAGTATCTCGGCAACTTCGGCGGGAGCCAGTTCGTGCAAGGCTTGCTTCATCCTGGCCAGATTCTGTTTGCGCACCAGCGTTTCGACCAGATCGTGGTGGGGCATGTCCTGCTTGCGCACCATGCCCTCCAGCAACTGGCGCTTTTGCAGCAGGTTAAGTATGGTTTCGCGGTTGCTGCTATGTTCGGAGGGCTGATCGTTTTGCATGGTGAGGCCGAGCCTGTTGCATTGGACGCGCGGATGATACTTTAAGATGGCGGGCGTGTGCCATGGCTTTGCATATACGGGTGTAGGTTTGCAACAGAAACCCACTTCTCGGCAATGGTGAACCGGTTTACCATCCTGCCCACAAACAGGATGCCATCGCAATATAAAACTCCGATTACACAGCTCCTGGAGCATTAAAAGGGATTGGTGGATATGAAAACCATCGAACGGTTTACCGAGCTGCTGAGCTACACCTGCGTGGAGGATTGGCGCGACCGGATGTTTCAGATCAGCAACGAGTTAGGTTATGAGCGCAGCTTGTTGGCGATGCTCCCGGATCGCGATACGCCGTTCGAGGCCGGGCTCGCTTTTCTGCATACCACCTATCCTTCCGGTTGGCTCGATAAGTACGACAACGAGAAAATGGCGCATGTCGATCCGGCTGTATCTCATTGTGTGAGCAAATCAATCCCCTTGATTTTGTCTCCCGATATTTTTTCGACGCACAAACAAAAAGAAGTGTACGAAGAGTCTTGTGGGTACGGCATCTGCGCTGGGGTAATCTTGCCACTTCATGGTGTCAATGGAGAGATGGGGATGCTTTGCTTGGTTTCCGACACCAGGTCGGGCAGGAAGTTGGAGTGTGAAACCGCCCGAAATATTCCGGAACTCACTCTGTTCCGCGATTTTATTTTAGAGACCTCTCTGCGATTCTTGAAGCCATCTGCCCTGGCTAAACTGCCAGTACCGCTCACTCCGCGCGAACTCGAATGTTTGAAATGGATTGCGACGGGGAAAAGCTCTTGGGACATTGGGCGGATATTGAATTGCACCGAAAAGACAGTGAATTTTCATGTTACGAATATTCGCCAAAAATTTGGTACGGTTACCCGGCATCAGGCTTTAGTTAAAGCAATAGGCATGGGTATCGTTGACCCGATGTAATTTTCCCCCGATAGCTATCGCCGTGTAGTGCCCTCTCCCAAGGTGGGGGGCGAAAGTCGAACTTGTTCGGCACCACCTTAGTCTTACTGTGTCACATAAATGGCTCATTGGAGGAATCACCATAAGCCCGGTTGCCGCATTGCGCTTGATGGGACTAGCCATGCGACTACGCCAACAAAAAGCGCTGGTAGTCGCCTGGTTATGTGGGAGCGGCCTCCCGGCCGCGATCCGGCGAAAACCACCAAACCCGTCGCGACCGGGAGGTCGCTCCCACAACAATCCCACAACGGCCCCCCGGCCTGTTGGGACGGGACAAACACTGATGCGTTGCCCCCATCGCATACGATAGGCCGCAAAGGGGATGCACTCCGTATTTTTGACACAGTAAGATTAGTAGCCCCCTTACCACATTTTTGCCAAAAATGTACCTAGCAGGGTAGCTAGGTACAACCAGCCTAATTTTGTGAATAAATAGCGCCAGGGGAGTTACTAATAATGCTTATGCGTTCGATTGTATTTGCGTTGCTGGGCGCACTTGGATTTTTACCCGTCACTGCTTTTGCCGATCTGCCGTTAACGGTTGAGGGTTTACTCTCCGCGCAAAATCGTTGGCGTGCCGAGTTGGGCATCAACTACGCGAATGCTGAGCAACGGGGGGTCAGCGCAGGACAGCCTGTCGTAGTGCAAGTCGCCACGGCACAATTTGTTTCTGTGCCCACTCAAATCGGCACTGCGCGTATCAACAGCGACACCATCGTTCTCTCACCCGGGCTGCGTTACGGTCTATCCGAAAACACTGAGTTGTATGGGCGCGCATCGTGGCTAAGCGATAGCTCCCGCATACAAGGGGTGAACGGGACGGACAGTCAAACTTTTCTATTATTTTTAAAGTCAAACGGAGTTTAAATTGGTCAAGATAATTTTTTCTGTATTGCTCGTCTCAATACTATCAGGATGCGTTACTTATGCGCGCGTTGACCATATGGTGGCCAATAAAGCCGACAGGGCTATTGGCGTGGCAGAGGGGCAGCAGTTTAAGGGGACGCTGGAACTGGGGCGAGTGGAAGGTGACACAAAAGGACTTTTGAAACAGGCGCTGAGTGAGTCTTTGCGCGGCGCTAGACTACTCGCGGAAGATAACGGAAAGGCAGCATACACTTTGGAGGTTACGGAGATTCGTTTTCCTGGGCAAAGGATATTCGAATTTGGGTTTGAGTTTACTGCGGCACTCGATGTTGAATATGCGTTGATTGAAAAAGCGAGCGGTAAGGTGGTGTACAAAAAAACGTTGTCCAGTAAAGCCAGCGCCAATATGTCTGACTCGTGGTTCGCGGGCAACAGGAAGTTAATCGCGCTTGAAAGAGCGGCTCGGGATAATTTCGAGAAGGTTGTTGATGAATTGCTGAGCTTGAAAGTTTAATTCAGTGAGGTAACGAACATGAAAAAGCAATTACTGTTTTTGGTCACCATGCTATCTCTGGGCTGCACGACCAGCTACGCCCAAGAAAATGGCAACCCGATCTTTCTTATGGGGAAGGTGGGAAACAATGTCGGAATTGAAAATTGCCCCGGCACTTGCAGCGCGAACACCTCTGGGACAATAGGGATAGGGATTAGCGGAGATTTTCTGGAAAGCCCAGATCCTTCGACCCACCTTAATATGTGGAATTCGATAGGGGTCGAGTATAAGAGGGAGCAATTCAATATCAATGGAAATCAATTAAATGTGCAAATGAAAGCAATTAATCTCACTATGGGATATATTTTTCCAGAGGCTTCTCGATACATCTTTACATTAGGGCTCGGTTGGGGATGGCAGACCACGAGTGTGGCTAATATGCCTGATCGCACCAGGCTTACTCCTTATGGGGATTTTGATTTGCTCTATAAGGTGAATCCAAATCTTTATTTGTCGGTCGGCTATACCCATGAGTTTATCTTTTCGGGCTACCCGGATTTTATTGCCAATGGTATGGACGTCGGGCTGAGGTGGTATCCCTAACTATTGATCCGGCCAGATGATGTTTGAACTCAGAAACTCATACACCGAAACCCCTCCCAGCCTCCCCTTATCAGGGGAGGAGCAGGCTCGGCTCTCCCCCTGATTTGCCCCCCCCTGATAAGGGGGGTATGGGGGGGTTAGGGAGTTGGAGGGGATTTAGGTCTCGAACTTCAAACTTCACTTGGACGGATCAATAGGCAAGCTACAGGGCGAGGTCGTATTGTTAATGCTATGGAGGTTTTCATAAATATGATTGGTCGAATTTGTGCGGCGGTATTGGTCGCGATGATGCTTTCTTCCCAATGCGTGCAAGCGGCAGGAGCGGACGGCGGCGATACGGAATTACGGGTTTACGAATTTCCCGTGCTTGATCTTCCATACAACGGCAAGGCGTTTCCCGGCATGCGCCAGTCTATGCAAATGAGTAATGATTTTTACTATTTGCTGCATAACTCTTGGCTGGATTTGGTTGCCGAGGGGGGCGTGAATGACCCCGGCAATTGGCTCAACCAAAGTTTGCCGATATTCCTGTTCGACATGATGTCGGGTTCGTTGCCGCTGGGGCAGGGGTGGATGCATGAGGAGTGGCACCGCGCCGTGCTCGGGCGGCGCGGGATGAGCAGCCACAACGGTATCTATGATTTTAAATCTTCAAGTCTCGTTTATGTCGATCAGGTGCGCGACGAGGATTTGATCGCGCTCAAGCGGGATCATCCCGATGAGATGGTGCGCCTGCATTCCGCCGGGTTCGAGTCGCAATATGAGCAGAACCTTGAGTTCGAGAAGCAGGGGTTTTTTAACAATCACTACCCGGCCATGGGCGGGGCGATTTTCCTGAATTATGCAAGTAACATCATGTATATGGGCATGTGCGCATCGGGGTCTATAAGTGGTACGCAAACCGATGATGCCAATCGGCTGGATGGCGCAAGCATCCCCGCGCGGGATTTTACCGGGCTCGATTGCACGGCCTGGACTTATGATTTATTCCGCCCGAATGAGGCCTACGCGGCGCGCGGGGTACACCCGTCGGGTGTGGGCATAAACCGCTATCGCAAGTTTTCTGATCTCGCCCCCGAGGAGCGGGATTACCTTAAGAAGCAGCGCAATCTCTCGTTCTTGAATCTGGTGGATCCGTTTTTATTCGGGAAGCGGCAATTCGTGACCGGCTCCGGCGACTGGTTTTGGAACGCGACATTGCGCCACGAGCTGGCGCCCTTCGGTTACGACATCGCAACCAATGTGTTTATGAAAGAACGCGACGGCCTGGGCATTTTTGGCGCGGTGCATTTCTATAACAACGATACCGGAACCCATCCCGGCATTGAGGTGACGCTGCCGCGTTACCCAATCAGCCTGTTTAATAAAGCCGCGCATATCACGCCCAGAGTGTTTGCCTGGACGCAGCCCGAGAATTTATTGTTCCGCGACCCGTCTGCCAAGTTGGGCGGCTTGATGTCGGTCCGTCTGGATATGCCCATCGCTAGCGGGTGGGAGATGTACTGCGAGCTGGAAGGGAAAACCCGTGGCTGGGTGGCGGGCAATGAATACTTGGGCGGGAATGTGGCGATGAGGTTGGGGGTGACGAAGGTGTTGGAAATGAAGTCTCGCTGGAAGGTGGCTGTACCAGAGGTAGCCAAGTAAGCGAACAGATAGCGATAGTGCGATTATCAGTTTGTTGAAATTCACCTCAATTTCGAGGGCCAGCGGTGATGCACAATAGTATTTTCAAGCCAAACCCCTCGGTGCAACTGGAAGCAGGTGCTTATATGCCTTCGTTTTTGCAAT
>SCUU01000325.1 GCA_004297065.1 Gallionellaceae bacterium
CGCCTCATCGGTAAAAGAAAAGTTGTATGATGCAGCAACTGGCAAAAACACAGGCTGGAAAGATGATGTTCCACAACAGGTAGTACAGATAATTGAACAAAACTGGAATGTGTTAGAGAAATATGCGATGGAAGAAGATAGAACAACTAAGATTTTGGGAATGAAATTTCCAAATGAAGGTATGTGGTCAAAATAGATTAATTATAGGTGCCTTTGAGAATTTTTGTGAAATTTCCTATTTCAAAATTTATCTGGTTTGATGGCAAATATGTTACAGCTGAAAAGGCAAAAGTTCCTGTAACAACACATGCCATACATTATGGAACTTCAATCTTTGAGGGAATTCGTGGTTATTGGAACTCTGAAAATCTTTACATTTTCAGATTAGCTGATCATCTAAAGCGATTTAGAAGTTCAGGAAAATTCTATTCTATTTCCCTTAATTTTTCTGATGACCAGGTATCAAATGCAATTGTTAATCTGTGTAGAAAAAACCGCATTAGACAATCCTGCTATATTAGGCCATTTTATTTTGTTGGCCAATATGGAATAAATCTTCATGTAAATGAAAAGTCGCCAACTCATGTTGCCATATATACGGCACTTTTTGGGGATTTGTTCGACAAAAATGGAATAACTACTTGCGTTTCTTCTTGGCGAAAATTCAGCGATGCTACAACCCCTACCCAAGCAAAGATGGGTGGAAACTATCTCAATTCAGTTTTAGCAACACAGGAATGCAAACGAAATGGGTTTGATGAAGCAATACTTTTGGATCTTGCAGGGAATGTTAGTGAGGCACCAGGCGAAAATATCTTTCTTGTAAGAGATGAACAATTGCTTACTCCACCTATCAGCTCATCAGCACTCAATGGAATTACAAGGGATACAATAATTACATTGGCCCGTGACATGGGTTACAAGACAACCATCAAAAAAATTCCAAAAAATGAGCTATACTTGGCAGATGAGGTATTTCTTACTGGTACTGCTGCAGAAATTACCCCAATAATTCAGATTGATCATAAAAAAATTGGCAAAGTGGGAAAAATAACAAAAAGTATGATAGCTGCGTATAATGATGTAGTGATGAATAAAAATGACAAATATTTCAACTGGTTGACTGCAGTGTATTAGAATGAAGGTTGTACAAATTGGAACTGGTGGATGGGGCAAAAACCACACAAGAATTCTTTC
>SCUU01000168.1 GCA_004297065.1 Gallionellaceae bacterium
GACAGCTGGAGCTGGCGCCACCGGGTGCAGCAGAATTTGTCATTTGTGATCATACCATTGAAACCTTTTATCAGGACGGTAAAGGCCATCTGGGCTTGGATGAGTATCGCATGCGTCACGCTGAAGCCATTCAAAAACATTGGTGTCTGGTGTACGTGGCGTATGCGTTCTTGCATCTGGATTGTCTTCCCCCGTCACCGACAAAAGGAAGCGCGCCCCTCAAAACCATTGGGGAAGCGTGTCGTCAGCAAGCCCAAGCACTCATCGAGGCGTTGATCCTCTATGCCCACGAGCAACTCCAGCGCGGGCAGCAGGCGGTAGATATCTTTGCTACTTTATTCGCCAAGCAACAGCCGGTCATGACGAGATGAGCGTTCGTCTCGAACCGGCCAAAACACAACAGTCGAGGTAGGCATTGACTTGTGCCTCATCTGGCACGCTAAAAGGGCGAGACATAATCTGCTCATTGAGTGCCTTCTGGGCGTAGTTTACAGTTGGGGGAGGGCTGGCATAGCAGCAGACATACGGTACGCTTTTGGAACCCCCTTGTCTTGTGCCACAAGGAGACCGAGGCCCGATGCTCTGCCTCAGCGACAGCAGACGCGATGCTGCTCCTGGCGTGCCACGCTTGCGCTGCACGCTAGAAGAGGCCCCCCCACTCCCCGAGCTGCTCCTGGCGGCCTGGTCCTTGGCGCGGATCCGCGCCAACCACCTGGTCGAAGCGGTGCTGGCCGCCCGCGCCCAGCGCCCGACGTCGTGGCCCTGCGGCCCGCAGTGGGGGGCCGGCATGCGCAGGAAAGGCTTGGTGCAGCGCCAGGTCCTCCGCCTCCTGGGCCCTCGCCGGTGGCAGCGACGGGTCGGACGGTGTCCCCAGGGGTGCGAGACCCCGCAGGTGGCGCCCTGGGATGACGCCCTGGGATGGCCCCCCCAGCCGCGGACGCGCGGTGCACTCCAGCCCCTGGGCGGTGCCTTGGCGGTCTGTGGGCCGTGTGCCACCGCCGCCCCGCGGCTGGGTTGGGCCAGGGGCGTGACGATCCGTCCACGGGCCGTGTGGGACGGGGTCCAGGCAGCGGGGCGGCGGGCCATGGAGCACCTCCAGGCGCCGCTGCAGGCTGGGGCCCCGGGACCCCGGCCCCCCGAGGAGCCCCTGGCCGCCGAGTGGGCGGCGGCTCCCTTGCGCAGAGGCGCTGATGGGGGCATGGTCCCGTGGCGCCCCGAGGGCGGGCACCCCAGGGGCACAACGGCCTGGCACGAGGGCCAAGGGGGCGTGTTGGCCCGCTTGGGCTGCCATCGCACCCGGGCCGGCCAGGGCGTGACCCGGGTGCCGCCGCGCCGGTTGGGGGCGGTCTGGGGGGAGAGCGATGCGCTCCAACGGCGGCGGTGGCTCGCAGCACGGCGCCAGGGCCTCAGGCACGCCGCTGCGGGGGTCTGGCGCCGTGAGGGGGCGCGGGGCCTGGGGCGGCTGTGTGCGGAGCGCTGCACGGCCTATGCCAGCGGGGTCTTGGACTTTTCCCATGCGGGGCAACAGCGGTGGAAGAGGGCGGCGGCCTGGCGCGATGGCCGCACCACCCAGGCGCGGCGGGGGTGCGGCTGGGCCCGACACCGCCTGCGGCCTGGCCATCCCGCTGGCGGCCTGGCCGACGTGGCCGACGCCTTGGAGGTCGAGGGCTTGCCCGCCACGGCCCGGGACACCCTGCGCACGGTGTAGGCGTATCTGGAGCGGCACCGCGCGCACATCGCCTAGGCGGCGTAGAAGGCCCTGGGCGTGCCGCTGGGCTCTGGGATGGTCGCAAGTGCGTGCACATGGCTCATCCAACAACGGTTCAAGGGCGTCGGGATGCGCTGGAGTGAGGACGGTTTCAACCATCTCTTGCACCTCAGGCTCGCGTGGGTCAACGGACGCTGTGATGCCTTGTTCAACTTGGACCTGTCCCCGAACTCATAAATGCGCCCGGCAACGGCCACGTCAGCCGCGGACTAGCCCGTGGAGCCGTACACATCAACAGCATCTCAGCCGGCCAGGGGTTTGCCTGGCCGGTGCTGGAGACGGTGAGGTAGGTACGCACGGCGGCGCGTCCTGTCCCAGATGACCAGGTCCATAGGGCGTAGTTGCCGTATCCAACCTGCGCTCCCGACGGGCACTCCCGACGAGCACGAATCCGGTTGCAGCGCGTAGTTCAACTGCCGCTGCGCCCTCAGGGGAGAGACCGTGTCGCTGCTCAGGTTCCTACCACCAACGGTATCACCATCAACTACCGGATCGACGGCCCAGCATCGACGCCATGGATCACCATGAGCAACTCCTTGGCGACGACGTACCGCATGTGGGATGCCCAGATGGACGCCTGCACGCCGCACTATCGCGTGCTGCGCTACGATAAGCGTGGCCACGGTGAAACCGAGGTCGCACCAGGCCCCTATCCGACATTCCGCACGGGCTCTTCCATGCGGGGGAAGATGCAGCGAGACAAGCGCTCATACGGTTTCCCAAGGAGCTGCAGGAGGTGCTGGGGCTCCTCGGTGCGATGGCGGACCAAGGGCCACTGCCCAGGCAGGCGGCGGAGCTGGAGCCCGACAACGTCATGGAACCCCCAGCGTGTCGTGGGGTGCGGCACCCGTTGGCCTGTCTGGTTGGGCCACGTGGCCTCCGTCTCTGTGAGGGCCCGCCGGCTGCGGGACGCGCACGCGGCATAGACGAGCCAACA
>SCUU01000161.1 GCA_004297065.1 Gallionellaceae bacterium
GTCGTTGACATGGCCCGTGAGCGGATAGGCCGACCCCCAGCTCCCCATGCACCAGTAGAGCGCGGAAAGCGGAAAGCCGGCGTTGGCCGCGACACTGTCCGCCACACACGACATCTGGGCGACCGGATTGGCGAACAGCAGCGCTTCCGGGGTCATGATCAGAGAGAGGATGTCGTTGTTCCAGAGCGGGTCGACCTCGGAGAGGTAGGTCACGTCGAACGAGGCCGCCTCCACGCAGGCGAAGTCGGTGAGAAGCTCCAAAAGCGTCCAGGCCGGGAAGATGAACCAGTGCGCCTGGGCGAAGGTGGAGGTATCGACCTGGTTTCCGGAGGAGATCTCCGAGTTGGCCCCCCCCAGGAATCCGGGCGCGACCAGGTTGGGAAAACCGACTCCCAGAGAGGGAAAGTAGAAGGGGTCCTTCACCGTCTCCACGAACCGCGCCGGCTCCCAGAAACTGACCGGAACGCCGGGGCGGATAAAGAGAGGCGGGGGAGCCGGGCAGACACAGACCGGCAGGCTGGACAGATCCGGGGTATCCGGAACATCCCCCGGAATGACGGTGACCCCTCCGACCCGGATCGGGAACACGCAGTTCCAGCAGACGTCGGTCACCGGATTGAGCGGCACGCCCACCGGAGCTGCCTCCGCGCGACCGATAAAGAAACACACCGCGATGAGGACGAGCTTGAGAAGGTCTCTGATTCGCCCCACGTTTCTGGGGACCTCTCTACATCGCAATTTCATTCACCTCCATGACCCGGCCCCTCTGTCTGACGACGGCCGGAGCCGCCACCAGATCAAACCGGTCGATGATCGCCGCATCGGCATAGTAGACCGGCCGATTCAGTTTCCTCGACAGCTCGGAGTAGGAGCCGTCGGTGATGAGCAGGATCGTTTTGAAATCGTTGAAATGCGGGGATGAGGCAAACCAGCCGACCTGTGCTGTGTCCGCTCCGTCGATCACAACGATCGTGTTCGGAAGGGTCACGTAATCGAGCGGGTTGAAGACATATCCCTTGGGATAGAGAGTCCCCCCCTTTCCGTCCGGGATATCCTCGCTCAAGGTGTAGGTGAGATCGACGGTATACTTCCTCCCCTTCTTGGCCCGGGCGAGCGGGATCAGACCCGCGGGCCGGTAGGAGAAGACCTTTTTCTCCACAATCTTTCTGCCGATGACCTTTTCCCAGTCGATCCGCCGGGCCCGCTCCTCGATCTCCGAGAGCGCATCGGGCTCTGCGATCGGATAGACCGCGCCGACCGTGCCGGGATTCCCGGCCGATCCCGCGGAGGGCGCCCCGGCGGAGGCGATCGCACAGATCGCCAGCGAAACGATCAGGCTCACTCCCCAGGGAGTCCTGCTATGGCCGCGTGTTTCGATAGAATTCATCGATCTGATCTCCCATCCGCTGCTCGATTTGATCCTGCGCTCTGGTCTGAATGTCCCCGAAATATTCCGAGAGATCGATCCGGGAGAAATCGACCATCTGAAGCTGCTCCGGGGAGTAGCCGGCGCAGTTGGGCGCCACTCCCTCTCCCGAGTCGAGATCCCAGAGACCGTCCGGGACAAAACTCTGAAGCTGGATCCGCCCCTGCTCCTGGACGATGCGGGAGAGCTTTGAGCCGAAACAGCAGAAAGCGGTCGATCGCTCCACACAGAAGTTCCCGGGCCCCGAGCAGCCCGGCTCGTTTCCGAAGGCGCACCGGGAGCAGTAGGTCCCGACCTCGTGACAGAGCCCATCCCTTCTCTGGCTCTGCAGCGCCTCTTCCTGCGCATTGCAGGAAAGCAGCGCCTCATCCAGGGTGCAGCAGTTTCGGGTCGCATCCCCCCCGACGCTTCTGCGGCAGGACTCTCCTTCTCCCCTGAAGATGGAGACCACCCCCAGGCAGATCCCGGTGTCGGGGGCGACCGGCCCCTCGCAGGTGAGATCCCTTCCAGCCGATTTCAACACCTCCATCATGGAAGCGGCTTCCTGAAAATCGTTGATACACTGGCAGTCCTTCACAACCTCCTCCCCCGGGTCGAGCGGACAGATACTCTCGGCGGTGCAGCTCTTGACGAAGAACTCGACGCTTGCGGTTTCGGTCCGAAACTGCGAGGTGTTCCCCGAAATCCCCGCCTCCGTATCGGCGTAAGGCTTCTTTGTCTTGCACGCCCTCTGGCAGCCGGGGAGATTCTCCCTCGAGGGAAGGCTGATGTTTTGCTCCTCGCTGATCAGGTTTCCCGACTCATCTCTTCTTAAATCCCGGTAGTAGAGGGAGGTCGTGTTGTCGGTCACGCTGCCGGTGATGGCTTCCATCCGCCTCTGAATGTCGGAGAAGTCGAAGTTCTCCCCCGTTTCACAGAGATAGGTCCTCTGCTTTTCCCAGAAGTCGCGGCAGATCGAGTGGGTCTGCACCTCCCCGGTGAAACTTCGGCAGGAGGGAAGCGGGGTGAGACCCGTCGGCTGGTAGTTTACATAGGTGTCGACGGAATCGGCCGCCTCATCTCTCAACCGGCACTTCGGATCGGCATCGACGCCGCTGCAGGCATCCGTGACCGATTCGATCAGGACATCGCTGGTCCGAGTACAGAGGGAGTAATAGTCATAAATGTCGTAGGTGCAGCGGTCCCGGCCCCGCCTCCTCGATCGGTCGCGGAAATTTTCGGCGGAAGTCCCAATATAGACCGCTCCTTCCGGGACCATCCCGAAGACGGCGGCCGGGGGGGGCGTGCAGTAACCGGTCACATTGGAACAGCGGCAGTCGTTATTGGATCGATCCGATCCCGCGTAAACTTTCAGATAAACGGTCTCCTCCCGGGAAGCGATCGCACCTGCCGGCGGGGGATTCTGGCAGAAGGAGGTCGCCGGCGTGATCGAGATCGCCCTTCCGATCGCGCACGCTCTTACATCGGAAGCGGTTCTCTGAGCCGCCAGAGAACCGGTGATGATGCTGTAGTAGCTGTCCGGGTCCGCCGATTGGGTCATCACCTCAGCCTGCGTGTCGATGCTGAGGTTTCCGGGGTTGGCGTAATATTCCTCGGGGGTGGTCGAACCCCCGCCGGATGGGACAGTCGAGCAGGCGGAAGAGCTCTGCCCATAGTAGTTGATCGAAGATCCCTCGATTCTCACATCGGTCACAGCATGCTTCGGGTTGATGGACTGAATCGCTCCGGCAACTCCTCCACCCAGATCCTTCAGGGCGACAGAGAGATTCGAGGAGAGCGGAGCCCCGCAGCTATTGTTGATGCAGTAGCAGCCGCCGAGCTGTGTCATCGGTGCGGGTTGAAGATCGATCCGGCCCGCCGCGTCGGTGATCCATTTGTGCGTAGTACAGTTGGTCCACTCTCCGGGATCACACGAGATCACTCCGTTGCCGCAAACCCCCGAGACCGGAAAGGGGGGCTGGTAGGTGGCGTCGATCGTCCCATCCAGATCCGTGTCCTGGCCGATCGACA
>SCUU01000326.1 GCA_004297065.1 Gallionellaceae bacterium
CAAAGATGAGCTTCCTGAAAAAATAAAACAGGTCTGGCGCTCGGCCCATTCGGAGCGGGTACACGCTTACCGCGAAAGCCACGCCTTAGGTGCCTCACAGGGCATTGCCGTTATTATACAGGAAATGATCGATGCCGATGTAGCCGGTGTGGGTTTTGGCATTAACCCGGTAACGGGCAACCGAAAAGAAAAAGTGATCAGTGCGGTCTATGGACTTGGCGAAGGACTGGTCTCCGGTGAGCTCAATGCCGATACCTTTACCATTCATGGAAAAGAGATCAGCAACACCCTTGCACAAAAAACGCATCAGATAAAACAAAATGCAAAGGGTGGCACGTGCCAAACAGAGGTTTTGCCTGAGCTTCAGAAGAAGTCCTGTTTGAACGACACACAGTTGCAACAATTAAGCGCCGTACTCGATACGTTGTTTCTGAACCAGGGCACTTACCAGGACATTGAGTTTGCCTTTAAAGGCGATGCCCTGTACCTCCTGCAAACACGACCTGTCACCACAACACAGCAGCTAGCCGACAGTTCGGGTGAATACATCATTTGGGACAATAGTAATATCATCGAGTCATATCCGGGTGTAACGACTCCTCTGACCTTTTCCTTTATCATTAAAGTGTATGAAGCGGTATATAGACAGTTTGTACAGCTCATGGGCGTCTCGGAAGAAGAAGTGGATGAAAATAAAGAAACCTTTGCCAATATGCTCGGGCTGATCAACGGACGGGTGTACTATAATTTGTTAAGCTGGTACAAAGCACTGGCGCTGCTTCCGGGCTATTCCATCAACGCGACTTTCATGGAGAAAATGATGGGCGTGAAAGAGCGCTTTGAATTAAAGGATCTTCCCAAACGAAGCAGGTTCAGAGAACGCCTCCGTGTTCTGAACATGGTGCGCATTCTTTTGAAGAACCTGCGCGGCCTTCCTAAGATGCGCGAAGACTTTGTGCGCGACTTTAATGCTACGATTGATTCCTACAGCGCCATTGAATTCCACACAAAAAACGCCGGAGAGTTGATGGACCTCTACCTGAATTTCGAAAAGACCTTATTGAAAAAATGGAAAGCGCCTTTGGTGAATGACTTTTTTGCCATGATTTATTTCGGCGTCCTGCAAAAACTCGTCCTGAAGTACAACATCGACGAGCGCGGCACGCTGCATAACGACCTGATGTGTGGCGCCAAAGACATTATCTCCACTGAGCCCATCCGCCGCTGCCTATCCATTGCGGG
>SCUU01000125.1 GCA_004297065.1 Gallionellaceae bacterium
GGCGAGATGGCAAAGTTCTTCGCCAATTTGGAGCCGTGCCTGATTGGAATGGAAGCTTGCGGCAGCGCGGTGTCAATTCCGCCCAGCCGCAGGCTGGATGCGGATTGCCTACCTTTGGTGCATTACTGGGCAAGGAAACTGAGCGAATACGGGCACACGGTGAAGCTGATGGCACCGCAGTTCGTCAAGCCATACGTAAAGACGAACAAGAACGACATGGCGGATGCAGAGGCCATCTGCGAAGCGGTAGGGCGTCCCAACATGCGCTTCGTACCGATCAAGAACATCGAGCAACAAGCGATTCTGTCCGTACACCGGGCAAGACAAGGATTTGTAAAGGCCAGAACAGCGCAGGCAAACCAGATACGGGGATTGCTCTCGGAATTTGGCATCGTTATCCCGCAAGGCGTCAAGTCGATTGCCAAACGAATGCCGGATATTCTGGAGGATGGCGAGAATGGCTTGCCGGGAACAATGCGCAAGCTGTTGGAGAGACTGAACGACAATCTCAAGGAAATGGACAGGCAGGTGGGCGGCTGGAATTGCAAATCAAACTGTGGCATGCAAATAACGAGGCCAGTCTCAAACTGGAAGCAATTCCCGGCATCGGCCCGATCACCGCGAGCGCGGTTGTGGCAACGGTGGGGAACGCGACGGAATTCAAGAGCGGTAGGCATTTGGCCGCATGGCTGGGGCTGGTACCCAAGCAACACTCCAGCGGCGGTAAACAAACCCTGTTGGGTAAGCTCGTAATGGACATTGCACATCAGCTGCGTCGGATTGATAGAGCCTCGACCAGCGTATTCCATCAGGGACAGAAGCAATGTGCTTCACATAAAGTCCGAATGTATGGCTGCAATCTTTACCTACTCTCAAAATCAGGAATTGAACGCCTGGCAAAACAGTGGGCGTCCATGTATGTCCATTAGAACCTAACCCCTCCCAACCTCCCCTTGTCAGTGGAGGAGCCGAACCTGCTCTCCCCCTGACTGCGGAAGGGTCGCTGAGAAGCAGCGGGGTACCCACCGGCGTACCCCTTGCGGGTGCAAGGGGGAGTTGGAGGGGGTTTTGAGCCCAATGGATTATCTGGATAAATATCGTAGTTTGCTTAAACAATGATAGTCGCTATAATGCGCCCCTTCGTAAAGAGGGCTCGGTAGCTCAGTCGGTAGAGCAGAGGATTGAAAATCCTTGTGTCGGTGGTTCGATTCCGCCCCGAGCCACCAGTATTCATAAGGCTTGTAGAGATGCAGGTCTTTTTTGTTTCATAGTCACTGGGAATATATTCGCATGGCGTTTAAAGTTCTACACCTGCAAACTGCCAGGCTTAAAACCTGAAAAGCATCCCCACCGAGTCTACGTTGGTGTTGTTATTACCGGACAATCCCGGCGTCTTTGAAGATACAAAGTAAGTATTGGCAGAAACGCGGAAGGCAATATCGGGATTTACTTCAAATTGCAGGCCTATCCCAAATGTTGGGGCTATTTTATACGGGAACCAGGTCGAATTTGATGTCGTCGCATCAGAGGCGCTTGTAGTGGCGATGCCCATTTTCAGATATATGGAAAAATCATTTTTCAGCGGCACTATTGCAACGCCTGACATTCCTATTCCCGCAAATGTAACGCCCACGGTGGAAAAGTTGGACTTTTTTCCAAAATCTACGGCTTCCGCCTCTACGGCAAATATTTTGCTGATTTTGTTGCCCCATAAAAGACGATAGCCTGAGCCGACTTGCCGGGTAACAGTTCCGGTTGCCGGACCGGGTATGTTTTTGGAAAAAGAAGCCACGTCAACACCAAAATAGGTTGCAGACGCGTCTGCAAATACGGCGGTGGAAAAGGTGATTCCAATGATCGCGACAAGCAATCCTATTTGGGGTTTGTTCATTTCGAAACACCAATAAACCAATCTTTGGAAGAGGTTTTGCGAAGTACAAATCCTGAAAAGTAACGTCATGTACTACGGAGAGCAAATTACGCGTCATTACCCAAACGGTCAATATGCCGGCATTGGGGCAATTCTGCTGCTGGGGTAGTCAAAGAAAGACCAATCAATTGGTCGGAGTGAGAGGATTCGAACCTCCGGCCCCTGCGTCCCGAACGCAGTGCTCTACCAGGCTGAGCTACACTCCGGATAAGGCGGCAAGCCTTAAAAACTAAGCTTGCCGCGAAGCGGCAAGCTCAGTCAATTTTAACAAAGAATGTTTGTATTGAGTATCCGGCATTATGGAGAGTTGTGCGTGGGCCAAGTCTGCTTCGCGTTGTGCTTGATGCCGCGTGTAGTTCAATGCACCGGTCTGCTGCACGATCTGCAACACTTCAGCGAAACGATGGATATCGCCTTGCTCGATAGCCGCGCGAATTACCGCTGCTTGCGCCGGCGTGCCGTGTTGCATGGCGTAGATGAGGGGTAAAGTCGGTTTGCCTTCGGCCAAGTCGCCGCCAAGATTTTTGCCGATTTCTTGCGCATCGCCGGAATAATCCAGCACATCGTCCACCAGTTGGAATGCCGTTCCCAAATGCATGCCATAACGCGCGGCGGCCTCTTCGGTGGCTGTGTCCTGCTTGCCGAGAATGGCGCCGAGGCGCATGGCCGCCTCGAATAATTTGGCGGTTTTGCGATGGATCACGCCCAGATAATTGTCCGCATCCACATCGGCATTATTGCAGTTGAGCAATTGCAGCACTTCGCCCTCGGCGATAACGTTGGTGGCATCAGCCAGCGTTATCATCACGCGCATATCGTTGGCTTCCACCATCATTTGGAAAGCACGCGAATACAAGAAATCGCCGACCAGCACGCTGGCGGCATTGCCAAACATGGCGTTTGCAGTTTCGCGCCCACGGCGCAATTCGGACTCGTCCACTACGTCGTCATGCAGCAAGGTTGCGGTGTGAATGAATTCGACCACGGCAGCAAGGTCGTGATGGCGCTTGCCTTGGTAACCGAAAGCCTGTGCCGACAAAATAACCAGTGCCGGGCGCAAACGTTTGCCCCCGCTATTGATGATGTATTCGCCGACTTGGCTGACCAGCGCCACCTCGGAGTGCAAACGGGAGCGTATGACCTGATCCACGGCGGCCATATCTGCCGCGAGCAGTTGATTGATATTTTTTAGAGACACTGACTATCCTGAGCATTCGTAGTGCATTAAAAAGCGAAGGCGTGTTAACCACGCTCTTATCGATTCGCGTATTGTCGCATAAACCCAGTTAGAGGATTACCCCCTCGATGCGCGCTTTACCTTTCCGCCAAGAATACAGCCCGATAGAGATGCCCAGCACGCTCAACACTGCCACATAATGTGCCGGAGCCAGCTTGTCCAACGGCAGCAACAGGCTTACCAGCACGGGGGTCAGGCCACCGAATACCGCGTAAGCTACATTATACGAAAACGACAGACCGGAAAAACGCACTGCAGGCGGAAAGGCTTGGACGGCCATGCCGGGAATCACACCGATCACGCCGACAAAGAATCCGCACAAGGCATACAGGGTATTGATATTCTCCGGCATGATTGCCATCTGCTGATAAAACAACACCGACGTCACCCCCAGCATCGCGCATCCCGCCATCAACACCTTGCCCGCACCGAAGCGATCCGCCGCCGCGCCGAACAGGATGCAACCGATACTCAGGAACACCGTCGCGAGACTGTTCGCCTGCAAAGCAACGGCAGCGGGGATGGCGTAAAGCTTCTGCACCAGTGTCGGCGTCATCAGAATCATCACCACGATGGCGGCGGACAACAGCCACGTCATCAGCATCGTGAGGATCACCGCCGGGCGATGCTCGCGCACCACCTTGCGCAAGGGCAGCTCGTTCGCCAGTTCCTGCTTGGCCTGCATCTCCTTGAACACCGGCGTCTCGTGCAGCCACTGGCGCAACCACACCGACACCAGGCCGAACACCCCGCCGATGATGAAAGGAACGCGCCAACCTTCCGCCAGCACCTCTGCGGGCGTGTACATCTTATTGATAGCCATCGCCACCAGCGAGCCCAGCAAGATGCCGCCGGTCAGCCCCGCCGTGAGCGTGCCGCAGGCGAAACCCACATGCCGCGGCGGCACATGCTCCGACACGAACACCCACGCCCCCGGCACCTCGCCGCCGATGGCCGCGCCCTGCAACACGCGCAAGCCCAGCAGCAACAGCGGTGCCCAGATGCCGATGCTCGAATAGATCGGCAACAGACCGATCGCCAGCGTCGGGACCGACATCAAAAAGATGCTCAACATGAACATGCGCTTGCGCCCCAGCAGATCGCCGAAATGCGCCATCACGATCCCGCCCAGCGGACGCGCCAGATACCCCGCCGCAAAAATGCCGAAGGTCTGCACCTGCCGCAGCCAGTCCGGCATATCGGGCGGAAAGAACAACTGCCCGATCACCACCGCGAAGAAAACGAAGATGATGAAATCGTAAAACTCCAGCGCCCCGCCGAGGGCGGAGAGCACAAGCGTCTTGTAGTCTTGGCGGGAAAGGGTGCGCATCTAATTGCTTTCAAAATTTGATCGGGGGGCGGATTGTAACGCGAACTTTTTTGCGAATGCATATTGGGCTGCATCGGCTGTCGGCTTATGGCAACATCCAGCCCTAATATAAAGTGAAATTTTCTTCGGTGCGAGCCACAAAGAAAACCAAATGACCATTTTCCAAAATCAGAGACAGAGAAAAACATGACAGACCTCATCAAAACCGACACCAAACTAGGCGAAGGTGCCGAAGCACAAGCCGGACAGATCGTCATCGTGCATTACACCGGCTGGCTGTATGAAGAGAGCGCACCGGACAACAAGGGCGCGAAGTTCGACAGTTCGCTCGACCGCAACGACCCTTTTGACTTTCCGCTCGGGGCGGGGCATGTGATCCAGGGTTGGGACGAAGGGGTGCAAGGGATGAAGGAAGGCGGACACCGTACGCTCATCATCCCGTCGGATATGGGTTATGGTGAAAGCGGTGCGGGCGATGATATCCCGCCGAATGCGACATTGGTGTTCGACGTGAAACTGCTCAAGGTCATCAAGACCGACATCACCGATACCAAGCTGGGGGAAGGCGAAGAAGCCCAGGCCGGACAATATGTGACCGTGCATTACACCGGCTGGTTGTTCGACAAGAATGCAGAGAACAACAAGGGCACGAAGTTCGATAGTTCGCGCGACCGCCACGAACCGTTCGATTTCCCGCTCGGCATGGGTCGCGTCATCAAGGGCTGGGACGAAGGCGTGCAAGGCATGAAGGTGGGCGGTCAACGCACACTGGTTATCCCGCCCGCGATGGGCTACGGCAAGCGCGGCGCGGGCAAGGTGATCCCGCCGAATGCGACGCTGGTGTTCGATGTGGAGTTGCTTGCTGTGAAGTAATTTTTCCGCACCGAGCTGGCGTAGAATTCAGTGACGAAGACAAAAATAACGAGGGGGAGCAGATGTTCCAGATACGGGTTCATGGCCGCGGCGGTCAGGGGGTGGTCACCGCCACCGAGATGCTGTCGGTCGCGGCGTTCGAGGAAGGGTGCCACGCGCAGGCTTTCCCCAGTTTCGGTTCGGAGCGCACGGGGGCCCCGGTGGTGGCGTTCTGCCGCATCGACGACAAAGATATCCGCCTGCGCGAGCCCATCATGCAGCCGGACGCGCTTATCATCCAGGACCCTACCCTGCTGCACCAGATCGACGTGTTCGCCGGATTGAAGCAGGACGGCTACGTGCTGCTCAACACGCATCACACTTTCGAATCGCTCGGCCTGGGCGACATTCTCAAAGACCGCAAGGCGGAACGCTTCTGCACTTTACCCGCGACCGAGCTGGGTCTTAAACATGTCGGCCGCCCCATTCCCAATGTACCGTTGCTGGCGGGCTTCGCCGCGCTGTCCGGCCTCATCAGACTGGAGTCGGTCATCAAGGCGATCAACGAAAAGTTTTCCGGCAAAGTGGCCGAGGGCAACATCGCCGCAGCGACGGAAGCCTATGCACTGGTGAAAGAAAAAATGCAACCCATCCCCACCCCAGCCCTCCCCTTGAAGGGGAGGGAGCAGAAGCTCCCCCCTTCAAGGGGGGAGTTGGAGGGGGGATGGGTCACACAAGGCAAGTAAAGGGGGCGCCCATGCTTAAACAGACCGAAGGCTCCAAAGCCGTTGCCGAGGCCGTGGCGCTGTGCCGCCCCGAGGTGATCTGCGCCTATCCGATCTCGCCGCAGACGCACATCGTCGAGGCGCTGGGCGAGATGGTGAAATCGGGCGAGTTGACCAAGTGCGAATTCATCAACGTGGAGAGCGAGTTCGCCGCGATGTCGGTGGCTATTGGCTCCTCCGCTGCGGGTGCGCGCTCATACACCGCCACGGCATCGCAGGGGCTGCTGTTCATGGTGGAGGCGGTGTACAACGCTTCCGGCTTGGGTCTGCCCATCGTGATGACGGTGGCCAACCGCGCCATCGGCGCGCCGATCAACATCTGGAACGACCACTCCGACTCGCTCTCGCAGCGCGATTCCGGCTGGATGCAGTTGTTCGCCGAGACCAATCAGGAAGCGGTCGATCTGCACATCCAGGCGTTCCGTCTCGCGGAAGAACTCTCCATGCCCATCATGGTATGCATGGACGGCTTCATCCTCACCCACGCCTTCGAGCGCGTGGACATCCCCTCGCAGGAACAGGTGGATGCCTATCTGCCGCCGTTCGATCCGCGCCAGATGCTCGACCCGGCAGAGCCCATCTCCATCGGCGCGATGGTCGGCCCCGAAGCATTCATGGAAGTGAAGTATCTGGCGCACGCGAAGCAGATGCAGGCACTGGAACTCATTCCGCAGTTGTCGGCAGAGTTCAAAAAAGTATTCGGGCGCGACAGCGGCGGTCTGGTGCGTACCTACCGCACCGACGGCGCCGAAACCATCATCGTGGCGATGGGTTCGGTGCTCGGCACCGTCAAGGATGTGGTGGACGACATGCGCGCGCAGGGTCACAAGATCGGCGTGCTCGGCATCGTGAGCTACCGTCCCTTTCCGCTGGCGCAGGTGCGCGAAGTGCTGGTGCATTGCAAACGTTTTGTGGTGCTGGAAAAAAGCCTTGCGGTGGGCATGGGCGGCATCGTCGCTACCGACGTGCGCATGGCGGTGACCGGAACGGGCATCAAAGGCTTCACCGCCATCGCGGGACTCGGAGGCCGCCCCATCCCCAAGGCATCGCTGCACAAGCTGTTTCTCGACGCGGAGCAAGAGGCGCTGCAACCTGTCACCTTCGTCGATCTGGATTGGGGCGTGGTCAACAAACAATTGGAGCGCGAGCGGCAGAACCGCCACTCCGGCCCCATCGCCGAGAACATCCTGCACGATAAAGGCATGTCCACTTCGGCGAAGTTCGGTTAAATATTTCTCGCACAGCGAGACTAAGGCCCTCTCGCCCGCAGGGATTGAAGATTGCTTTTACGAGCATCCGCTTCGCGGATTGCCTGCTTGACCCGCTTCTCGTTCGCCTCCTCCTCCGAGGATTCAAGATTGCCTTTCTCGTTTGTCCTTTCTCCCGCTTGCGGGAGAGAGTTAGAGAGAGGGGGATTCTGCGGGAGAGGATTGAGGGGAGGGCATCGGGAGAGAGTTAGGAGAGAGGGAAAAGGAGAGATCACCATGGGATACCAAACCGTCAAATTCTACCAGACCGGCACCTACACCGTCGGCAACCGTCTGCTCGCGCCCGATGAGCGCAGCGTGCAAGCGGGCGAGATGCGCAGCAACTCGATCAATTCCGGCCACCGTGCCTGCCAGGGCTGCGGCGAAGCACTCGGCGCGCGTTACGCCATCGACGCGGCGATGGCCGAGAGCAACGGGCAGCTGATCGCGGTGAACGCCACCGGCTGTCTCGAAGTGTTCTCCACGCCGTATCCCGAATCGTCATGGCAAGTGCCGTGGATACATTCGCTGTTCGGCAATGCTCCGGCGGTCGCCACCGGCGTTGCGGCAGCGATGAAAGTGAAAGGCAAACATGACGCGCGCATCGTCGCGCAAGGCGGCGACGGCGGCACCACCGACATCGGCTTCGGCTGTCTCTCCGGCATGTTCGAGCGCAACGACGATGTGCTCTACATCTGCTACGACAACGAGGCCTACATGAACACTGGCGTGCAGCGCTCATCGGCTACGCCCCCGGCAGCGCGTACCGCGACCACCATGCCGGTCGGCCCCGAGCCGGGCAACGTGTTCGGCCAGGGCAAGAACGTGCCCGAGATCGCCATGGCGCACGGCATCCCCTACGTCGCTACGGCGACGGTGGCCGATCTGCGCGACCTCGAATACAAGGTGCGCAAGGCGATGAACATCCGCGGTGCGCGCTACCTCCAGATATTCGTGCCTTGCCCGCTGGGCTGGGGCACCGCCCCGCACGACACCATCCGCATGGCGCGGCTCGCCAAAGAGACCGGCATGTTCCCGGTGTTCGAGGCCGGGTATGGCGAAGTGACGGGTGTATTGAAGATACGCAACAAGACCCCGGTGGAGGACTATTTGAAACCGCAGAAACGTTTCGCGCACCTGTTCGGCAAGCACGCGCATCCCGATATGGTCGCACGGCTGCAAGCCATCGCCGACCGCAACATCCGCAAGTATGGCTTGCTGGACGACGGGGGCAATTAAGATGTCCAACAAACCTTTTGCCATCACATTGAAGCCCGGCACATCGCTGAACAACCTCACTGGCAGTTGGCGCACTTCGCGTCCGGTGTATCTCGATCGTCTGCCGCCGTGCAACGACGCCTGCCCTGCGGGCGAGAACATCCAGGGCTGGTTGTTTCATGCCGAGTCCGGCGATTACGAACAAGCGTGGCGCGTGCTGGTGGAGAATAACCCGCTGCCCGCCGTGATGGGGCGCGTGTGTTATCACCCCTGCGAGAGCGCCTGCAATCGCGGCCTGCTCGACTCATCCGTCGGCATCAACTCGGTGGAGCGCTTCCTCGGCGACGAGGCCATCAAGCGCGGCTGGAAGTTCGGCGCACCCGCCACCTCCTCCGGTAAAAAAGTCCTGGTCGTGGGCGCGGGGCCTTCGGGTCTGTCTGCCGCGTATCACTTGGCGCGCATGGGGCACAAGGTCGAGATACAGGAAGCCGGCCCGCTCGCGGGCGGCATGATGCGCTTCGGCATCCCCAAGTATCGCTTGCCGCGCGAGGTGCTGGACGTCGAGGTGCAGCGCATCCTCGATCTGGGCGTGACGCTCAAGCTGAACACCAAGGTCGCACATATCGAGCAGAGCATGAAGGACGGCGGCTTCGATGCCGCGTTCCTCGCGGTCGGCGCGCACATCGGCAAGCGCGCCATGATCCCCGCCGGAGATGCGGCGCACATCGTGGATGCGGTGTCGGTACTGCGCTCGATGGAAGGCGAAGACAAGCCGATGCTGGGGCGCAAGGTGGTGGTGTACGGCGGCGGCAACACCGCAGTGGATGTGGCGCGCACCGTCAAACGCATGGGCGCCGAGCCCATCATCGTCTACCGCCGCACACGCGACAAAGCGCCCGCGCACGATTTCGAGATCGAAGAGGCGTTGCAGGAAGGCGTGATGATCAAGTGGCTCTCCACCATCAAGCAGGCGGGTGACAGCAGCATCACCATCGAAAAGATGGCGCTGGATGACAAGGGCTTCCCGCAACCCACCGGCGAGTTCGAGACACTGGAAGCGGATTCCGTGGTGCTCGCGCTGGGGCAGGATGTCGATCTGTCGTTGCTGGACGGCGTACCCGGATTGGAGATCAAGGGCGGCACCGTGCAAGTGTCGCCCAACATGATGACCGGACATGCGGGCATCTTCGCGGGCGGCGACATGGTGCCGTCGGAACGCACCGTGACGGTGGCCGTGGGTCACGGCAAAAAAGCCGCGCGCAACATCGACGCATGGCTACGTGGCACGACTTACGAACCCGTCCCCAAACACGAACTGGCTGAGTTCAAGAACATCAACACCTGGTACTACTCCGATGCGCACAAGACCGTGCGCCCCGTGCTGGACATCATCCGCCGTCAATCCACGTTCGAAGAGGTGCAAGGCGGACTGGACGAGACCACGGCCCTGTTCGAAGCGCGGCGCTGCCTCTCCTGCGGCAACTGCTTCGAGTGCGACAACTGCTATGGTGTGTGCCCCGACAACGCCGTGATAAAACTCGGCCCCGGCAAACGCTTCGAGTTCAAATACGACTACTGCAAAGGTTGCGGGCTATGCGTGGAAGAATGCCCGTGCGGGGCGATCAAGATGGTGACGGAAGAGACGTAGCCGTGAGTTTTGGAGCACAAAAGTACAGCAAAAATTTGCACAACCAGTCTGCGTTTTATGACAAACTGATTCAATGAATGTTGATTGGAATAAATTCTCGGTAGTGGTCTTCATCGACTCTAACGTGGTGCTTGAATGCCTCGCGCTAGAACAACTCCCTTGGCGCGAAGTTCATAACACCGGCTCCATCCTTGTACTAATCACCCCTACAGTACTCCAGGAAGTGGACTCAAAGAAGAATCACCCACGCCTTGGCGATCACGCAAGGCGCTTTAATCGCAGTATGCGCCCATTGCTCGGCAAACAAGCTACCGTGGTCATTAGGCAATCCCCAACCCCACAGGTTGAGTTGGCTCTCGCCGATTGCGATAGAGTTGCTTGGGAGCAATACCCCAATCTTGACTCAGATGAGCCGGACTCAAGGGTTGTCGCGCAGGCATTAACCGCACGAGGTCCTTCACAGGAAAGCCGGGTAATTGTGAGCCACGATATTCGCCCGCTAAATTTGGCTCGGCAACACGGGCTAAACATCTTTCATATAGGCGAAAACTGGTTACGCCCCAAGGAGAAATCTGAGGCTGAAAAGCGGGCTGACTCTCTAAAGCGTGAAATTGACGCGATAAAGAGCCGACAACCAAAGCTGGCACTTTCGTTTAGAGCCAGCAAGGATACTGTCTCGGTGCATCGCATTCACGACCTATCTTCTCAGGAACGAAAAGAAATCCAAGACACGATCATTCGGCTACACCCAATGCCGGAACAAAAACGGGATTTTACCGGTAACTACGACCTACTAAACCAGTATGACCACACGCTTTCCGATCGTTACAAACGATGGAAGGAGAAAGTCATTCCGCAGTTCATGCGCGAATACGAACGCAAATTGGAACTCAATTTTGGCCACATAGAAATCGTCTTTCGTATCGAGAATGTTGGGCAGGTTCCTGCGGAGTCGTTGCTGATTCATCTGTCCACAAAAGGCGGCTGGCTCAATGACCGCTACGTCATAGCCTCTCCCGTAGGGCCAAGTGCTCCTAGCGTTCGAAATCCGCTTTTCTCTCCGCCTCTTTTACACCACCGATATCAGCCAGACGTGCAACTTGGGAAACATGAGTTCGTCGTGCGGGATGTACCAAGACGTTCCACTGAAATTCAAATCTCTTGCGCTGATTTTAGACATGGATACGACTATGAGTACCGCATGATCGGTTGGGTAGACCCTCATGCTGACGAGTTCCATGTGAAAGCATCTGTCACCGCAGCTAACTTATATGGTGAAATAAAAGAGGTGAGTATCGTTGGAAAAACGGTCTTAGATAGCTCGGTCTTCGATCTTGTCGATCCTGAGACTCTGAAGTTTCGCCAACCGCCTGAAATAGTTGGGGTGCTAAGCACTGCGAATTTAGCCTTTGAATTCGATGGGGGGGTCTGGGACAAATAGCGATGTGGGTTTGATATCGGACGAAGCTCTTCGACCGATACAATCTGACTCCGATCAACACCCCTTGCAGCTCTTGGTATTTCAACGTGTTGTTAATTCGCCCGCCACTTCCAAAGCAACAGCCTCGTTCCACCACCCACCACCCAGCGCATGGTAGAGCGCGACGGCATTGCCGAGATGTTGGGTGTGCGCCTGCACCGAGCGCAACGCGGAGAGTTGCGCGCTTTGCTCGGCAACCAGCACATCCAGATAGTCCTCTTGTTTCGCCGCATACTGTTTGCGCGTCATTTCTAGCTCGGTCACATTTTCCTGCTCCGCAACGAGCGCGGCTTTGAGCGCGATGCCGTCGTTGTGGATGGAGAACAGAGTCTCTTCGATGTTTTTCAACGCCGCGCTCGCGGTGCTTTCATGGCTTTCTCCCGTCGTCTGAGATGCGCGCACATCGGGACGCTGTTCGATGAGTGACACGGGTAATTCCAGCGGCAATTCTTCGGTGAGCTGCAGCGCTGCCAGCTCGAATGTCTCGGGCAATTCTGCGCCGGGCGGAACACCCAGCAAAAGCCGCAGCAGTTCGCGCGTCTGCTCGAAGCGCTGTTTGACGCGCTGCAACGCCTGTTCGGAACTGGCGGCCGATGCCTGTTGCAGTGTCACGATCTCTTGTGCGACCAGCCCGGCCTTTTGGCGCTTGCGCAAGATGGATAGCAGGCTCTGGTCGATGGCGACGATCTTTCTGACGAGTGCCATCTGCGCGTGCAGCGATGCCTCTTGCACGGCACAGGCGATGAGGTTGTCCGCCAATGTGCGGTAGGTCGCATCCAATTGCAGGCGTTGCCGCTCTGCGTCGGCTTTGAAGACTGGCTGTTCCGGTATGCGCAACATTTCGGGCAGGTAGCCGACCGTATAGCGATGCGCATGCAAGCCGTAATATGAATTCCCGATGAACTGGGCATCCATCGGATCGCCGGCTGCTTGCGGGAGCAACAGTCTGCTCTTGTCGTTCGCCGCGTCGCTCACGCCGGCGGGCGCACGGAAGTATCCCGCACGGACGAGTTCGCTCTGCTGTGCCTTGAGCAGGGTGTCTTGTGCGCTGGCAACGGTGGGATAGGCGTTGAACGCTTGCTCGATGAGCATGTTGAGCGGCGGCGATTGCAGCAACTTCCACCAGTCGAACTGTACGTTCAGTTTGGTATCCAGTCGCTCGGCATTGAACGGGACGGACGTTGGAGCCGTCGCCTGGGCAACGGGTTCGGCCACTTTCGCTTTGCCGGATGCAGCGCAACCGGACAATAGCGTCACCACCACCAAGGCAAGCAGCCATGGATGTCGTTCAGCGCTAGATGTATCGGTCGGGATATGCGGCACGGCTCTTTACGGGAAAGTGTCTCGGCGACGGGATTCTACTTTAATTCGCGCCACAAACCATGTGCGGAACTGGCACGGCGTACCAAATCCCATTACCATTCGCCGCCGTTGATATTGGACTGGAGGATACGCATGGGCATGATCTCGCAACCGCTGCTGGTGACCGCGCTGATGCTCATCGTCTCCAACCTGTTCATGACCTTCGCGTGGTACGGCCATCTCAAGAACTTCGCGACCTCGCCGTGGTATGTGGCGGCGCTGGTGAGCTGGGGCATCGCGCTGTTCGAGTATCTGCTGCAAGTGCCGGCGAACCGCATCGGCTACACCGCGATGGATATCGGGCAACTGAAGATATTGCAGGAGGTCATCACCCTGTCGGTGTTCGTGCCGTTCGCGGTGCTGTACATGGGGCAACCGCTGAAGATGGATTATCTGTACGCGGCGCTGTGCATGATGGGCGCGGTGTATTTTATTTTTAGAGTTTAAATCCTTCCCTCTCCCGCCCTGTCGGGCACCCTCTCCCGCTTGCGGGAGAGGGGAAGGGGAGAGGATGTTGTAGAAATGGAGCAAGAAATGCACATCCACATCCTCGGCATCTGCGGCACCTTCATGGGTGGCATCGCGGCCATCGCCAAACAGTCCGGTTATCGCGTCACCGGCTGCGACGCCAATGTCTATCCGCCGATGAGCACGCAGCTCGAAGCGCAGGGCATCGAGCTCATCGAAGGTTTCGGCGTGGAGCAGCTCGAACTTAAGCCGGATGTGTTCGTCATCGGCAACGTGGTATCGCGCGGCAATCCGCTCATGGAAGAGATACTCAACCGCAATCTGCCTTATGCCTCCGGCCCGCAATGGCTGGCGGAAAACATCCTGCGGGGGCGGGATGTTTCGGCGGAGACTCATGCGCCGCAAGGCGCGTTACGTCGTAGCCAAACGCTTGTTGGCGACAAGTGGGTGCTGGGCGTGGCGGGTACACACGGCAAGACCACGACGACTTCGATGCTGGCGTGGATACTGGAACACGCGGGATTGAATCCCGGTTTCCTGATCGGCGGCGTGCCGCAGAATTTCGGCATCTCCGCGCGCATCACCGAGTCGCCGTTCTTCGTGATCGAGGCCGACGAATACGATACCGCGTTCTTCGACAAGCGCTCCAAGTTCGTGCACTACCATCCGCGCACAGCGATTTTGAACAACCTCGAATTCGACCACGCCGACATCTTCCCCGACCTCGCCGCCATCGAGACGCAGTTCCACCATCTGGTGCGCACCGTGCCGGGCAACGGGTTGGTGGTGAGCAATGGGCGCGAAGAATCGCTGGCGCGCGTCATCCAGCGCGGCTGCTGGTCGCCGGTGGAGTTTTTTGGTATCACAGCTTCAACTCCCTCTCCCTCCGGGGGAGGGTTGGGGTGGGGGAACGGCTGGCAGATCGACACTGATGACAATGTTTACTTCGATGGCAAGGTGCAAGGCACGTTGCAATGGGAGCTGATGGGCGAACACAACCGCATGAACGCACTGGCCGCGCTGGCTGCGGCACGCCATGCCGGAGTGCCCGTCGCGCAAGGCTTGGCGGCTTTGTCCGCATTCAAAAACGTGAAGCGCCGCATGGAAGTGCGCGGCACGGTCAACGGCATCACCGTGTACGACGACTTCGCGCACCACCCCACCGCCATAGCCACCACCGTCGCGGGGTTGCGCCGCAAGGTGGGCAAAGCGCGCATCCTCGCCGTGCTGGAGCCGCGTTCCAACACCATGAAACTCGGCGTGATGAAAGACGCGCTGCCCGGCAGCCTCGAAGAGGCCGACCTGACTTTCTGCTACGCCGGCAACCTGGGCTGGGATGCGCGCGGCGCACTCGCCCCGCTGGGCGACAAAGCGGTAGTGAAAGACGACCTGAATGAATTGGTCGATGTCATCGCCGCTGCGGCGAAATCAGGCGACCAGATACTGGTGATGAGCAACGGCGGTTTCGGCGGGATACACGAAAAGCTGTTGGAGCGGCTGGGGTAAGCCCGCTTGACGCATGAACGGTCCTCAGGCCGTTCTGTTTTCGCGGATCAGGAATTGTTGCGCCTCATGCTCGGGAAGCGGACGGCTGAATAGATAGCCCTGGTACTCTTCGCATTGCAAATCGCGCAGGAAGTCGAGTTGTTCCCGAGTTTCCACGCCCTCGGCGATCACGCGCATTTCCATCGCATGCGCCAACACCACGGTTGCGCTGACTATGCTTTCGTCGTTTTCATCGGTAGTGATGTCGCGCACAAACGATTGATCGATCTTCAGCGCCTTCATGGGCAACAGTTTCAAACGGCTGAGCGAGGAATAGCCGGTGCCGAAATCGTCCAGTGCCATATCGAACCCGGCTTCACTGAGCTGATTTATCAGGGTCAGGCTGTTGCCGCCATGATCCATCAGCATGCTTTCGGTCAGTTCCAGTTCGATGAAATGCGCCGGAATGCCGGCATCGCGCACGATGGATTTGATTTTTTCCACCAGGTTTTTTTGCCCGAACTGGCGCACTGACAGATTTACCGCAACAGGCACGATGCGGTAGCCCAGCGATTGCCAGATACGTTGCTGCATTGCCGTCTGACGCAATACCCAATCGCCGATTTCGTTGATTAACCCGCTTTCCTCGGCTACCGGGATGAATTGCGCCGGGGATATAAATCCCATCTGCGGATGTTGCCAGCGCAACAGGGCCTCCATGCCGACCACTTCGCCGCTAAGAATATTCACCTTGGGCTGGAAATGCAGCATGAGTTGTCCCATGGCGATAGCGACGCGCAGGTCGTTTTCGAGTTGCAAACGCTGCACTGCCTTGGTGTTCATCTCCGGCTTGTAATACTCGAAGCGGTTGCGTCCCGCATCTTTGGCGCGATACATCGCCAGGTCGGCATTGCGCAGCAACTGCACGGACGTCTCGCCGTCGTCAGGATAGACGCTCACGCCGATGCTGGGGGTGACCGACAATTTGTACTCGTTCACGGTGAATTGTTCGAGCAGGGAATCGATCATTTTCTCGGCGACGAAAGTGGCTTCATCTTCCGAGTTCAGGTCGCCCAGCAGGGCCACGAACTCGTCCCCACCCTGGCGCGCGATGGTGTCGGAACGGCGCAGGCAAGCCTTCAGCCGTTGCGATACCATTTTCAGCAACTCGTCCCCGATATCGTGGCCCAGCGAATCGTTGATGTTTTTGAAGTGATCGAGATCGATGAACATCACGGCCATCTTGGTGTGATGGCGCTGTGCCAATGTAAGCGATTGTTCCAGACGGTCGTTCAACAGATAGCGGTTGGGCAATCCGGTCAACACATCGTAATTGGCCAGATACTGGATGCGCTCTTCTTCTTTTTTGCGTTCCGTGATGTCCAGATAAACGGCAATGTAATTGGTGATTGCGCCCCGCTCGTCGCGCAATACGCTCACGGTTACCCATTCCGGGAAGACCTCGCCGTTTTTGCGCCGGTTCCAGACTTCGCCGCGCCATTGATCTTTATTGTTCAGTGCCGCATAGAACGAACGGTAAAATTCCTTGTTGTGTCTGCCGGAACTGAGGATGCGCGGATTCCGGCCCAGCACCTCATCTTCCGCATAACCGGTGATCCCGATAAACGCACGGTTGATCGACACGATGTTGTGGGCGGCATCGGTGATCATGATCGCCTCGGAATTGTTTTCGAACACCTTGGCTGAAAGACGCAGGCCTTGTTCAGCCTTTCTGCGCTGCGCAATTTCGCGGGTCAGCTTTTCCACCATGTCGTGGATGGCGGTCGAAAGATGCGCGACCTCGCCGTCGCCCTGCTGCGCCGGCACGTCATACACCAGATCGCCGGCTGCGATTTTGTCTGCCGCCCGGCTGATGCGCGTGATCGGGCGCGCGATGCGGCCAGCCAGCAACCAGCCCAGCCAGGAAAACAGCAGGCCCAATCCGATACCCATCATCAGGATGCGCTGGCGCAGCTGACGTGCAGGTGCAAATGCCTGCGTTACGTCTTCGCGCATCAACGACACCCAACCCAAACCGGGATAATCGCGATAGCCGGAAGATTTGGCATAACCGACCAGATAGGTTTTGCCGTTGCTCCATTTCTCCAGCAGATAACCGCTGTCCTGTCCGGCCTGCCGAATAGCATGCATGGTTTGCGGGGCCAGCTTGGACAATTCGCTGCGCGCTGCCTCCGGGCCCGACAACACCAGGCCGTCTTTGCTGAGCAGGAAGATGTCTTTGCCGGGCGTCTTCTTGCTGTCCAGCACCTCTTCGGCCCATTTCCAGAAGATGTGGCCGCACAAAACACCTTGCAGCACGCCTTTTTTGTCAATCACGGGTGCCGCAACGTCAACCAGATAGAACATCTCGCCGCTGGGATTGGGCAGCAGCTTGGAGAGCAGCAATGCGTCATGCATGTCGCCGATGAAATAACTGTCGCGCCCCTTGATGCACCATGGGCGCTTCGACAGGTCTTTGCCTTCCAGATACTTTCCGGTACCTACCAATCCGTTGCCTTTGGCGTCGCAGATTCCGATCCACGCATAGGCATTGAAGGTGTTTTGCAGACGTTCCAATATCTCGCGTTTGCGCTCGATGGGGACGCGCGGATCGCGAATTTCATCGAGGATGACGGCATTTTGAATTTCGCGACTGCGCTCGAACATGCCACGATCCAGCACATCCAGAACGCTTTTCGCACGCCGCACGAAGGATTCGCCTTCGCTTTTTTCGATATGCTCCTGGCTGTTTTTCGCCGCGTAATAGCCAAGCACCAGCGATAACAGCAATGCGATCACTCCGCTGGCCAGGCTGATCTGCGAGCGTAAGCTATTCTTCGGATTTATTTTATTCAGCATATTCGGTTGCCTGTCGGTGAAGCTTGCGCTCTTAAAGCCGGCTAGCCGGCATACTAGACAGAAGAAGATATCTACTCAAGCGGCTTAGTCTTACTGTGTCACAAAACAGAGTGCACTCCCTCGGCCTTTGTATGCAATAGGGAGGGGATACCGCATCTGTGTTATCAGTCCGCAGGATTGTTGTGGGAGCGACCTCCCGGTCGCGACAGGTTTGGAGGTTTTCACCGGATCGCGACCGGGAGGTCGCTCCCACATAGCCAGCGTCTTTTGCTGGCTTATAACCAACCACTTGGCAACCGTCTTGTGGTTGCCAAGTGGGATGGCTAGTTGCTCCATCAGTAGTTCCATCAAGGGCAAAGTGGCAATAGGATAATTGGTGATTTGAACTATTTTGCTTTGTGACACAGCAAGATTAGGGCACCGCGCTTTTATGCATAAGAGACCGCCGGTCATTGCACCAGATACTCGATCACCTCTGTCGGCCATTCGCTGAACGGCTGCCCCAGGCTGATCGCGCCCGTGCCGTGCAGCATGATTTCCTGATGCGCGAGATGGATGATCTGGTGGTCGCTGAAACGGATGTAGGTGCCGTTGGCGCTGTGGTCGGCGATGACGAATTTGCCGAAGCTGAATTCGATGCGCGCGTGCTGGCGCGAGGCGTAGCTGCTCTGGATGACGACATCGCAGGTGTCGCCGCGCCCGAGCACGATGCTTTTGTGCTGTTCGCCGATGGTGGTGATTTGCTGGCGGTAGCGCAGCATCAGTTCGTGGCGTGCCTCGGTCGGTTTGCGGAACTGCGGCAGGCCGATGCGCGTGCTCAGAGTGTCGTCCTGCTCCCAGTTGACCTGGAACACATCCATCGCTTCCTCTTTGCCGCGGAATTCCGCGCGCGATACTTGGCGCACTTTGCCGCGCAAATCCGCGGGCAACGCGTCGGCCACGGCGCGGGTGGTCATGATTTGGCGCGCGCGCGTAATCGCCGTCACGCGCGCGGCGACATTAACGGCATCGCCGAACATATCGTTGGCTGCGCGGATGACCTCGCCATAGTGCAGTCCGATGCGGATGTAGATGGGGCGTTCGCCGCCGGGGCGTTGCCGCTCGACTGCCGTTTGCATGGCGCAGGCCGCACGCAGCGCTTCCGCCGGGGAGGAAAAGGCGCACATGATCTCGTCGCCTATGGTTTTGACCAGCGCGCCTTGGTGCGGCGGCAATTCGGCGATCATGATGTCCAGACAGTTGGTCACCAGTTTGAGCGCTTCCGCGTCGCCCAGTTTGTCGTACAGGGCAGTGCTGCCGCTGATGTCGGCGAACAGGATGGCGAGTTGTTGTTGCGGCGCGCTCATATCAACCGTTCGCCCCGAACATCATGCGCTTCGCCACGAATTTTTTTGCCAAGGGCAGATGATCCAGCACGGACAGAGCCCAACCGCGCCCGCTGGAGAGCAAGGGCAAATCGTTGGAGAAGATACGCACGAGGCCGTCGGTGAAAACGATGCCCGCATTGCGGTCGAGGCGGCGCGATTTGCGGTACTCCTCCAGCATCGCGGCGGTGCCCAGCGCCGCAGGCTGGGCGCGCAGGATGATGCGCGCCAGTTCCCAGGCATCGCGCACGCCCATGTTGAACCCTTGCCCCGCGACCGGATGCAGCGTCTGCGCGGCATTGCCGATGAGCACGGTGTGCGGCAGCGTGGTGTCGGGCGCGCGCTTCAGCCGCAACGGGAAGCGGCTGCGTTTACCGACGCTGAGGAACTCGCCGACAGCATCGCCGAAGTGGCGATGCAGCCCGGCCAGGAAAGTCGCATCGTCCCATTGCAGCATGGCTTGCGCCTGTTCGTGCGAACCCGTCCACACGATTTCGTAACCGCCCCGGTACGGCAGCAGCGCCACCGGGCCTTGCGCGGTGAAGCGCTCGAATGCGGTATCGATTTTCGGAGCGGTGCAAGTGATGTGGGCGATGACAGCGCTCTGCCCGTATTCGCTGACTTTGGGCGGATGGCTCGCCTCCAGCAACTTGCCGCCATCCGCCACCACCGCGAGGCGCGCATCGAGGCGGTGCTCGCTCCCCTCATATTGATAGGTGAGCGCCGCCCCGTCTGCCGCATTCTCCAGACGGCGCACCGTGGCGCACTCCAGATAGGTGACATCTGTTTGTAGCAAAGCCTGATGCAGCGCGCGTTGCAATGCGGGATAGGGCAACACGTAACCCAGCTCCGGCACTTTCATCTCTGCGGCGTGCAACAGCGTAGTGCCGGAAGAATCCTTCTGCGAAACATGGATGGTCTTGATACCGGAGACCTGCGGTATCTGTTTCCACACACCGAGCTTGTCGAGTAACAAGCGGCTGCCGTAGGACAATGCCAGCGCACGCGGGTCGGCATTCTGTTCCTCCGCTTTGCGCGCCTCCAACACCACGATGTTCAGCCCGCTTTCGCGCAAGGCCAATGCGAGCGCAGTTCCCACCGGGCCGCCGCCGATGATGGCGATGTCGCAACTGGAGAAATCAGTGTTCATTTTTAGCAAACCTCGTTTTTTTGCTCACTTTGCGTTTGGCAACCTCTTGCACCGCGCCTACCCGCTTGATCTCGCTCACCGCCAAATTATTTTCCTTGCTCACCACGAGCTTGCCGCTTTTGGCTTCCAGAGCCTTGCGCGCATCGCCTGCAATCGTGCCGCCTTGTTTGGCTGCCAAGGCGTTTTCGGCGAAACCTTGCGCATCTTTTTCGCGCGCAATTTCCGTGGTGCTGGCTTCACCCAACATGCTAAAAATCAGCTCCAAGTCGGTCATGTGATCGCGCAGATTGTTGCCGGTTTTCACCTTGTCTAAAGCTTTGAGTTTGCCATGTTCGGCAGGCGTTACGCCGAATGTGGCGCGAGCGATTTCGGCGGTGAGAATGGCGTATTCCTTACCCTCCTGCACGCCGCGCTGATGCCACTCTTCGGTCAACTCGCCGCGTATCGCAATCGAACGCAGCCGCTTTTCTATCCACGCCTGCGGATAGCCTTTTGCCTGATACAAATCCCGCGCCCGCGCACTCGCCAGTTCAGGATTTTCAATCTCCTTCACCCGCTCATAACCCACCTGCGCCAGCCAGCGTTTGAACGGCTCGGCTTTGGGGGACGGGATGGATTGAATCAGGCGAAAAAGTCCTTCGGTGTTGGCGCAATTAAGCCGCTGCACACCGCCTTCAGTGTCAATGCGAAGGGGGGTGACAATTTGTCCCCACCCTTGCGATAACACCTTGTCGCGCAATCGCATTTTTTTAATGTAATCGCTAGGATTGACGCTATCGGTAAGAACAGCAATTACATCCGCAACGACAAACCACCACTCTTCGTTATGCCAAGTGCGGCGGATAGTGGTCTCTTGGAATACCGCAAGGTGATTTGAAGCATCGCTGGTTTGAACGGCTTTACTCATGGCTTCTCCTTACAAATACCGCTGCATGATGGCTTGTATTTTGGCGGCGACTAACTCGTGCCCGCGTTCTATGTCCATAAAAGCGCCCGTCAATGGAGGGGAAGTTTAGCGTGAATGTTAGCCGAGCTTACAAGTCACTACAGCCTCTTCACCCAGCATGTCGATAATCTTCACCGCAACCATAGCGCCCGCCGAACGACACCGAAAGATCTGACTCTTGGCTCACAGTTGCGGTCTTCTCTTTTGAACTTTGGCGGACTTATCCGTCGGCAACAAACTGGTGAGCTGCTGATAGCGCTCGAACAGGAATTCAACTCTCTGCGCGTCGCTGGCGAAGGCGGCTTTAACAAAGTTACGCGATCCTCTACGAGCTAAAGCTCGTGAGGAATCGTCGGTGCGGTAGCAGGCATCCACGGCGCGGTCGAGAACCTGGTGGGCTTTGACCAGTACGGGCGGCATGGTGAGAGGGTCGTAGAGGTCGGCGAGCGAGCTTTGCGGGAACTGCGCGCGGGCGTCCAGCACGGTTTGGGCGGCGGTTTCTACGGTTGCGCGTTGTTTGTCGGTTGGTTCGTCAGGCCACGGGTAGTTGTTGTAGACGATGGTAATGGAATATTGATAGTCGCTTTTCAAGCGTCCCGTAGTGTAACGAGTCCATGCCATGTGCATGGTGGAGGTCAGTATGCCGAAGTGATACAAGGTGGCGCGGGGAAGAATACGCACCTTGTTGCTAGACAAAGTATCGGGTTGAATAAAGCCAATGGGAATGAATCTGCGCCGTTCCGATGAAACTTCCGGGATCACCAGATAGGGTGCATCGGGAATATTTTCCACATGAAAACGTGTCGGCGTGTCGGCGAGCTTTTGTGTGGGTGGACTCTTGCTGGCAAGGCGAGATTCGCGCACCATTTCAACGCGTTTCATCGCTTCCGGCATCCTGCGCAATTCATCGGGCGGGCAGTCGCCCAGCCACAAGCACCAGCGCTCGTAGTTGTTGATGAATTCATCCGCGCCTATCCAGCGGCGCATCCATTTGGCGGCCTTGGGTTCGCGCGCGAGAAACTCGGCTTTCTCTTCCGGCGTGAACAGGTAATGGCCGCCATCAATCGGTTTGTTGCCGATACCAATTTCGGGCACTGCGCAAATCGGATGCTGGCGGTTGACCAGCACCACATCCGGCGCGTCCACCAGATAGGGGTTGATGTTGCGCACGGCGACGGCGTGCGCTTCGCCACGGATGTCCTCGTATTCGTAGATGGTTTTTTTCTCCACGTCGAACGCGCCGAAGCCGATGATGACGCAATGCACCGCCGCCATGCCTTTTGCCTCGTTGCTCCACGAGAAGGTGCGGTGGGCGAAGTGGATGTGGATGCCTTGCGCGAGCAGCCAGCCCCACAGCACACCGGCCTGTTCGCCTTGGGTGATGCTGTTGGTGGAGACAAAGGCGCAGCGAATTCCAGAAGCAAACCCCTCCCGGCCTCCCAACCCCTCCCAACCTCCCCTTGTCAGGGGAGGAGCGGGGGGAGGAGTGGATGCGCTGACTCCCTCCCTGACAAGGGAGGGTTGGGGTGGGTTTGGGGTTGCCTGGTAGTGCGCCGCTTTCACATACCACGCGGCGACGAAATCGAGCAGGCCTCCACTCTTGATGTCCGCGAACACACGTTGTGTGTCCTCACGTTGCGCATCGTCCATAAACTTCGCGCCCACGAACGGCGGATTTCCCAACACATAACTGCATTGCTCTGCTGGCAGCACATCATTCCATTCAATCGTCAGCGCATTGCCATTAACAATATGCGGTGAGGTCTTGAGCGGGATGCGCGCGAAGTACATGCCGAATTCTTCCGAAACGCGCACGTTCATCTGGTGATCCATCAGCCACATCGCGACTTGCGCGATCTGCGCCGGGAATTCTTCGATCTCGATGCCGTAGAACTGATCCACGTCCACGCTGATTTCCTGGTGGATGTCGAGGAAGCGCGAGCCTGTGCTTTCATGCACGCCGCGCAGCACGTCCAGTTCCAGCTTGCGCAGTTCGCGGTAGGCGATCACCAAGAAGTTGCCGCAGCCGCAGGCGGGGTCGAAGAAGGTGAGCGTGCGCAGCTTCTTGTGGAACTCGAACAGTTTGTTCTTATTGCCTTTGACGCGGTTGAATTCTTCCCATAGCGCGTCGAGGAACAGCGGCTGGATCAGCTTGAGGATGTTCTCCTCGGAGGTGTAGTGCGCGCCGATGTTGCGCCGCGCCTTGGCGTCCATGATGCTCTGGAACAGCGCGCCGAAAATCGCGGGCGAGATGGCGCTCCAGTCCAGCGCGCAGCAGTCGAGCAGCGCCTCGCGCATGGCGAGGTCGAACGCGGCGATGGGCAGCATTTCCTCGAACAGCTTGCCGTTGACGTAGGGAAAGGCGGCACTCTGTTCGTCCAGCATTTTCGGGCGTTTGTTTTCCGGCGTATTGAGTACCTGGAATAATTGTGCGAGCTGCGGCCCGAGATCGGAGCCGTCGGGCGCGGTGCGCTCTTCTATCCAGGCGCGGAACGCACTGGCGGGCTGGAAGATGCCGGTGTCTTCGGCGAACAGGCAGAATAGCAGGCGCACCAGCAGCACTTCGAGCGGGTGACCTTCGTAGTCCGCCGCCTTGAGCGCGTCGTGCAGCTTGCCCATGCGTTCGGCGGCTTTGATATTGACCGGGTTTTGCGGCGCGATGGTTTGTGTGCGGTAACCGGCGATAAAAGCGAAATGCTTGATGCGTTTGTGCAGATCGGCGAGCTTGAATTCTTGTTGCGTACCTTCTTCGAGGTCGTACAAACGGAAGCGCGCGAAGTCGGACACCAGCACATATTTCGGCAGATCGCGTTCCTTGATGCCGGGAAAATAATCGAGCGCCTGGGTATAGGCCTTGTCCAAATCCTTGCCGCGCGATTTGTGTTCGACCAGCAACATGCCTTTCCAGAACAGGTCGATGTAGCCCTGTTTGTCGCCGAGCTTCTTGACCGGCTCCTCGAAGCTGGCGACGCGCTTGCGGTCTATGCCGAAGACGTTGAGGAACTCGATCCAGAAAGGTTTGGCTTCGGCATCTTCCGAGGTTTCATTTTCCCAGCGCTTGGAGAATTCGTGGGCGCGGTTGCGGATTTCGTTCCAGCTTAATGGCATGTGTTGGCCACCTTGAAAATTTGGGCAGGCGCATCGCCGTTCTGGGCGATTAAGTAGCAGGCGAAACGGGAGAGCTGGTAATCGTCAACGTTGCGTTCGCCCCCCTTGCCTACCCCGATCATTTTGCCGGCGCCGGCAAAATGATGTTCCGGGTTATTTCCCGATTGTTCGCAAGAGGTTATGGCGCGCTTGATGGCATCTTCAAAGCGCCGCCATTGGGAATAGCCGAGCAGCGGTTGCAGGTCGCGCGCGCTCCAGTATTCCGCGTCGTGCTCGTTGGATTGTTTCAGCTCCTCAAAGGATGCGCTGCCTATGGTCGGTGTGTTTTTCGAGTTCATGTAGCCCTCCTTTGAGATATGGGATTCAAGTTCATCGCTGCCATGTTTGGCTCTGTAGGGTGGGCACGTTTTTTGTGCCCACGCTGTAGCGGAGAGCCTTTCCGCGTGGGCACAAAAAACGTGCCCACCTTACATTCGTTGATTTCAAACGCCATTTCTTTGAGAATAAATTTACCCTGATTCATCGCAGCATCAACGTTTCAATGTCCGCCACCGTCTTCGGCGCATCCTGTGTCAGCACTTCGTTGCCACCAGCGGTGATGAGCACATCGTCCTCGATGCGGATGCCGATGTTCCATAGTTCGCGCGGCACGTTGTCGGCGGGACGGATGTAGCAGCCGGGCTCGACGGTGAGCGTCATGCCGGGTTGTAGCGGTCGCCATTGTCCGCCGGTTTTGTATTCGCCCACGTCATGCACGTCCATGCCCAGCCAGTGGCCGGTGCGGTGCATGTAGAACTGTTTGTAGCTTTCGGTTTTCAGCACGGATTCCAGCGAGCCTTGGCACAGCTTGAGGTCGATGAAGCCTTGCGCCAATACGTTCAGCGCGGCATCGTGCGGCGCGTTCCAGGTGTTGCCGGGAAGGGCTGCGGCGATGGCGGCCAGTTGCGCAGCCAGCACGATTTCATAAACATCACGTTGCGCGGGGCTGAACTTGCCGTTGACCGGGAAGGTGCGCGTGATGTCGGCGGCGTAGCTGTCGAGCTCGCAGCCCGCGTCGATGAGCAGCAGGTCGCCGTCGTTGAGCCGCGCATTGTTGCCGACGTAGTGCAGGGTGCAGGCATTGCCCCCGCCCGCGATGATGCTGGTGTACGAGGGCTGGCGCGCGCCCTGGCGGCAAAACTCGTGCAGGAATTCGGCTTCGATTTCGTATTCGAACTGGCCGGGGCGGGTGTGGCGCATGGCGCGGCGGTGCGCGGCGCAGGAGATGGCGGCGGCGCGGCGCATGATGTCCAGCTCGTGCGCGTCTTTGAGCAGGCGCATCTCGTCGAGCAATTCGCGCACATCGCGGATTTCGCCGGGGGCGAGGATGCCGCTGCGCGCTTTGGCTTTGACCGCCCCGCGTAGTTTGATGATGCGCGCATCCCAGGCGGCATCCGCGCCTAGCGGGTAAAACAGCGTCGTCCGGTCGCCCATCAGCTCGATGAGTTTTTCGTCCAGTTGCGTGATCGGGTAGGCGGCATCAAAACCGAAATGCGCGCGCGCCGCTTCCGGGCCGTAACGGAAGCCGTCCCAGATTTCGCGCTCCGGATTTTTTTCGCGGCAGAACAAAATGCTTTGCGGTTTTTCTCCGCCGAGCAAGACCAGCACTGCCTCGGGTTCGGCAAAACCGGAGAGGTAATAGAAATAGCTGTCGTGGCGGTAGTCGTAATGCGTGTCGGCGTTGCGCGCCACTTCCGGCGCGGTGGGGATGATGGCGATGCCTTGCCGCACCTGGGCTTGCAGGCGCTGGCGGCGTTCGGCGTAGGGCGTGTATGTCATGGGAGGATGATAAACCGATTCATGCGCGCCGAGGTCGTCACAGCCACCCGCCCGCCCGCAAGATGCCGATAACGCCGACCAATATCCAGAAGGTATTGAGCAGCGTGTAGGCGGCATCCTTCCTGAGCACGGCACACCAGGACAACATCACCGCGTCGACGGTGTTGAACACCCACACGAACATGAAAGGACTGGCTGGCCCCAGCCAACTCACCAGGGAGAAGCTGAAGATGCGCATGAGTACGCCGATCATCTCGACGTGTTTGATGTTTTTCAAGACGAAACGGTTGGCTCGGGTGATGGGCATGATGTCCTTTATCTCAATGGGCGCGTAGTTGTTGGTCGAGTTCTCGCAGACGTTGCGGCGTGCCGACATCGACCCATATGCCGCGATGGTGTTCGCCGCTGACGCGGCCAAGCGCGATCTGTTCGCGCAACAGGGGGGCGAGCGGGGCTTTGCTGCCGCGCGGGATATTCGCAAAAAGTGCGGGTTGGTAGACGCCGATGCCGCTGAAAGTCAGTGCTGAGTGCTGAGTGCCGTGTGCTGAGTCGGTCACGCGGTTTTTATGCAAGAAGAAATCGCCTTTGGGGTTGTGGGTCGGGTTGTCTACCAGCACCAAGTGGGCGTTGTCTTGCATCTGTGTGGCGAGGGCGGGAAGTTGCGCGAAATCGTAATCGCAATAGATGTCGCCATTGACCACCGCGAAGGGCTCATCACCCAGTAGCGGCAAGGCAAAGGCGATACCTCCCGCTGTTTCCAATGCCGAACCTTCGTCCGAGTAGCGGATGCGCGCACCGAATCGGCTACCGTCGCCGAGCGCCTGTTCGATCTGCATGCCGAGGTGGGCGTGGTTGATGACTAGGTCGGTGATGCCCGCGCGCACCAGCCGTTCGATATGCCACACGATGAGCGGTTTGCCGCCCGCTTGCAGCAGAGGCTTGGGCGTGTGGTCGGTGAGCGGGCGCATGCGTTCGCCGCGTCCGGCGGCAAGGATCATGGCAAGCATGGAAAAGTGCCTTTCACGATTGCCTCCTCGCCCGCTCTTGTACTCTGCCCGCCAACGGCGGGTGGGGTGTGCGGGATAACCAGCGACTTGGCTGCGGTATTTGGCAGCTTATTGATGTTTTCATAATTCATGACACGAGCGCTCCCTCATCCCAACCCTTCTCCCGGCGGGAGAAGGGTTTTGCATCCCTCTCCCTCCGGGAGATGGACTGAGGGTGAGGGGAATGTGCCGCATCAGAAGGTATAACCTTCTTGCACTGCCTGCGGATGCAGCTCATCCAGCAGGTTGAGCAGCGGCTTGAGGTCGATGTAGCGCGCGCAGGCACGGTGCAGGTATTCGAACACCAGCGGCATGTCTTTCAGGTAGCCGTCCTTGCCGTCGCGGTGATACAGGCGCGCGAAGATGCCCAGCACCTTGATGTGGCGCTGCACGCCCATCATCTCGTAGTCGCGGTAGAACTCGCCGAAATCCTCGCGCACTGGCAGCCCGGCTTTGCGCGCCTTTTCCCAGTAGCGGATGAGCCAGTCCATGATGTCTTCCTCTTCCCATTTGATGTAGGCGTCTTTGAACAGGGAGGCGAGATCGTAGGTGATGGGGCCGTACACGGCATCCTGGAAATCCAAAATCCCCGGAGAGAATTGAAAATTGCTTTTGCGAGCATCCGCTTCGCGGATTGCCTGCTTACCCCGCTTCTCGTTTGCCCCCTCTCCCTTTGGGAGAGGGTTGGGGTGAGGGAAATGGGCTTGCCCGTTGGGTTCGCTCACCATGAGGTTGCGCGAATGGTAGTCGCGGTGTACGTACACGCACGGCTGCGCGAGGTTGTTGCGCAGGATGCGCTGGAAGCACTCTTCCAGTTTTGCACTTTGTTTTGCGCTGAGCGTCACGCCCAGATGTTTGGCGATGTACCACTCGGGGAAGAGCTTGAGTTCGCGGTGCAGCAGCGCCTCGTCGTAGAGCGGCAGCTCATTCGGTTTTGAGGCGAGCTGTATCTTGAGGAGCGCATCGGTGGCCGCCTCGTAGAGCTTGCGCGCATTCTTGGCATCCAGCGCTTGCAGATACGTCGTGTTGCCGAGATCGGACAACAGCAGAAAACCTTGCGCGAGGTCTTGCGCGTAAACGTGAGGCACATGCGTTCCCGCGTCCTCGAACAGTTTTCCGATATGCAGGAAGGGCTCGCAGTTCTCATGCTGCGGGGGAGCGTCCATGACGATCTTTGTGCTTCCATCGGCGGACGTGGCGCGGAAATAACGGCGAAAGCTGGCATCGGCAGATGCGGGGGCGAGGGTGAATTTTTCGTTTGGATACAGGCCGGAAAGCCACTCGGTAAGCTGTTGTTGACGTTGCATCGGTTTGCCTTAATGGTGTTTTTATGCGATTTTAACACCTTAATATATCCGCCCCGCATCATGCGTTTCCGCTTTCTTTCCGTTTTTCTCGTCGGGCTCGGTTTGTTTTCGCCGCATTGTCATGCGGCGGAGTTGCCGGCGAGCGCCGTTGCTGTTGCCGGGCCGGAGTCCGAGAAAACTGTCTACATCGAGGCGGAGCAGATGACGGGGAGGAAAAACGAGCAGATGGAGGCGCACGGCAACGTCGAGTTGCAACAGG
Source organism: Gallionellaceae bacterium (assembly GCA_004297065.1). Lineage (GTDB taxonomy): Bacteria > Pseudomonadota > Gammaproteobacteria > Burkholderiales > Gallionellaceae > PALSA-1006. Next base: position 28,900 of record SCUU01000125.1, read on the forward strand.
GCGACAAGAAAGTGTACGCCGAGCATTTGTACTACGAGCCCGGTACGCGCGAACTGACTGCCACCGGTTCGGTGCGTCTGGAACAGTCCAGCGGCTCGGTGTCCGGCCTCGATTTGAAGATGAATCTGGACAGCAACGTCAGCGAAATGAGCAAGCCGATATTCCGGTTGAATCAGCATAACGCGCGCGGTTCGGCAGAAATCATGCGCAGCAGGGGAAAGTTGGACTATGTGTTCGACGGGGCCACCTATACGACTTGCCCTGCGGGTAACGACGATTGGCTCTTGAAGATGTCCCGCCTGGAGATCGACAAAAAAGCGCAGCTGGGAACGGCGCATAACGCTTGGGTCGAATTCAAGGGGGTGCCGCTGCTGTATACGCCTTGGATGGACTTTCCGCTGGATGACCGGCGGCGCTCGGGCTTGCTGGGGCCGGTTTTCGGCGTTACCACGCTGGGCGGTGCGGAAATTACCCTGCCCTTTTACTGGAATATTGCGCCGAACCGCGATGCGACCATAGCGCCGCGCGTGATCGACAAGCGCGGTACCTTGTTCAACGACGAATTCCGCTATATGGGATCAAGTTATGTCGGCGAAATTCATTACGATGTGCTGCAAAACGACCGTATCACCAATACCACGCGGACATATACGGCGCTCAAGCATTCGCAGAATCTGGGCGGCGGCTTCGGTGCGGCGGTGAACTTCAATCGGGTATCGGACGACGATTATTTCCGCGACTTGTCGAACACGGTAATAGGCGGAACCCAAACCCAACTGCTGAACGAGGGGGTGCTGTCTTATGGCGCGGGCTGGTGGTCGGCTTCGATGCGGACGCAGACGTACCAAACCTTGCAGGATCCGCTGGCGCCGGTGGCGATCCCTTACCATCGCTTGCCGCAAATCAATCTGGCCGCGCAGCAGAGTGTGAATGACAATCTGCTGAACATGGTGAGCGAATACGTGGATTTCCGTCACCCCACCCAGGTGAACGGGCAACGCCTGGTGCTGTATCCCTCGGTTACCTATGCTTTATTGAACGATCCCGGGTTTTATCTCAAGCCCAAGCTGGGCGTACACCATACGCAATATGCCATGGGTGACAACAACAGCACGAACATTCCGAACTCTTCCAGAACGTTGCCCATTTTCAGTCTGGACGGCGGTATGACGTTCGAGCGGGATTTGGCGCTGGGGGACGGCGAGTATGTACAGACGCTGGAGCCGCGCGTGTATTACGTGAAGATACCTTATAGGGACCAGAGCTTTTTGCCGAATTACGATACTTCGCAGGCGGTATTCAGCTTTGCCCAGATGTTTACGGAGAACCGTTTTTTCGGTAACGACCGCGTCGGCGACGCGAACATGGCAACGGCGGCATTCGCCACGCGCTTGATCGACAACTCCAGCGGCGTCGAGCGCTTGCGCCTGACGCTGGGAGAGCGCTTCAGTTTTGAGGCACCGCTGGTGAATCTGGTGACACCAGACGCGAATAGCCGTTCCGATATATTGCTTGCGCTGGGAGGGCGGGTGACCGATGCGATGACGCTGGACGGCGTGCTGCAATACAACCCCAATGTCAAGCACACAGAATCTTCCAACATTACCGCCAGATATAAACCCGAAACGGGCAAAGTGCTGAATCTGGGTTACCGTTACACGCGCGGCGCTCTTCCCCGGAGCGACGTGCGCCAAGTCGATTTTTCCACGCAGTGGCCTTTGTTCTGGCACTGGTACGGGGTTTCGCGCTTGAGTTATTCGTTACAAGACCAGCGGATTTTGGAGGCATTGGCCGGGCTTGAGTATAATCAGTCGTGCTGGATGCTGCGCTTGGTGGCACAGAGATTCCCGACGGCCACAGAACAAGTTTCCACAGGGATATTCGTGCAACTGGAGCTGAACGATCTTGTCGCCCTTGGGGCCGATCCGCTCAGTGCGTTGCGTTTGAGTATTCCCGGGTATTCCAAATTGAACACTCGCCCCGCCGGCTTGTCGGCGCAAGGCTTGAGGTGATACCAGACACCGGGCCATTGTTGTTTGATTGCCTGGTGGGTCGGCTAGCGGTTTCATCGGGGACGGGCATACTGAGTTTTTATCAGGGGTGGCAATTTGTCATGCCCTTTAATTTTAGATTGAGAGAAGTCATGTCGAGTAAGCGCGCGGGACAGGTTTTTTTGTGGATGTTTTTTGCATGGGCGGCGTGCGCCCATGCCGCCGAGGCGCCCAGGCAGGCGCAGCCCATAGATTGGATTATGGCAGTGGTGAACGATGATGTAATTACGCGGCACGAGTTGGATGTACGCCTTGCCGTGGTCGTGAACCAACTGAAGAAACAGGGCACGCCGTTGCCGGAAGCCGCCGTGCTGGAAAAGCAGATACTGGAACGTATGATCGGCGATATGCTGCAACTGCAATTCGCCAAGGAGACCGGCCTGCGCGTGGACGACGCCATGCTGGACAAGGCCTTGGGCCGGATTGCGCAGCAAAACAAACTTCCGTCGCTCGCGGCGTTTCGCGCCAAGGTGGAGCAGGAGGGCGTCGATTTCAATAAATTCCGCGAGGAGATCCGCACCGAAATTTTGACTACCCGCCTGCGCGAGCGCGAGGTCGACAGCAAACTGGTGGTGAGCGAAAACGAAATTGAAAACTATTTGGCGAACCAGTCCAAACAAGCGGGCAAAGGCGAAGAGCTGAAGCTGGCGCACATCATGGTGGTGGTGCCGGAACAGGCCAGCGCCGAAAAGATCGGCACCTATAAACAGCGCGCGGAAGAGGCGCTGGCGAAATTGCGTGGCGGCGCGCCGTTCGCGCAGGTGGCGGCGGGGTATTCCGATGCCGCCGATGCGTTGCAGGGCGGCAATCTGGGCTGGCGTCCCGCAGACCGCTTGCCGTCCATGTTTGCGGAAGCCCTCCAAAAACTGCAACCCGGCGAAGTGAGCGAAATCCTGCGCAGCCCGAACGGTTTCCACATCCTCAAGCTGGTGGAGCGGCGCAGCAAAGACGCGCCGGTAGTCATCACGCAAACCCATGCGCGCCACATCCTGATTAAGACCAGCGAACTGGTGCCGGAGAATGAAGCGAAGAGCCGCCTGGCCGAGATCAAGCAGCGCATCGACAAAGGTGCCGATTTTGCCGAACAGGCGAAGTTGTATTCGGAAGACGGTAGCGCGACCCAAGGCGGCGATTTAGGCTGGCTTTCGCCCGGCGAAACCGTGCCGGAATTCGAAGGGCCGATGGACGCGCTCAAGGTCGGCCAGATCAGCGGCTTGGTGCAATCGGGCTTCGGTTGGCACCTGATCCAGGTTTTGGAACGCCGCAACACCGACGTGAGCGTGGAGCAGAAAAAACAGCAAGCGCGCAATTCCATCCGTGCGTTCAGATCGGACGAGGCATTTCAGGACTGGTTGCGCCAGTTGCGCGACCGTGCTTTCGTCGAATACCGCAAGTAATGTGAATATCGCGCAGCGATATCCATTGGCTTCCCCCCACTGGGAGGGGTTTAAGCCCCTTGCCATTACCGCGGGCGAACCGGCAGGTATCGGCCCCGACCTGTGTCTGCAATTGCAGCGGCAAGCGCAAGCACTGGTGGTAATTGCCGACCGATCGCTGCTGCTGCTGCGCGCCGCGCAACTCGGCCTAGACCTTGAGTTGCATCATTACACCCCCGCCGCCCCTTTTATCCCCGGCAAGTTGAGCACGCTGCATGTGCCATTGGCGCGGCCCGCGCAAGCCGGGAAACTGGATATCGCCAATGCGCCCTACGTGCTGGAGACTTTGCGCCGCGCGCTGCAAGGCTGCGTGTCCGGCGAATTTTCCGGCATGGTCACCGCGCCGGTGCATAAGGGTATTATCAATGACGCCGGCATCCCGTTCACCGGACATACCGAATACCTCGCCGAACAAACGCAAACGCCGCAGGTGGTAATGATGCTGGCCGGTGGTGGCATGCGCGTGGCGCTCGCAACGACGCATCTGCCGTTGCGCGAGGTGGCGGATGCAATTACGGCGCCTTTGCTGGAAAACGTGCTGCGCATCATGCAGCGCGACCTGCAACGCCGTTTCGGCATCGCCCGGCCGCGCATTCTGGTGGCCGGGCTCAACCCTCATGCCGGCGAAGGCGGATATCTCGGGCGCGAAGAAATCGAGGTGATGATTCCCGTGCTGGACAAGCTGCGCGCGGAGGGCGTGCAGGTGAGCGCGCCGCTACCCGCCGATACCCTGTTCGCCGCGCACCGGCTGCACGAATGCGACGCCGTGCTGGCGATGTACCACGATCAGGGGTTGCCGGTGTTGAAGCATGCCAGCTTCGGCGTGGGGGTGAACATCACACTGGGCCTGCCCTTCATCCGCACCTCGGTCGATCACGGTACCGCGCTGGAATTGGCGGGGACGGGCAAAGCCGATGTGGGTAGCTTGTTAGAGGCGATCAAAATCGCAACTAAAATGGCAGAACATGAACGGGCATAAAGCCAAAAAATCCTTTGGCCAAAATTTTTTGGTCGATCAGAACATCATCGCCGACATCGTGCGTGCGATCCGTCCCGAGGCCGCCGACAACATGGTGGAGATCGGCCCCGGTCTCGGCGCGCTGACGCGCCCGCTGTTGCACCGCCTGGACAAACTGCATGTGGTGGAAATAGACCGCGACATCATCGCGCGCCTGAAGACAGACTACCCGCAAGACAAAATCGTCATCCACGAAGGCGATGCGCTCAAATTCGATTTCGCCACGCTGGGCGCTCCCTTGCGCATCGTCGGCAACCTGCCCTACAACATTTCCTCGCCGCTGCTGTTCCACTTCGCCGACTATGCCGCGCGCATCACCGACATGCATTTCATGTTGCAGAACGAAGTGGTGGAACGCATGGTGGCCGAGCCTTCCACGCCGGAATACGGGCGCTTGTCGGTGATGCTGCAATACCGCTTTTACATGGAAAAATTGCTCGACGTGCCGCCGCAGTCGTTCCGCCCCGCGCCCAAAGTAGATTCGGCCATTGTGCGCTTGATCCCGATCCCGGCCGACAAGATCGGGGTAAAGGACGAAACACTGTTCGCCCAAGTGGTGTCTGCTGCTTTCGGCCAACGCCGCAAGACGTTGCGCAATACGCTCAAAGCCTATCTGACGGAAAGCGGTTTCGCGCAACTCGGCATCGACCCACAGTTGCGCGCCGAGAATCTCGGATATTTGGATTTCGCCCGGATCGCGAACCGGATAACCGCAGAACGCCGCATTCGGCCAAGCTGATTGCAAAACAAGTGGTTTGGTCATAAAGTACGCGCCCTGACCGTTACAACAAAAATCTTGGAGGATAGCTATGGAAAACCGTGAAAAACGTGGCACAGTTCTGGTGTTCGTCGGGCTGGCACTGATTGTTTCTGCATTTATTGTAGGTGTCAGCGCTGCGGGCATTATCCTGATGAGTTTTGCTATTACGATTGCAGGATATGGCGCAGGTTGCATCATGGATTCGCCCTGTGGCATGGCTAAAAAATAACTCGCCGCAACCCCGCTACAATTGCAGATATCTGGTCGCTCTCCATCCCGTGCATCGGGGTGGGGGGCGATTTCAGTTAGACTCACGCTACATACCTAACTTAAGCCTATCTCTATGTCCGATATACCCCCTATTGTCATGACCTTTGCGGCGACCGACCCGAGTGGCGGTGCCGGTTTGCAGGCCGACATTCTGACCATCGCCAGCATGGGTTGCCATCCGCTGTCGGTGGTGACCGCTATCACGGTGCAAGATACCAGCGGGGTGGATGATGTGCAGCCGATGGATGCCGAATGGGTGGTGGATCAGGCGCGCACCGTGCTGGAAGACATGCCGGTCGCGGCGTTCAAGATCGGTTTGCTCGGCAGCGTGGATAACATCACCGCCATCGCCGAAGTGATCTCCGATTATCCCGATGTGCCGCTGGTGTTCGATCCCGTGCTTGCATCCGGGCGCGGCGATGAGTTGGCGAACGAGGATATGTTGTCCGCTTTGCGCGAGTTGCTGTTGCCGCAGACGACCATCTTGACGCCGAACAGCATGGAGGCGCGCCGCCTGATCGTGGATGAAGATAACGAGCAGGATGATCCCAACCTGCACGAATGCGCCAAGCGCATTATCCGGTTGGGGTGCGAATATGTGCTGATTACCGGCACGCACGAACACACGCCCAAGGTCATTAACACGCTGTACGGCGAGCGCGGTCTGGTGCGCAGCGACAATTGGCCGCGCCTGCCGGGCATTTACCACGGCTCGGGCTGCACCTTGGCCTCGGCCATCGCGGCCTTGCTGGCCAACGGTTTGCCGGTGGAAGAGGCGGTGCGCGAGGCGCAAGAGTACACCTGGGAAGCATTGAAATACGGCTTCCGTCCCGGCATGGGACAGCACATTCCGGACCGCTTGTTCTGGGCGCGGGACGAAGACGAGGATGATGCGGAAACCCGCCATTGAGAGCTGGTTCAAAAATTGCCTTGCTCGTTTGCTTCCTCCCCCGCCAGGGGGGTAACCAGCGACTTGCTGGCGGTGTTTGCCAGCTTAACGTGAAACTCGCGTAGCGATTCGTTTGCCCTTTCTCCCGCGTGCGGGGGAAAGTTGGATAGGGGGAAACGGGCATGGCGAGTTTCATTATCAGGGGTGACAGCTTGCCATGCCCGTTAGTCGAATGGCTAGTTGTTTCACCCAGAGGATTGAGGAGAGGGTGACTCGTGAAAAGAATTGCGACGCATAGCATTTCTGAGAAACCAATTAGAGGCTTGTACGCGATCACGCCGGATAGCGCCGACACCCCGGAGTTGTTGCGCAAAGTCCGCTTGGCTTTGCAAGGCGGTGCGCGGGTGTTGCAATACCGTAACAAAGCTGCAGACGCAACTTTGCACTTGCAGCAGGCGCAGGCATTGCGCCAATTGACGCGCGAATTCGACGCTACCTTTATCGTCAACGACGATGCGCAACTGGCGGCGCAGGTAGATGCGGACGGGGTGCATCTGGGCGGCGAAGACGGCAGCGTGGCGGCGGCGCGCAAGTTGCTCGGGCCACGCAAGCTCATTGGTGTGTCTTGTTATAATCGCAAGCAGTTGGCGCGAGAGGCGGTGCAGGCCGGAGCCGACTACGTGGCATTCGGCGCATTTTTTCCTTCCGGTGTTAAACCCGCTGCGGTAAGGGCGGAGCCTGAGTTGTTGCAGTGGGCGCATCGGGAACTGGGCGTGTCGCTGGTGGCGATAGGCGGTATTACGCAAGCTAACGGCGCGGCGCTGGTGCGAGCGGGTGCCGATGCGCTGGCGGTGATTTCGGCAGTATTTGATGCGGCGGATATCCGGTCTGCCGCGCAAGAATTTTCAACACTTATCAGCAAGGTTCAGCATGACATCCCACAATCAAGAGCTTTTTGACCAGTCCCAGCGCATCATCCCCGGCGGCGTGAATTCGCCGGTGCGCGCATTCAAATCGGTGGGCGGCACGCCGCTGTTTTTCAAGCGCGGACTAGGCGCATATGTGTGGGATGCCGACGACAAGCGCTACATCGACTACGTGAATTCTTGGGGCCCGATGATCGTCGGCCATTGCCATCCCGAGGTGGTGCAAGCCGTGCAGGATGCCGCCGCGCAAGGCTTGGGTTTCGGCGCACCGACCGCGTCCGAACTGGAAATCGCCGAGCTGCTGTGCAAGATTTTGCCCAGTCTGGAAATGGTGCGCTTGGTCAGCTCCGGCACCGAAGCGACGATGACGGCGATCCGTTTAGCGCGCGGTTTTACCGGGCGTTCGCGCATCATCAAATTTGAGGGCTGCTACCACGGTCACTCCGATGGCTTGCTGGTCAAGGCCGGTTCGGGTGCGCTGACGTTCGGTCAGCCGAGTTCTTCCGGCGTCCCCGCCGAAATCGCCGCGCTCACCACGGTGCTGGACTACAACGATGCCGCCGGGCTGGAAAAAGCGTTTGCCGAATACGGCAACGAGATCGCCGCAGTGATCGTCGAGCCGGTCGCGGGCAACATGAACCTGATTTTGCCCAAGCGCGAGTTTCTCGATGCGATGCGCAACTTGTGTACCCGGCACGGCGCGGTGCTGATTCTGGATGAGGTGATGTCCGGCTTCCGCGTCGGCCTGCAAGGCGCACACGGCCATTTCGGCATCAAGCCCGACCTCATCACGCTGGGCAAGGTGATGGGCGGCGGTTTGCCCGCAGCCGCCCTCGGTGGTCGCCGCGACATCATGCAATGCCTCGCCCCATTGGGCGCGGTGTATCAGGCGGGCACACTGTCCGGCAATCCGGTGGCGGTGGCGGCGGGCTTGACCACATTGAAGCTGGTGCAAGCGCCGGGCTTCTACGAGCGCCTGACTAAACTCGCCCAACAGATGACCGAGGGATTGAGCGCCAGCGCCGCGAGACACGGCATCCCGTTCAGCGCGCAATCCATCGGCAGCATGTTTGGCCTGTATTTCAGCAGCAAAGTGCCGACCTCCTACGCCGAAGTGATGGCCAGCGACAAAGCCGCATTCAACCGTTTTTTCCATGCCATGCTGGATGAGGGCGTGTATCTCGCACCGTCGGCGTTCGAGGCGGGTTTCGTTTCCGCCGCGCACACCGAGGCCGACATCGCCGCAACCATCGCCGCCGCCGACAAGATCTTCGCGGCCTGGAAATGAGCGCCCCAAGAAATTCAGAATTTTGGGATGCAGCGCAAGGCGCACGGCGCGCAGCGACCGAGACATACCAGATAGGTAGGCGAGTGAGCGAGCACCGTGCAACGCCGCGATGCGCCCAAAAAATGAGTTTTTTTGGGCGCTCATAATGGGACTGTTTTCGCAGGCGGCGTTCTTCACCACGGTCAATCACATAAAAGACTTGCCGTTGCACGGCGGCAAGGAAGTGGCTTTCGTCGGGCGCTCCAACGCGGGCAAGTCGAGCGCGATCAACACGCTCGCCAACCACACGCGGCTGGCCTTTACCAGTAAGACACCGGGGCGCACCCAGCACTTGAATTACTTTTCGCTGGGCGACAGCAAATTTCTGGTGGACTTGCCCGGTTACGGCTACGCCAAAGTGCCGCCCGATGTGCAGCAACACTGGGAAGCGCTGCTGAGTCAGTATTTGCAAACCCGTGAGGCTTTATGCGGCCTGGTGGTCATTATGGATTCCCGCCATCCTTTGACAGCGCTGGATGAGCAAATGCTGGACTGGTTCTCCGAAACCGGCAAGCCCGTGCATGTACTGCTGACCAAATCGGATAAGTTGAGCCGCCAGCAAGCCACGCAAACGTTGCGCGAAGTAAAGGCTTACCTGAGCGAGCATTTCCCGTTTTGCTCGGTGCAACTTTTCTCCAGCTTGAAGAAACAGGGGATGGAAGAAGCCGAAGCGCTGATTGCGGGTTGGTTGGCGCAAGCGCAATAGGAAAAAAAATGCCCCTGAACCAAAGGGGGAGGTCAGGGGCATAAGTCTTAACGATTAGGGGTTAAGACACCCGCTCAGGGAGGAGAAACGGGAAGCAGCTTTCGCTACTCGCATGCTCTGACTGGACTATGCGAAAATAGTTCAAACTTTATAAAAAAATCTTAGGAATCGCTATGCAAATCCTCGGCCAGTATCCTCAATCCAGAATGCGACGCATGCGTCGCGATCAGTTTTCACGAGACCTTATGCGAGAGCATGTACTCACCCCGTCGGATTTTATCTACCCGGTTTTTGTGCTCGATGGCGGCAACAAAGTCGAGGAGGTGAAGTCCATGCCGGGGGTGCAGCGCAAGACTTTGGACTTGCTGCTGAAAGATGCCGAGCAATGCGTGAAGCTGGGCATTCCCGTGATGGCGATCTTCCCGGTAATCGAAGCTCCGTTAAAAAGCTTGGGGGCAGAAGAAGCCTACAACCCGAACGGCCTCGTGCCGCGCGTGGTTGCCGCATTGAAGAAAAACTTTCCCGAACTCGGAGTGATGACCGACATCGCCCTCGATCCTTACACCAGCCATGGGCAGGATGGCCTGATCGACGACAGCGGCTACGTGCTCAACGACGAAACCATCGCGGTGCTGACTAAGCAGGCGCAATGCCACGCCGCAGCGGGCGCTGACATCGTCGCCCCTTCCGACATGATGGACGGGCGCATCGGTGCAGTGCGCGCCGCGCTGGATGCCAACGGGCACATCCACACCCGCATCATGGCCTACTCCGCCAAATACGCCTCCAGCTTCTACGGCCCGTTCCGCGATGCGGTCGGCTCCAGCGGTAACTTAGGCAAAGGCAACAAATACACCTACCAGATGGATCCGGCCAACTCCGACGAAGCCCTGTGGGAAGTCGGCCTCGACTTGCAGGAAGGCGCGGACATGGTCATGGTCAAACCCGGCATGCCCTACCTCGACATCGTGCGCCGCGTGAAAGACGAATTCAAAGCCCCCACCTTCGTGTACCAGGTGAGCGGCGAATACGCCATGCTTAAAGCCGCCGCGCAGAACGGCTGGCTGGACGAAGAGGCTTGCGTGCTGGAATCGCTGCTGGCGTTCAAACGTGCCGGAGCGGACGGGATATTGACTTACTTTGCGCTGGATGCGGCGCGCTGGTTGAAAGAAGTGAAATAGCAGGTCTATGAGTTAACTGTTTTGGATTTCCGCCACTCTCCCCTGTTCCACCACCGAGCGGCGGAGCCAGGTTAGAGGTAGTCGGCGAGGACGGCCTGAACAGTCGAGCAACGCGGGGAACCTCGAAAATATCCGCTCAGCCCGTGCATCACCCCGCCAACAACGTCTCCACCGCCGCAATATCCGCATGGGTTTCGGGATGGCGGCTGCCGCTGTGGCGCGCATTCTCCGGCAACACGATGATGTGCATCTGGGTGCCGGATTCGCTGGTCATGGTGTAACTCGGCACACTCTCTTCGCGTCCGCCCACGCGCGCTTTCCATTCCCCGTCTTCGAATTCAAGGTTGTGCTTGAGCAGAAATAGCAGCACGGCTTTGGCGTCGTCGCTAAACAGCATGAGGTTGATGTCGGAGCGTTCGCCCGCCGTGCCGCTCAATACCGAGCCCACGAGGTAGGGGTGAAACGGCTCCAGCAGATGCATGGCGGCGAGGGCTTCTTCACGCAGATGATAGAGGATGTCGGGGTGGCTATCCCGCTGGTAGAGGGCGCGATAACTGAGCAAGGCCTCTTCCACTTCCTGGTTGCTGGGCAGGTGTTGGGTGTCGGCTGCGCCGAGTTGGCGTGCGGCTTTACGCTTGGCGAAAGCGAAGTCGGTGATGCCGTCCTTGGCGATCATGCGGGCGGCGAGGTGCGCGAGTTGTTCGCGCATGAGGTCGCGCCGTTGCGGGTGGGGTTTGCCCATCAGAATAATTGGTCTTTCACCGAGTCGATGCGTTCGGAATTTTCGCCGGGTTGCGTTTCGCCAACTGCCGCCGGGACATTTTCCTGGTAGAAATATTCCACCCTGCCGCCGTCCGGGTCGCGCAGGCCGCTGTCGTTGATGCGCGCGGCGACCATGTTTTCCGGCATGGTGTATTCGGCTTCCGGAACATCCTTGAGTACTTTCCCCATGTAGCTCATCCAGATGGGCAGCGCGGCACCGCCGCCGGTTTCCTTATCGCCCAGACTGCGCGGGGTATCGAAGCCTATCCACGATATGCCCACGATGGTGGGTTGGAATCCGCAGAACCAGGCATCCATCGAATCGCTGGTGGTACCGGTTTTTCCGGCAAGATCCTGGCGCCCCAGCGACATGGCGCGGATGGCTGTGCCGTGGCGCACGACGTCCTGCATCATGCTGACCATGGTATAGGCGTTGCGCACGTCGATGACTTGTTCTGCGCCTTCACCGGCCACAACGGAGGCGGCTTGGTTGATTAGTTTGCCTTGTGCGTCTTCGATGCGCTCGATGAAGTAAGGCATGATGCGGTAGCCACCGTTGGCAAAGACGGAATACCCGGTCAGCAGTTGCATCGGGGTGACGGAGCCGGCACCCAGTGCCATGGTGAGGTAAGGGCCATGTTTGTCTTTATCGAAGCCGAATTTGGTGATGTAGTCCTGCGCATATTCGGGGGTGATCGCCTGAAGAATACGAATGGAAACAAGGTTTTTTGATTTGATTAAGCCTTGGCGCATGCGCATGGGGCCGTCGAAATTGTCATCGAAATTTTTGGGTTGCCACGGCTGGTCGCCGGTTTGGGCGGCGTCAAACACCAGCGGCGCATCGTTGATGACGGAGGCAGGGGTAAAGCCTTTTTCCAACGCCGCAGAATAAATAAATGGTTTGAAGCTGGAGCCGGGTTGGCGCCAGGCTTGGGTAACGTGGTTGAATTGGTTGTGGTTGAAATCGAAGCCCCCTACCAAAGCATAAATTTGGCCGTTACGCGGGTTGGCGGAGACGAAGGCCGACTCGACTTGGGGAATTTGGGTAATTTGCCAGCCGCCTTTTTCATTCTGCTGGACGCGAATGAGCGAACCGACACGAATGCGCTGGTTGAGCGACAGCCTGTCGCCCAGTGTACGTTGGGCGAAGCGTAACCCTTCGCCGCCGATCTCGACAACTTGTCCCCCCTTGCAATAAGCCTTGATGCTCTTGGTGCTGACCGATTCGACAACGGCCGGAATCAGGTCGTCGCTATCGGCCACCTCCTGCAAGGCCTCTTCCAGAAATTCCTCGCTTTTGTCATTGCGCAGATCGATAAAACCTTCCGGACCGCGATAGCCATGCCGGCTGTCGTATTCCAGAACGCCATTGCGCACGGCCACATAAGCGGCAGCCTGATCTTGCTGGCGTATGGTGGTGTACACGTTATAGCCTTGGGTGTAAGCATCTTCCCGATAGCGTTCGTACATCATCTGACGCACCATTTCGGCGAGGTAGTCGGCCTTGACGGAAAACTCCTGATTCCCGTGTTTGGCTACGATGGGTTCGATTTGCGCCGCTTCAAGTTGGGTTGTAGTGATGAAACCCAGCTCGCGCATGCGGCGCAGCACATACATTTGGCGGAGTTTGGCGCGCTTGGGGTTTACTACCGGGTTATAAGCTGAGGGTGCCTTGGGCAGACCGGCGAGCATGGACATTTCCGCGATACTGATCTGACTCAGCGGCTTGCCGAAATAAACCTGTGCTGCGGCCGCAAAACCGTAAGAGCGCTGGCCCAAATAAATCTGGTTAATGTAGAGTTGCAGGATTTCATCTTTGCTCAAGTTGTGTTCGATCTTGAATGCCAGCAGCACTTCGTTAAATTTGCGCGTTAATGTTTTTTCCTTGGATAAAAAGAAATTTCGCGCGACTTGCATGGTGATGGTACTGGCACCTTGTTTGGCACCGCCGGACACAAAGTTGGAATAAGCTGCGCGCAACACCCCGATGTAATCGACGCCGCCGTGCTCATAAAAACGGTCATCTTCCGCTGCCAGGATGGCTTTTTTCATGAGATCAGGGACGTCGTTGATCTTGATCAATTCGCGGCGTTCCTCACCAAATTCGCCAATCAACAGCCCCTCCGCGCTAAAAACACGTAGCGGCACTTTGGGCCGATAATCAGTCAGAGACTCCAGCGACGGCAGCGTAGGATAAGTCAGTACCGCCGCAAAAATAATCAGCAATAACGGCAATAACGGCAAAGCAAGGAGCGCGAGAGCGGGAAAGAACCACCAACGAGAAGTCATGACTCAGCAATTTTATTTGTATAGTCTGATTATATTCGACTCTGGGTCGGCAAAATTGAGTCTGTAGAAAAAACTTTACACAGTTGGGTGTTATTGCTAGGATTTAAACCACTTTGTACGAAAAAGCTCTAACCAGCCTATGATTAAAGGAAATTTTGATATCCAATTAGATTTCTTGAGTACGTCTACGCCACCCATGATTGGGGTGGATATTAGTTCGTCCTCGGTCAAAATGGTGGAATTGAGCGAAGCCCCAAAAAAATCTGGTTACATAGTAGAGCGTTATACGATCGAGGCTTTGCCGCAAGATGCAGTAACCGATGGCAATATCAATAATCTGGATGCCGTGTCCGAAGCGTTGCGCCGAGCCTGGAAGCGCATGGGGACGCGTATCAAGAACGTCAGTCTGGCCTTGCCGGCAGCAGCAGTAATCAGCAAAAAAATATTGTTGCCCAGCGGCCTGCGCGAAAATGAACTGGAAAGTCAGGTTGAGGCGGAAGCCAACCAATACATTCCTTTTGCGCTCGAAGAGGTCAACTTGGATTTTCAAGTAATCGGGCCGTCGCAAGCCAATCCGGAAGAGATGGAAGTATTGCTGGCGGCATCGCGAAAAGCGAACGTGGATGATCGCGTGGCCACCGCACAGGCCGCTGGCTTAAAAACAATTGTCGTCGATGTGGAGCCTTATGCTGCCGAAGCGGCATTCGAGCAAGTGCGGGTCCAATTGCCGGGTGGTGCCGCGGATCAGTGCATTGCGTTGGTAGATATCGGTGCAAATGTGATGAACGTGAATGTCTTGCGGAATGGGCAATCGGTTTATATGCGTGATCAGCAAATCGGCGGGGCGCAATTGACCCGGCTCATTCAGAACGCTTTCGGCTTGTCTCCAGAAGATGCCGAGGCCGCCAAACGCAACGGCGGACTGCCGGATAATTACGAAAGCGATGTGTTAACGCCTTTCCGTGAGAACGTGGCAACGGAAGTGACGCGGGCGTTGCAGTTTTTCTTCACTTCCACGCAATACAACGAAGTGAATTATGTCGTTTTGGCCGGAGGGTGCGCGGCGCTGTCGGGTCTGGACGACGCGGTTGCGACGCGTACGCAGGTCAGCACCTTAGTGGCCAACCCGTTTGCGCAAATGACATTGTCGGGCCGTATCAAGCCGCGGCAGCTACAAACGGATGCGCCGGCACTGATGATTGCCTGTGGCTTGGCGATGCGGAGGTTCGACCCATCATGATACGTGTAAATTTACTCCCCCATCGCGCTGAGAAACGTCGTGCACGCCAGTTGCAATTCATCATTCTTGGGGGCATTTCCTTGGCGCTAGGGATTGTGGTTGTCGGTTTTGTGCATGTCGCGATTAGCACGCAAATTTCATATCAAGAGCGCCGCAACGAGTATCTGAAGCAAGAAATTGTCGAGCTCGATAAGCAGATCGCCGAAATTAAAAAATTGCGCGAGCAGACACAGTCCTTGTTGGCGCGCAAAACCGTTGTTGAAAATTTGCAAAGTACGCGTTCGAGCGTTGTTCATTTAATGGATCAAATGCTGCGCATATTGCCGGACGGCGTGTATTTGAAAGGTCTCAAACAGACCGGAAATAAGATTAGCCTCACCGGGTTTGCGCAGTCGAATGCAAGGGTTTCAACATTGATGCGTGCAATTGAAGACTCCCCATGGTTGGATTCCCCAACCTTGGTAGAGGTGCATGCCTCGACGGCCGCGGGGGCAAGGCTGAGCGAATTTTCTCTGAATTTCAACTTGACTGTGCAAGAGGCGCCAGCAAGCGCCCCGGTCAAGCAAGCCGGTACGAAAGGTTAAGAGATGGCGATGAGGCTGCTGGAAGAATTTAAAAATGTCGATCCCAAAACTCCAGGGAGCTGGCCGTGGCTTATCAAGATAGCCGCCTTTTTTGCGATATTTATTGCCGTGGTGGCAATCGGTGCGGTGGTCGACTGGCAAGGGCAATGGGAGAGCTTGCAGGGTATCAAGCATGAAGAGTCCCAATTGAGGGAGACTTTTTTGGTAAAAAAGAAAGAAGCCATCAATCTGGACATCATCAAAAAACAGCTGATAGAAACACAACAATCGTTCGGTGCGTTGTTGAAACAATTGCCGAGCAAATCCGAAATGGATGCCTTGTTGACAGACATTAACCAAGCGGGTTTGGGGCGCGGTTTGCAGTTTGATTTGTTTCGTCCGGGGACGGAGGTGGCTACGGGGGTGTTCACCGAGCAACCGATTTCTATTCGGGTGACCGGCAACTATGACGACTTGGGAAAATTCAGCAGCGACATCTCCCAGTTGCCGCGCATCGTTACTTTGAACGACATCAGCATCGCTCCGGGTTCCGGGGGGGTGTTAAGCATGGATGCGATCGCGAAAACCTATCGCTATCTGGATGAAGACGAATTGGCTGCGCAGAAGAAAGCAACGAAGCCCGCGGGAGCCAAGAAATGAGAGCCGTTTATGCAATGGTGCTGGCATCCATGGTCCTGGCAGGATGCGGTGGCGAGGAATTTCAGGATCTGAGAGATTTTGTAAAAAATGCCGGTGCGGACATGCGCGGAAAAGTTGACCCCCCCCCGGAAATCAAACCTTATGAGCCGTTCAGTTATGACAACGCTACGGCGATACAAGACCCCTTCAAACCGCGCAAGACGGATTTGAAAAATGCCGGCCATGCGGGCCTCAATCAACCCAATTTGGAACGCCCGAAAGAAGAGTTGGAAGAGTTTCCTCTGGAAAGCCTGAAAATGGTTGGTTTCCTGCAGCAGGCGAATGTTGAGTACGCAATCGTCAAATCTTCCGACGGCAAACTACATCGCGTCAAAGTGGGCAACTACGTCGGAATGAATTTCGGGCAGATCACCGCGGTGACCGATACCGAAATGAAAATTAAAGAAATGGTGCAAGATGGTGCCGGCGATTGGTCGGAGCGCGAAAGCAGTTTGCAGTTGGTTGAGTGATCAGGAGCAAATTATGAGACAGTTTTTTAACCCCGTCCGAAGCATTCTTCGATTAGCTATCGTTGCCGTTTCAATATGGAGCGTCGGCGCAAATGCGGAAATTTCCGGGGGCGATACGAATAGCATTCTGTCACTCAGCGCGGCTCCTGCTGCGGGCGGGAAGCTCGTGCTTAAAGTTGCGCTGAAAAATGCGCCGCTGAACCAGCCGGCGGCATTCACGATTAACACGCCGCCACGCATCGCATTTGATTTCCCGAATACGGCTAACGGGCTGGGCAAATCCACTCAGGAATTTGGCGAAGGCGATTTGCGTGGCGTCAATATTGTTCAGGCAGGCAGCCGTACGCGATTGGTCGTAAACCTCAACCAGATGCTGAGTTACGATACCCGGATAGACGGAAACAACGTTCTCATTACGTTACAGGGGAAAGTGGCGGCGGGTAATGTGGAGCCTGTAACAACCGCACGTTTCGCCGAAGCGAAACCGAGCATACAGGCGCACAGCCTGCGCGATGTCGATTTTAGACGGGGCAAGAATGGCGAGGGGCGTGTGCAAGTCGACCTGTCCGACTCCAGCGTGGGTATTGACATCAAACAGCAGGGTAAAACGCTGGTGGTGGATTTCGCAAAAACCAGCCTGCCCAGAAATTTGCAGCGCAAATTGGATGTGGCGGATTTCGGCACACCCGTGCAATTGGTCGATGCTTTTGCGCAGGGGGAAACTGTCCGCCTGGTGATTGAGCCGAAAGGTGCCTGGGAATATGCGGCATACCAGACCGACAACAAATTCATCATTGAGGTCAAAACAGTGGTGGAATCGGTCAAAGGAAGCCGTTCAACTTATGCCGGTGAAAAGTTGAGCTTGAATTTCCAGAATATTGCGACCCGCGAAGCGTTGAACGTGATTGCCGATTTTACCAACCTGAATATGGTGATCAGCGATACGGTTAGCGGCAACCTGACTTTACGTTTGAAGGATGTGCCTTGGGACCAGGCGTTGCAAATCATTCTTGATTCACGCGGATTGCTGCAGCAAAAAGAGGGCAATGTCATTATGGTTGCACCGCGTGACGAGATCGCCGCGCGCCAGAAAGATGCGTTGACGACGCAACGCGTGATCAGCCAACTCGAGCCTGTTCAGACTGAAGCTTACCCGCTGAGTTATGCCAAAGTGGCGGATGTGAAAGCGGTGTTGGCGGGTTACCAAAAACAGTCTGCGGCCAATGAGGGAGACGCCGATGCAAAGGGTGCGGGTGGCGAAAATATCGCTTTCGATACGCGCACTAACACTTTGTATATCACCGCAACACTTTCCCGTTTGTCGCAGATCCGCGAAATCATCAAGAAGTTGGATGTGCCTGTGCGGCAAGTGCTGATCGAAGCAAGATTTGTGGAAGCCACCAATTCGTATAACCGGACACTGGGCGGGCGTTTGGGGTACCAAGGGCCTGCGGTGACAGCAGGTGGGGGTACGGCTATTGGCGGGACGGGAACGAGTGCGCAGATTACCAGCGCAAATGTCAATTTACCGGGTGCCGCATCGGGTATGGGGGGTTTGTCGTTATCGTTGTTCGACCAACTGGCTTCCAAAACGCTGAGCTTGGAGTTGACGGCATCGGAGCTTGATGGAACAACCAAATCAATCGCTAGCCCGCGTGTGATGACCGGCGACTCTACACCGGCAACGATCAAATCCGGTGTGCAGATACCCTACGCAGTGGCGGGCAGTTCGACTAGCGGCCCCTCGATTGCGTTCAAGGATGCAACGTTAAGTCTGGTGGTGACACCCAAAATCACACCGGATGACAAGGTGACCATGCAATTGGACGTGACGCAGGATACAGTGGGTAACATGTATGGCGGCGTGCCAAGTATCAATAAGAAACAGGTCACGACTACCGTTCTGGTGGAGAACGGGGGAACCGTAGTGATCGGCGGGGTGTATACCCAGGACACCACCGATTCAAGTTCGAAAGTACCGCTGTTGGGTGATATTCCCGTGCTCGGCTGGCTTTTCAAGAACAACACCAAAACCGATGCCAAAAAAGAACTGCTGATTTTCATTACGCCGAAGATTCTGAAAGAGAGCCTCAGCCTCAATTAAAAAAGCGCACTTGCTTGAATCAAGAGCCCGGTTTTCCCGGGCTTTTGGTTTTTTGGGAATGGCTCCAGGAAGCGTATTTCCGCTACAATCCAAACCATGACAACCGCCAGCACAACACGAGATAAACGCCCGTCAGGAAACATTGTCCTGGTTGGCATGATGGGAGCGGGCAAAACAACGGTCGGTAAAATGCTGGCCAGGCAATTGGGCAAGACGTTTGTCGATAGCGATGAAGAAATACAGAAACGCACAGGCGTCAAAATATCCCATATATTCGATGTCGAGGGCGAAGAAGGGTTCCGCCAGCGCGAGAGTTACGTCATACAGGACTTGATTAAACTCGATAACATCGTATTGGCTACCGGCGGCGGTGCGGTGCTCAAAGCAGACAATTGCGAAGCGCTACAAAAGAACGGGGTCGTCATCTACTTGAAAAGCGGGGTACACGATTTGTGGCAACGCACCCGCCACGACCATAATCGTCCCTTGTTGCAAACAGCCAATCCGCGCGCCACGCTGCAAGAACTGTTCGAGCAACGCGACCCGATTTACACCGCTGTTGCCGATCACATCGTCCATACCGGCAAACAAAGCGTACAGACTCTTATCGCCCGGCTGATAAAGAAAATCGATTTCCAGGACAACCCCATACAAACACAGCAAAGCATGCAAACACTCAATGTTGGACTGGGCGAACGCAGTTATTCCATCCATATCGGCAGCGATCTGCTCGGCCGGGCCGACTTGCTGTTATCCCACTTGCCGAATAAACGTGCGGCAGTGGTGACTAACACGACTGTCGCCCCGCTTTATCTGGAACAACTGCGCAACACGCTGCAAAGCCGTGGCGTGGATGTCATCGACATCATCTTGAAAGACGGCGAGCAATATAAAAATGCTGAAACGCTGGGGCTGATCTACGACGCCCTGCTGACGCATCGCTGCGAGCGCAACACACCGCTGATCGCATTGGGCGGAGGCGTTATTGGCGATATGACCGGTTATGCGGCGGCGACCTATTTGCGCGGCGTACCCTTTATCCAGATACCGACTACACTGCTGGCGCAGGTGGACTCCTCGGTCGGCGGCAAGACCGGCATCAACCACCCGCTGGGCAAGAATATGATAGGTGCGTTCTACCAGCCGCAAGTGGTGCTGGCCGACATTGCCACACTGAACACCTTGACGGATGAGCATCTGCGCGCGGGCATTGCGGAAATCATCAAATACGGCCTGATCCGCGACGTGCCTTTTTTCGAATGGTTGGAACAGAATATTGAGAAGCTATTGCAGCGCGATGTGGACGCGCTGCAATACGCCATTGCGCGCAGTTGTCAGAACAAGGCTGCGGTGGTTGGTGCCGACGAGCGCGAGAGTGGCGAACGCGCCCTGCTCAACCTCGGCCACACCTTCGGCCATGCGATCGAAACTGGCTCGGGTTATGGGGCATGGTTGCATGGCGAGGCGGTGGCTGCGGGCACCATGATGGCTACCGACCTGTCGCAGCGTCTGGGCTGGATTGGCGCGGAGGAGGTCGCGCGCATTCGCCATTTGTTCGAGCGGACGGGTTTGCCCGTGCATGCCCCGCATCTGGGCGCGGAGACCTATCTGCGACTGATGGGGCTGGATAAAAAAGTGCTCGGCGGCAAAATTCGCTTCGTGCTGCTCAAGGCGATCGGTCATGCCGTGGTGGGTGGCGATGTGCCGGAAGAATTGTTGCGGCAAACGTTGCAGGCTTGCGTTAAACATGACTGAGCTCGCGCCTTACGCGGCCAGTCCGCAGTGTTCGCGCGGGCGCAAAATCCATGAAGATGCCCCGCCGGGCAGAAGCGAGTTTCAGCGCGACCGCGACCGTATCATCCACTCCAGCGCTTTTCGCCGTCTGGAATACAAGACCCAGGTTTTCGTAAATCACGAGGGTGACTTATTCCGCACCCGCTTGACCCACAGTATCGAAGTGGCGCAAATAGGCCGTTCCATCGCCAGAAGATTGCGCTTGAACGAGGATCTCGTTGAGGCGATTTCCCTGGCGCATGATTTGGGGCACACCCCGTTCGGCCATGCGGGGCAAGATGCGCTCAATACCTGTATGGAAGATTACGGCGGCTTCGAACACAACTTGCAATCGTTGCGTGTGGTCGATGTGCTGGAAGAGCGCTATGCCAATTTCGACGGATTGAACCTGTGCTTCGAAACACGCGAAGGCATACTCAAACATTGTTCCCCGGAAAATGCCGCGAGGCTGGGCGATGTGGGCGCGCGCTTCCTCAACGACCAGCGCCCGACACTGGAAGCGCAAATCGCCAATCTGGCCGACGAGATCGCCTACAACAATCACGATGTGGACGACGGTCTGCGCTCAGGATTAATCACCCTGGAGCAACTCGCCTCGGTGCGCATGTTTTCCGGGCATCTGGGCGAGGTACGCAAAACGTATCCCGCACTGGCCGAGCGGCGCGTGGTACATGAAACCATACGCCGCATGATCAATACGCTGGTGAGCGATGTGATCAGCCAGACCGAGAAAAATATCCGGGCACAACCGATAGTCGATGCGGATGATGTGCGCAATGCGCCTACTCTGCTGGCATTCGGTGCGCAAATGCTGGAACTGAATCGCGAACTCAAAGCATTCTTGCGCACCCACCTGTACCGCCATTACCGCGTCATGCGCATGAGCGCCAAAGCACACAGAATTATCAGCGAGCTGTTTCAGGCATTCATGGAAGACCGCAGATTATTGCCGCCGCAATTTTTGCGTGCCGCCGAGATGGAACATGCGCGCTCGGTGGCCGACTACATTGCGGGCATGACGGATCGCTATGCGATCAGGGAGCATCGGCGCCTGTTTGCGGTGGAAGAAAATTAAAAAGGCGTCCACCGAGGACGCCTTTTTTACTGCATAAATGCAAGGTTAGAATTGGTATGGGCTATTCGGAAGAACGCAAGGGCCGACATCGGCTTTCAGGGCACCGAGCCTGAACTTGAGTTCGCTCATTGCTTCCGAACCCTGAACTACGGTTCGGGCGCGAATCCGGGTAATCGTCCAGATCGCGCTATTTTTTCCGTAGGTCAGATCGAAAGTGGCGAGCCCATTTGCATCGGTTGTAACTGTGCCCGGTACGGTACCGCCGGCCGAGTTGACCGGAGTAATCAAGCCATCCTTCGTGGTGATTGCGCTTGAAGTGATTGCTCCGGTCGTGGTTGTACCCGTCGCATAATACTTGCGCACCCCGTCCTCGCCGGGGTCAAGGAACAGGTTTTCATTTACATCCTCGTTGAGGAAAGTGCCCGCTGTGGCCGCATCCGCATCAATTGTACAAGCGGATCCGGTACTCCAGCCGATGGGCCAGGCACTCAAATTGACCACGGTTCCGGCAGGGGCGGGATTACCGTTGGAGTCGGCCACCAGCACAGACATGGGGTAAATGTAACCGGTTTTATTGCTGTTCTCAGAAACGACAGTGGCGCTCCCGAAAGCAATCGAACCTGCCGAGCCGCCTATGACGATGCTGGCATCGTTGCCTGAAGGGGAAACGTTCTGGACTGCGGGGAGGTTTGCCTCAGTGGCCACGCAAGTTGCCCCGGGGCATGCCCCGCCGACACCAAGCACTTGCGCGCGCACCTGAATGCCGGTCTGGGGGGATGAAAGCGAACCCGAAGTAAAGCTGGTGCTCGCTTGTCCAAGTCCGAGGCTGGCGGTAGTGGTCGAAGCAGAAAGCACGAAGGCCGGGGAAACGGTCTCGCCCCCCCCCGTTGGATTGACAATGCTGAAAGAAATGGGCGCATCGCCGACCGGCATTCCGTTGGCGTCGGTAACCGTGGCGACCAATGTTGAAACGCCTTTGGTTGTCCCTACGCTCTTGGACAGCAGGCTGGGCGTTGCCTGGAGCGTTATTTTATACGCCGTAGTGGCGGTCATCGCGACGGCAAGGCTGGCGTTCGTGCTCGGGGCAGCAGGGTTGTCGACGTAGACGTTTGCTATGCCGGCTTGCGTCGTGGATAACGTAGCGGTTGCAGTCCCGCCCGCAGCATTTACTATGGTCGCCCCCGGTGCCAGAGTTTGCGTGTTCCATGTGCCTAGCGAGGAGACGAAGCGCACTTGAGCAGCTCCAGCCGCATTTACCTTTACAGTAAGTGTGTCGCCTATTTTCATTGGTACTGGAGCCGTTCCCGGGGCGATAGCGGCTCCCGCGTTTAATGTGGTGCTGGCAATGCCGAACGTTGCGGCTGTCGGCGTCACGGTGAAACTGCTTGTTGCGGTTGCGCCCAGCGTTGTTGCCGTAACCGTGGTTGAGCCTTGTGTGCTGCCTTTGATCAGGCTCGTGAATAGGCCGCTTGCGTCAGTTACCCCGGAAGCCGGGGTGAACGTAACGACACCGGTGCCTGCTTGGGTCAGAGCTACGCTTGCATTCGGCACAATCGTCCCGGCTGAATCTTTGGCGGTAACCGTTAATGTCGCAGGAAGTGTAGCGTTATCGGGCAAGTTGTTTACGGTGGAAGTAACGGTTGCTGTCGAACCGACGATCTGTATCGGATAAGTTGCTGTGACCGTGCCCGCGGTGGCGGTAATAGTTGCGGTGCGATTGGAGCGGTTGGAGCCGGCCGCCCTGAACGTAAAGGTGCCCACGCCTGTGCCATCGGTCGTTACGGAATTTTTGTCCAACAGGCCTGTATCTACGGATAGAGCGACCGCAACATTCGATACGGCGGTATTGGAAGCGCTTATCGCGGTAAGAGAAACGGTCGCCGCTGTCGAATTGTCGGATTTAACCGTGGTGGGTGTGGCTGAAAGTGCGAGTAAAGCGGCGGTCGGTGCGGCAACAGTTGTGGTCGTTGTAGTCGTCGTGGTTGCGGTGGTTGTAGTCTTCGCGGTTGCGGGGGAGCCACCGCATCCAGACATGGAGACAATGGCGGCGATCGCAATCACGCCAATCAAAATTTCCGCAGTGATTTGTTTAATCGAACGCATCATAAAAATTTCCCCTCCCGCGCTACGCGCAATTTTCAGAGCCTGCACACTACAGCAAAAGATTCTTTGACACAACATGTTAGCGGAGCTTGTTCACAGAGGTTCCCGCTACGATATTGCTGATAGGCGCGAGACAAGGTAACATTCGCGCCCTTTCGCTTTTAAAATTGAGACGTGGTGGCGTGTGCCGCTACATTTTGTCGTGTCGTAGAATTTGATGGGGAACAACGTGAGCTATTCTTCGTTGCAAGAAAGCCTTGGGGTACAACAAGGGTTGCCAGTCCAACAAGGTTTGTACGATCCGCGCCAGGAGCGCGATGCGTGCGGTGTGGGCTTCGTGGCGCACATTAAAGGAAAACAAAGCCATGACATGGTGAGTCAGGGTTTGCAGATTCTTGAAAATCTCACCCATCGCGGCGCAGTAGGTGCGGACCCGTTGGCGGGTGACGGCGCGGGTATTCTGATTCAGATTCCCGACAAATTCTTTCGCGACGAAATGGGTTGGGGCAAGATCGAATTGCCATCTATTGGAGACTATGGCGTTGGCATGATCTTTTTGCCGCGAGACAAAGCGGCACGCGCCACCTGCGAGAACGTAATCGCCAAGAAAATTGCAGCCGAAGGGCAAACCCTGATCGGCTGGCGCGATGTGCCGGTAGACAGCAGCGGGTTGGGCGTGAGCGTGAAAGCGGTCGAACCGGTGGTGCGCCAGGTGTTTATCGGGCGCGGTAAGAAGACCAAAGACCAGGATAGCTTCGAACGCAAACTGTTCGTGATCCGCAAAACCGCAGAGCACGCCGTGCGCGCCCTGTCCAAAGATCAGGGCAAGGGTTTTTACATTCCCTCGCTGTCATCGCGTACCGTGGTTTACAAGGGTATGTTGCTGGCCGATCAGGTGGGCAAATACTTCCTCGATTTGCAGGATGCTCGCGTCGTCAGCGCCATGGCGCTGGTGCACCAGCGTTTCTCCACCAACACCTTTCCGACCTGGGATCTAGCGCATCCGTTCCGCATGATCGCGCACAACGGCGAGATCAACACCCTGCGCGGCAACGTCAACTGGATGGCCGCGCGCCATGCGGCGATGTCATCCCAATTTTTGGGCGAGGATTTGGATAAGCTGTGGCCGCTGATCGTCGAAGGCCAGTCCGACTCCGCATGCTTCGACAACGCGCTGGAATTGCTGGTGGCCGGCGGATACTCGTTGCCGCACGCGATGATGCTGCTGATACCCGAAGCCTGGGCGGGCAATCCGCTGATGGACGAAGAGCGCCGCGCGTTCTACGAATATCACGCCGCCTTGATGGAGCCGTGGGACGGCCCCGCCGCCGTGGCGTTCACCGATGGCCGCATGATAGGCGCGACGCTGGACCGCAACGGGCTGCGCCCGGCGCGCTACCTCATCACCGAAGACGACGTGGTGCTGATGGCGTCCGAAATGGGCGTGCTGCCGATCCCGCAAAACAAGATCGTGAAGAAGTGGCGCTTGCAGCCGGGCAAGATGTTCCTCATCGACATGCAGGCCGGACGCATCGTGGACGATGCCGAGCTCAAGACCCGGCTCGCCACCGCCAAGCCCTACCGCAAGTGGATCGAGAAGTCGCGTTACTTCTTGGCCGACCTGCCGGCAGCCAAAGAAAAAACCAAGCTGCAAGCGTCGCTGCTCGACACCCAGCAAGCCTTCGGCTACACGCAGGAAGATGTGAAACTCCTGATTGCGCCGATGGCGGCAGCGGGTGAAGAAGCGATCGGTTCGATGGGTACCGATGCGGCGTTGCCGGTGCTGTCGAACAAGAACAAGGTGCTGTACAACTACTTCCAACAGTTGTTCGCGCAAGTGACCAATCCACCGATCGACCCGATCCGCGAAGAGATCGTCATGTCGCTAACCACCTTCATCGGTCCCAAGCCGAATCTGCTGGGCATCGACGAGACCGATCCGCCGGTGTGTTTGGAAGCGCATCAGCCGGTGTTGTCGGACGACGACATCGCCAAGCTGCGTAACATCCATAAAGCGACCAAGGGGCAATTCAAGGCGCTGGTGCTGGACATCACTTACCCCGCCAAGCAGGGTGCCAAGGGTTGTGCCGCCGCCTTGAAAGCGTTGCGCAAAGCGGCCAGCCAATCGGTGCACGACGGTTACAACATCCTGATTTTGTCCGACCGCGAAGTGTCGCGCGAGCGCGTGGCGATCCCGGCGTTGCTGGCGACTTCCGGGGTGCATCACCATCTGGTAAATGCGGGGCTGCGCACCAGCACCGGCCTGGTAGTGGATACCGGTTCCGCGCGCGAAACGCACCACGTCGCCCTGCTCGCGGGTTACGGCGCGGAAGCCGTGTGCCCGTGGCTGGCGTTTGACACTATCGCATCCATTGCCGACCAGTTACCCGGCGGTATTGATGCCAAAGAAGCCAACAAGCGTTTCATCAAGGGCATCAACAAGGGCTTGCTGAAGGTCATGTCCAAGATGGGCATCTCGACTTACCAGTCTTATTGCGGCGCGCAGATTTTCGAAGCCATCGGTCTGAACGCCGAGTTTGTGGCCGAATACTTCACCGGCACGGCAACCCAGATCGAAGGTATCGGCCTGAGCGAAGTGGCCGAAGAAGCGGTACGCATGCACACTGCCGCTTTCGGCAACGATCCGGTGCTGGCCGACATGCTGGAGGCGGGCGGCGAATACGCCTGGCGCACGCGCGGCGAGGAGCATGTATGGACGCCGGATTCCATCGCCAAATTGCAGCACGCGACGCGCGCCAACAATTTCAACACCTACAAAGAGTACGCCAAGCTCATCAACGACCAGGCGCACAAGCTGAAAACCTTGCGCGGCCTGTTCGAGATCAAGTCGGTTGGTGCGCCTGTGCCGCTGGCTGAAGTCGAATCGGCGCAAGAGATCGTCAAACGTTTTGCCACCGGCGCGATGTCGCTGGGCTCGATCTCCACCGAAGCGCACACCACGCTGGCGGTCGCGATGAACCGCATCGGCGGCAAGTCGAACACCGGCGAAGGCGGCGAGGATACCAACCGTTTTCGTACTTTGTATGCGGGCGAAAAGCTGTCCGAGATCATCGGCAAGAAACGTATCGAAGCCGACATGGTGATGAAGGACGGCGACTCGCTGCGTTCGCGCATCAAGCAGGTCGCCTCGGGGCGCTTCGGTGTGACGGCGGAGTATTTGAGCAGCGCCGACCAGATACAGATCAAAATGGCGCAGGGCGCGAAACCCGGCGAAGGCGGCCAGTTGCCCGGCGGCAAAGTGTCCGAATACATCGCCAAGCTGCGCCACTCCGTGCCCGGCGTGGGCTTGATTTCGCCGCCGCCGCATCACGACATTTATTCCATCGAAGACTTGGCGCAGTTGATCCACGACTTGAAGAACGCCAACCCTTCCGCTTCCATTTCGGTCAAGCTGGTGTCCGAAATCGGCGTGGGTACCGTGGCTGCGGGCGTATCCAAAGCCAAGGCCGACCACATCGTGGTATCCGGCTTCGACGGCGGCACCGGCGCATCGCCGCTGTCTTCGATCAAGCATGCCGGTACGCCGTGGGAACTGGGCTTGGCCGAAGCGCAACAGACGCTGGTACTGAACAAGCTGCGCGGTCGCGTCGGCCTGCAAGTGGACGGTCAGTTGAAGACCGGTCGCGACGTGTTGATCGGCGCCTTGCTGGGCGCGGACGAATTCGGTTTTGCCACGGCACCCCTGGTGGTGGAAGGCTGCATCATGATGCGCAAGTGCCACCTCAACACCTGCCCGGTCGGCGTGGCCACGCAAGACCCGGCGCTGCGCAAGAAGTTCACCGGGCAACCGGAACACGTGGTGAACTACTTCTTCTTCGTGGCCGAAGAAGTGCGCGAATTGATGGCGCAGATGGGCGTGCGCAAGTTCGACGACCTGATCGGTCGCAGCGACCTGCTCGACGTGAAGCAGAGCATCGCGCACTGGAAATCGCAGGGACTGGATTTCTCCAAGATTTTCTACCAGCCCAAGGTCGGCGCCGAAGTGGCGCGCCGCCATACCGAGGAACAGGATCACGAACTGGCTAAAGCGTTGGACAACCGCCTGATCGCGCAGTCCAGGGGCGCGCTGGAAAGTGCGCAAGCAGTGCTAATCGAAAGCGGCATCAGCAACGTCAATCGTACCGTCGGCACCATGCTGTCGCACGAAGTGGCCAAGCGTTACGGTCAAAAAGGCTTGCCTGACAACACCATCACGGTGAAGCTGCACGGTACTGCCGGCCAAAGTTTCGGCGCTTTCCTGGCGCGCGGCATCAGCTTCGAGCTGAACGGCGAAGGCAACGACTACGTGGGCAAAGGCCTGTGCGGCGGACGCATCGTGGTCAAACCGTCCGCGGACTGCAAGATTGTGGCGGAAGAAAACATCATCGTCGGCAATACCGTGCTGTACGGCGCGACTTCCGGCGAGTGCTATTTCAACGGCGTCGCGGGCGAACGTTTTGCCGTGCGTAACTCGGGAGCGATCGCGGTCGTTGAAGGTCTGGGCGACCACGGTTGCGAATACATGACCGGCGGCATGGTCGTGGTGCTGGGTCAGACCGGGCGCAACTTCGCGGCGGGCATGTCCGGCGGCGTCGCTTACGTGCTGGATGAGGATGGCACATTCCCCAAGCGCTGCAACATGGCGATGGTGGAACTCGAAGCCATTCCAGAGGAAGCGGCGGCCAGCGAAACCGGCGAAGTCGAGGCGCATGGCCGCGTGCATTTCAACCATCTGGACAAGGCGGATGCAGCGGCGTTGCGCGGCAAGATCGAAAAGCATCTGCGCTATACCGGCAGTGCGCGCGCCAGGCAGATACTGGATAACTGGGCGATTTTCCTGCCCAAATTCGTGAAGGTCATGCCGACCGAATATCGCCGTGCGTTGCTTGAAATTGCGGCGCAGCAAAAGGAGGCCGCATGAACACCCTCGCAAATTCGTTTTGCGGGCGAATCGCTGCGTCGTGTGCTCGCTCGCTCCTCACCTACCAACGCGGTATGTCTCGTCGCTCGCTGCGCGACTCCTTGCGCTTCATCCCGCAAAATCAAATTTTCGAGGGTGTTCATCATGGGTAAGCCAACCGGTTTCATGGAATTTGACCGCGTCGGCGAAGGCTACGCACCGGTCGAACAACGTCTGCAGCATTATCAGGAATTCGTCGCGCATCTGAGCGATGCCGAAGCCGGGCAACAGGGCGCACGCTGCATGGATTGCGGCATCCCGTTCTGCAACAACGGTTGCCCGGTCAACAACATCATCCCCGACTGGAACGACCTGGTGTACCGCGGCAACTGGAAACAGGCGCTGGAAGTGCTGCATTCCACCAACAACTTCCCCGAGGTGACCGGACGCATCTGCCCTGCCCCGTGCGAGGCGGCGTGTACGCTGAACATCAACAACGACGCGGTCGGCATCAAATCCATCGAGCACGCCATCATCGACAAGGGCGGCGAGAACGGCTGGGTCGTACCGCAGCCCGCCAAAAAAAAGACCGGCAAGAAAATCGCCGTGGTCGGTTCCGGCCCCGCCGGATTGGCGGCGGCGCAGCAACTTGCGCGCGCGGGCCATGCGGTCAGCGTATTCGAGAAAAATAGCCGCATCGGCGGTCTGATGCGCTACGGTATTCCCGACTTCAAGCTGGACAAACGCCTGATCGATTGGCGCATGGCGCAATTGGCGGCAGAGGGTGTCGAGTTTCGCACCAGCACCTTTGTCGGTAAAGAGCTGCCGGGCAAGGGCATTGCCAACGATGCCAGAACCAACATCAGCCCGAAAGAGTTGCAAAAGAAATTCGACGCAGTGATCCTTGCCGGTGGTTCCGAGCAGCCGCGCGACCTGCCCGTGCCGGGACGCGAGTTGAAGGGCGTGCATTACGCACTCGAATTCCTGATCCCGCAAAACAAAGAGAATGCAGGAGATGCGAGGAACCCGATCAGCGTGGCGGGCAAACATGTGGTCGTCATCGGCGGCGGCGATACCGGCTCCGACTGCGTGGGTACCTCCAACCGTCACGGCGCAGCCTCGGTGACGCAGATCGAAGTGATGCCGCGCGCGCCCGAGATGGAGAACAGACCGCTGACTTGGCCGTACTGGCCGCTCAAGCTGCGCACCTCCAGTTCGCACGAGGAAGGTTGCGCGCGCGATTGGGCCATTGCCACCAAGGAGTTTGTCGGCGAAAACGGCGTACTCAAAGCCATCAAGGCCGTGCACGTCGAGTTCAAGGACGGCAAGATGAGCGAAGTGCCGGGCAGCGAATTCGAGCTCAAGGCCGACTTCGTGCTCCTCGCCATGGGCTTCACCAACCCGCTGGCGCAAGTGCTGGATGCGTTCGGTGTGGAGAAGGATGGTCGCGGCAATGCCAAGGCAAGCACCGACGGCGACGGGTGCTACCACACCAACGTGAAAAAAGTTTTTGCAGCGGGTGACATGCGTCGCGGCCAGTCGCTGGTGGTGTGGGCGATCCGCGAAGGTCGCCAGGCGGCGCGCGCGGTGGATGAATTCTTGATGGGCAGTTCCGTTTTGCCGCGTTAAACCCCTCCTAACCTCCCCTGATAAGGGGAGGTTAGGAGGGGTTGCGGTACGGGGAGTGATCCAAAACAAATATAATTAGAGAGCGAAATGAATTTCAAAGTAAAGAACGATACCTTCCTGCGCGCATTGTTGCGTGAGCCTACCGATTACACACCGCTGTGGATGATGCGCCAGGCCGGTCGCTATCTGCCGGAATACTGCGCCACGCGCAAGCGTGCGGGCAGCTTCCTCAATCTGTGCAAGAGCCCGGATATGGCGACGGAAGTGACCTTGCAACCGCTGGAGCGTTTTCCGTTGGATGCGGCGATCCTGTTTTCCGACATCCTCACCGTGCCCGATGCGATGGGTCTGGGGCTGTATTTCTCCGAAGGCGAAGGCCCCAAGTTCGAACGTCCGCTGAAAACCGAAGCCGACATCAAAGCGTTGCGCGTGCCCGACATCGGCACCGATTTGAAATACGTGACCGATGCCGTGTCGCAGATCCGCAAAGCGTTGGGTGGCAGCGTGCCGCTGATCGGTTTCTCCGGTAGCCCGTGGACACTGTCTTGCTACATGGTCGAAGGCGGGGGCAGCGACGACTACGCCAAGGTGAAGACCTTGATGTACAAAGAGCCCAAGCTGATGCACCATATCCTCGGCGTGACCGCCGATGCGGTGATCGCCTACCTCAACGCGCAGATCGAAGCGGGCGCACAAGCCGTGATGATTTTCGATTCCTGGGGCGGTGCGTTGTCGCACGCGGCCTATCATGAATTTTCGCTGCCCTACATGCAGCGTATCGTGTCCGGACTTATCAAGGAAAAAGATGGCGTGCGTATCCCCTCCATCGTGTTTACCAAGGGCGGCGGTCTGTGGATCGAGAGCATCGCCGACATCGGCTGCGATGCGGTCGGTCTGGACTGGACCATGGACATCGGCGTGGCGCGGCAGAAGGTCGGCCACAAGGTCGCGCTGCAAGGCAATATCGACCCGACCGTGCTGTTCGCCACGCCGGACGTGATCCGCAACGAAGTGGAAAAAGTGCTCACCAGCTATGGCTACGGCAGCGGTCATGTGTTCAATCTGGGGCACGGTATTTCGCAATTTACCAATCCGGACAACGCCGCAGCGCTGGTTCAGGCCGTGCATGAGTTGAGTAAAAAATACCATTAAAACCGCTTGACAAGCGATGCGGTTATGCACACGGCATCGACTTTAGCAAAGGCCACGGCGTAATTTCCTGTGGCCTTTGTTGCTTTAAACTAACTTATTGATTTAAAACATATAATATACCGCCCTAAATTTAGGCAAAAGAAAAAAACCGTATATATGATTAGCAGTTAGCCCCATTGTTGCGACGTTATGCACACAGTTATCCACAGGATTTGTGCATAAGAAAAAATCTTTATATCCATCAAGCAGGTTGGCGAAATTTCGTAGAAATTACCGGAGAAATATTCATTAACATGCCCATCGTCCGCGTCGCGCTGGATGTGCCTTTGTCAACACTATTCGATTATTTAGTGGGGGCGGAGGTATCGGTCGAAATCGGCCAGCGTGTGCTCGTTCCGTTCGGGCGTAAACAAGTCGTCGGTATCGTCATGGAGTTGGCGGAAAACTCCGCCCTAGCGAGCGAACGTCTCAAACCTGTCGTGCAAGTGCTGGACGATGTGCCGCCTTTGCCTGCCGAATTGCTCGCGCTGCTATGTTTTTGTAGCGACTATTATCATCACCCGCTGGGCATGACTGTTTTGGCGGCATTGCCGACGCGCCTGCGCGTGCCGGAGGCGGTCGCGATCAAACAAGAAACGAGTTATGCCTTGAGCGCGCAGGGCCGCACACTTGATCTGGAGCAGTTCCCCAAACGCCGTGCAGTGCAGCTACGCATTTTGCAGGCTTTGCAGTACGGGAGCTTGAGCGGTATGCAGCTACGCGCCTTGTCGTCCAGTGTGCCCGTCAATTTGAAAGCCTTGCTGGACGCTGGCTGGGTGGAGACTTGCGCAACTGCGGAGGCCGCGCCTGCGGCGCACCTCTTTAATGAAACTCACATCCTGACAGCAGCGCAACAGCAAGCAGTAGATACGGTCGCGCAAACGCAGGGTTACCGTTGCTTCCTGCTGCACGGCATCACCGGCAGCGGCAAAACCGAGGTGTATGTGCACCTGATGCACCAGGTATTGCAGCGCGGCGGCCAGGTGTTGCTGCTGGTTCCCGAAATCAATCTCACGCCGCAACTGGAGAACTACTTTCACAGCCGTTTCCCGGATGCCGAGTTGGCCAGTCTGCACAGCGGCTTGAACGACGGCGAACGCGCGAAAAAATGGTTGCGCGCGCAATCGGGCCGGGCGCGTATCGTGCTGGGTACGCGCCTGTCCGTGTTCGCCCCGCTGCCGCAACTGGGTTTGATCCTGGTGGACGAGGAACACGATGCCTCGTTCAAACAGCAAGACGGCCTGCGCTACTCCGCGCGCGACGTCGCCATCTTCCGCGCCAATCAGCGCGGCGTACCCATTGTGCTGGGATCGGCTACGCCGTCGTTGGAGAGTTATTACAACGCGCAGAACGGGCGTTACCAAATGCTCAAACTGTCGCAGCGCGCTGCCGAGCAGGCGCAATTGCCGCAAGTGCGCTGCCTCAACATCGGCAACATCCCGCTACAGGAAGGCATTAGTCCTGCGATGTTGACAGCTCTGGAAGAACGTTTGCGCCGCAAAGAACAAAGCCTGATCTTCATCAACCGGCGCGGTTACGCCCCGGTGCTGATGTGTACCGCCTGCGGCTGGCTGTCCGGCTGCCCGAACTGCGCGGGCAAACTGGTGCTGCACCTGCAAGACCGCCGTCTGCGCTGCCACCACTGCGGCCATCAGGAACGCGTGCCGCATGCCTGCCCCGGTTGCGGAAATACCGATTTGCAGCCCGTCGGTATCGGTACCCAGCGCGTCGAGGAGGCGTTGCGGGCGCATTTCCCCGGGGCGCGCATCCTGCGCGTGGATAGGGACAGTACGCGCAACAAAGGCGCATGGAATGCCATGCGTAAACAGATACACGATGGCGGAGCGGACATTCTGGTGGGCACGCAAATTCTGGCGAAGGGCCACGATTTCCCCAACCTCACGCTGGTCGGCGTGTTGAACCCGGACGGCGCTTTGTACAGCGCCGATTTCCGCGCTTCGGAAAAGCTTTTTGCCCAGCTTGCGCAAGTGGCGGGACGCGCCGGGCGTGCCGACAAGCCGGGCGAGGTGCTGGTGCAGACCGCCTTTCCCGACCATCCCCTGTTCCGCGCGTTGCGCGCACACGACTACGACGCATGGGCGCGTACCTTGCTGGTGGAGCGCGAGCAGGCAGGTTTTCCGCCGTTCGTTTTTCAAGTGCTGCTGCGCGCGGAAGGCAAACAGGAAAGCGAGGTGCATGCCTTCTTGAAACGCGCCCGCGAAGCGGCAATCGCCTTGTCGTTGCCGGTGGAGATTTATGGAGTCGTTGCGGCAGCGATGGCGAAACGCGCCAACCATAGCCGCGCGCAACTCCTGGTGCAGGGTGCCACACGAAAATCGTTACACCAATTTTTGCGCGCGTGGGATACGCTGCTAAACGGGTTGCCCGCGCAAAAACTGCGCTGGTCGCTGGACATTGACCCGCTAGAGTTTTAGAGTGCTGCGCACGTTTGAATAAAGGAAAGCATAAATGTCGATTCACCGTTTTTATACCAAGACCGTCAGCGAAAAACTGCTCTACACCTCCTTCCTGCTGTTGGTCGGCCTCGGTTACCTGATGGCGATTGCCTACCTGTATGTCACCCATGAAATGAACGATGGCAAACCGGGGCTATCCATTACCGACGTGGCGAGCAGCTATTACGGCAACCGCAGCGGCACGCGTCTGGAAGCGGCCATTCGCGGCCCGATGGCCGGGTTCATCGAAGACGAAGACCGCATGCGTATTGTCGCGTGGTTAAAGGACGGGGCGGAAGAAGATCACTACGAAAAAGACATCAAACCCATCCTTGCAAAAACGTGCCTGAACTGCCACGTCAAAGCGACTAGCCCGAACCTTCCGGATTTCTCCACCTACGCGGGGCTGCACGAAGTATCCAAAGTCGATACCGGCATGTCCATGGCGAGCTTGCTCAAGCTGTCGCACATCCACTTGCTCGGCATCAGCATGCTGTTGTTTGTGATCGGTTGGATATTTATCCAGTCGGAAGTGAATGTCTGGTTCAAACGCGCGCTGGTGGTCTCGCCGATGATCGCCGTGTTCGTGGACGTGTTGTCGTGGTACCTCACCAAGTGGGATTATCACTACGCCATCGTGGTGATCGTGGCCGGCGGTATATTGGGCATGTCGATGGCGCTTCAGATACTGATTTCGCTGTATCAAATCTGGTTCTTGAAGCGCCCCGCGAATCCGGCAGACCATCCGCCGCTGACCTGATGCGTGTCGCCTTGGCGGCCCCCGCTACGATTTGAAGTTGCATCATCTGCGCAAGAAGTAACTGGGTTTGTATAACGACAACACGGGGGGAGTAAACATGCAAAAGCAATCAATCGCGATCGTTGGGCTGGGTAGGGTGGGTTCGGTCTTTCTGGAGAAACTGCTGAAACAGGCCAACAAAGGCATCGCCATTGTTGCCGTGGCGGAAAAAGGGGAGACGGCGGGTACGGTACTTGCCAAGGCGAACGGCATCCAGAATCTGAGCCTCGACCAACTCATGGCCAAGAGCGACAGCATCGACATCCTGTTCGACCTGACCGGCGCGCCCGCAGTGCGCAAAGAGCTGCGCGAGAAATTGATGGTCTCCGGTAACCGCCACACCGTCATTGCCACCGAAAGCGTTGCCAACCTGATCTGGGCGCTGGTTTCCGACGGCGACGCATTGCCCAACGTACATGCCAAGATTGGCTACTGATAGCCTGTTGATTCCGCCGGCATCGCCCGGCGTCACTCGATAATGATTAAACCCGAAGACCTTATCGCATCCTTGGCAACTCTCCTTGCCAAGGATGCGATGCTTAGCGGCGAAGCTGCCGTGCCTTATTGCAAGGATTGGCGCGGGCGTTATGTGGGCGAGGCGCTCGCCGTCGTGTTCCCATCCGACACGCAACAAGTCAGTGCAATCGTAAAACTGTGCGCCGAGCACAAAATTTCCATCGTGCCGCAAGGCGGCAACACCAGCCTGTGCGGCGCATCTGTGCCGCTGGCGGACGGCACGCAGCAAGTCGTCGTCAACCTCTCGCGCATGAGCCGCATCCTCGCGTTGGATGCCAACAACTACACCATGACCGTCGAGGCTGGCTGCAAACTCGCCGCGCTGTACGCAGCGGCGGAACAGGCCGACCGCCTGTTCCCGCTCGGCCTCACCGCCATCGCGCCGCACTGCGAGATCGGTGGCAACCTCTCCACCAACGCGGGCGGCATCGGCGTGCTGCGCTACGGCAACGCGCGCGACCTCGTGCTGGGGCTGGAAGTGGTACTGCCGGACGGGCGCATCTGGAATGGTCTGCGCAGCCTGCGCAAAGACAACACCGGCTACGACTTGAAGCACCTGTTCATCGGCGCGGAAGGCACGCTCGGCATCATCACCGCCGCCGTGCTCAAACTCTTTCCGCGCCCCAAGTCGGTGGCGACTGCCTGCATCGCCGTGCGCGATCCCGCTGCCGCCGTTGCGTTGCTGTCGCACCTGCGCGTCACCTGCGGCGACAAGATCAGCGGCTTCGAGATCGTCTCGCGTTCCTGCCTCGACCTCGTGTTCCAACACATCACCGACACGCACGAACCATTCGCTACCCAACATGAATGGATCGTCATCACCAAGCTGGCCGACGTGCTGCAAGTACCGCTGGATGGGGCTTTGCGGGATGCACTCAACTCGCTCGGCGACGGCATCACCGAGTTCGGCATCACCGCCGATGAAGCGGATGCCGAGCGCTGGTGGCGGCTGCGCAAGAACATCGCCGAAGCGCAAAAGGCCGAGGGCATCAGCATCAAGCACGATGTCGCGGTGCCCGTCAGCCGCGTTGCGCAGTTTATCGAAGAAGCCAGCGCCGCGTTGCGCGCGGCATATCCGGGCATCCGTATCGTCGCCTTCGGCCATCTCGGCGACGGCAACATCCACTACAACATCTCCCTGCTCGATGCCGCGCAGAACGACGCCTTCATCGGCAAGCACGAGCACGACGTCAACCGCATCGTGTACGCAGTGGTGGCGCAGCTCGACGGCAGCATCAGCGCCGAACACGGCCTCGGCCAGCTCAAGCGCGCAGAGATCACACACTACAAGAGCGCGCTGGAATTGGAGCTGATGCGCAACATCAAACATATCCTCGACCCACACGAGTTGATGAATCCGGGCAAAGTGATATAAATCACATCGCCGTCATTCCCGCGCAGGCGGGAATCCAGTAAATTGAGCAATCCCCGCGCAGCGGGACAGCCCAAATCAATTTGGATAGCGAGGTAACTCATATGGCAAACCAACCCGAGATCACCAACATGGCCCTGTTCTGCGATTTCGAGAACGTGGCGCTGGGCGTGCGCGACGCCAAGTACGCACAGTTCGACATCAAGAAAGTGCTGGAACGCCTGCTGCTGAAGGGCAGCATCGTGGTCAAGAAAGCCTACTGCGACTGGGACCGCTACAAGGAATTCAAGGCCACCATGCACGAGGCCGCGTTCGAACTCATCGAGATCCCGCATGTGAGGCAAAGCGGCAAAAATTCCGCCGACATCCGCATGGTCGTGGACGCGCTCGACCTCTGCTACACCAAAGCCCACGTCGATACCTTCGTCATCATCAGCGGCGATTCGGATTTCTCGCCGCTGGTCTCCAAGCTGCGCGAGAACAACAAATACGTCATCGGCATCGGCGTGAAGGATTCCACCTCCGACCTGTTGAGTGCCAACTGCGACGAGTTCATCTTCTACGACGATCTCGTGCGCGTGCAGGAAGCCAAGAAGAAACAAGCTGCGAAAAAAGCACCGGCCAAGAAGAAGGCAGAAGCGACCAAGCCTGCGGAAGACAAAGGCGACGAAGACAAGAAACAGGAAGCCATGGACTTCCTGGTCGAGACCGTCGAAGGCCTCATCTCCGAGCGCGGCTCGGACGAGAAGCTCTGGGGCTCCATGGTCAAGACCACCATGCAGCGGCGTCGGCCCGGCTTCAACGAATCGTTCTACGGCTACCGCTCGTTTCGCGAGCTGATGGAAGATGCGCAAAAGCACAAGCTAGTCGTGCTGGTGAAGGACGAGAAGTCGGGGCAGTACACCATCCGGTTGCCTGCGGCAGATTAACAAAGTGCCTGATCCTGACGGATTGATGCGTAGTACCAGATAAGATACTATCCATCAATGAACAAGCGAGCCAAACTACTCGATGCCATGCGCAACAATCCGCGTGATTGGCGCATTGACGATTTGTTGGTTGTCGCCAAGCAGTTCGATATCGAATGTCGCAACAATGGTGGCAGCCATCATGTGTTTGGGTTCCCCGGTGTGGAGATGGATGTCACCGTTCCCGCGCATCACCCCATCAAGTCCGTGTATATCCGCCAGTTCCTGTTGCTGGT
The DNA here is from genome assembly GCA_004297065.1 of Gallionellaceae bacterium. Classification (GTDB taxonomy): domain Bacteria; phylum Pseudomonadota; class Gammaproteobacteria; order Burkholderiales; family Gallionellaceae; genus PALSA-1006. The sequence goes on from SCUU01000125.1 coordinate 66,630, forward strand.
GGATGCCGTGAAGGAGTTAAAGAAATGACCACTGCAACCGTCAAAAAAATCAAAAACGCTAAACCACCTTTCCCATTCGAGGCCTACTCGCACGTCATCAGCCAGTTACCGAAAGAAGATGGCGGCGGATTCTTGATAACCTTTCCCGACTTGCCCGGCTGCATGTCTGATGGCGCAACAGAGGCTGAGGCGGTTGCCAACGGTAAGGATGCTTTCAAGGCTTGGGTGTCCGCACGCAAAGATGCAAGCAAGGAAATTCCCACACCGTTCTATCGCCCCGATACCGTGCCGGAAGTGTCCGGCAAGTTCGTCACGCGGTTGCCGAAATCCGTACACGCGAAACTGGCGGAGCGCGCCAAGGCGGAGGGTGTCAGTTTGAACACGCTGGTGTTGGCCTATGTGGCCGAGGGGCTGGGGCGGAAGGCGGCGTAGGATAGTTGGAGCGAATGCGATACCCAACAGTCAAAGTCAAAACCGCCGGGGGTTGCCCGGCAGCAAGTTACCTTCTTTTGCTTCGCCAAAAGAAGGTAACCGAAGAAAAGGCGACCCCGGTTTGCCGCCGCTTCGCGGTTCCCTGCGTTGCTCGACTGGTCGGGCGGCTGCGGAACTCGCGCTGCGCGCTCAGACAGTCCTCGCCGAAACCCCCTGACCAGCCTGCGCTACTCGGCGGCGCTCAGGGGAAGAAATTCAAAACCGTAAACCCCGATGGAGGGCAACAAGTTGCCCTCCATGCTGCGATAATAGGCAAAACAATTCGACTGCGGTGCATTGCGATCATATAAGCACCCGACAAAATCCGGGCGAGTGACCGTACCGCATCCGCGTAAAGACACACCGCTAGCCACCTTGCGCAGCATTTATCGGCAAGCCGGGCTTGATTGGAAAGAAAGGAAATAACCATGCGCTACCCGATTGTGATCCACAAAGACAAAAACAGCGATTACGGCGTAACCGTCCCCGATCTGCCCGGCTGCTTCTCGGCGGGCGAAACGCTGGATGAGGCGCTGGAGATGGCGCGCGAAGCCGTGGAGTGCCACATCGAAGGGCTGTTGCTGGATGGCGAAGCCCTGCCCGATGTTCATCCGATCGAACATCATCAATGCAACCCCGAATATGCAAACGGAGTATGGGCGTTGGTCGAACTCGATTTAAGCAAACTGGAAGACACCACCGAGCGCGTGAACATCACCATATCGCGCAGAGTGCTGACCTTGATCGACGAGGCGGCCAAACGGGCGGGAGAATCGCGCTCAGGTTTCTTGGCGCGTGCAGGGATTGAGGCGGCGCAACATACGGGGAATATGGGCTGATAGAGTGTTCGTAAAAATGAACCCAACCTGCCCCATTTAGTTGAGTAGCAAAAATTTTTATATAACGGAGAGCGGCATGTCAGTACCACAAAAAGCACAATTTGGATTTGAAGGGCTGGCTATCGAGCGCATCATTGTTCATAGAATCTATGCGCGAGGGCCAGACAAACAACTTAAAGAATCTAAATGCAGCAGCAAGCTAATAAAGCTGGAGCAAGAGGCTCTAGATGCATTGCAAATGCGAATTACGGAAGCGCTTGGAAATAAATCGCATGGTATCGAAATGACGATCAAGGAAGTTGGTGAGAGTAGTTTTTTCCAAGTTGCAGCTTCTGCGATACAAGCGAGTGACGAAAATTTTATAGCGGCCACCAAAACTTTGGCGGACAAATTGAGTAAGGCGCAATTGAACACAACCGCGCCAGGCGGTATGTTGGCAATCATCAATGGGCGTGTAGGTAAAAATTCGCTGCCTTTTTTGGCGGCAATAAAGGCAGAGCCGCAAGATGGATTTAGGGCAGATGAAAAAGAAGATCAAGTCAACATGGAGTATATCGCCGAGCTACTCCTTACGAGTACGCAAAGACTTTATAAGATAGGCCTGCTTACTGAAATTGCTAGCAAACCGGCAGATGCAGAAGGGCATCATGCAAGTAATTATCGGACATTTCTGTTTGACCATTTGATGACGGCGACGGAGACCCGTTTGGCGGCAATGTATTTTTATAGCGGTTTTTTGGGGATGGACACTCAGGCTTCATCAAAAAAGTTGACGCAGGATTTTTTCGAGCTAACGAGAAGCTTTATTGATACATCCCAGATTAAGGATGGCGAGAAAATTGATCTTCATGAAGCTCTCCGCTCTGAACTTCGTAGCCAAGAGGCAACTATAAGTGTTGCAGCATTTGGGGTAAAACACTTTCCAAATGATATGCGTAAAAAATATGAAGTATTCATGCAAGGGAAGGGATTTCCTCAAAATGCAGTTAACAAAGATACTGATTACATCCACGCAAAGTTGAGAAGACGTCGTAACTACATATTTACAAATGGCGTATCAATTTCCACCCCCCCAGAGAAGGCAGAAAACTATCTTCAAATTGAACCTGCGGGTGCTGACGGAATAACCATAGTTAGAATTAAAGCGTCTTTTAAAGGGCAGGAATGATGGATGTTGATGCTTTCCGCAAACACTTAGAAGAAAGTCAATCGGCTTTCGATATATGGGGAAAGTATGTCGCCAGAAAAATTAATGAGGGGGCTATTCACAAGTTGGGAGATGAAGGAATTGCTTCCTGCTTCAAAATCCCCTCGCTTCCTCGCTTAAAGAAAATTGACTCAGCGCTAGGAAAAATCGGCAGAAAAGGGTATGACAATCCAATTGCGCAAATGACAGACTTAGTTGGGGTTCGTTATGTTGTGTTGCTTTCTGAGCAAATTGAGTTGGTATGTGAAATAGTGAAATCTGAATCGAGTTGGATAGCAGAAGTATCCAAGGACTATCAAGAGGAAATAGAGAAAAATCCAAAGATTTTTGACTATCAGTCTCAACACTTTGAAATCCGCCCCAAGGATAATTTGGAAATTGAAGGGGTATTGATTACGACAGATATGTGCTGCGAGGTACAGATTCGAACTTTACTACAGCATGCATATGCTGAACTGGTTCATGACAGTATTTATAAACCAGTTGGATCTGTGCCTTACAAAGCGGAGCGTCAAGTAGCCAAGAGTATGGCACTGATGGAGACAACAGATGAGTTGTTTTGCAGCACCATGAAATTGTTGACTGATGCGAATAAGCCGAGAAACCAGTTATATGAGGATCTCACGAGCGTATATCGTGAAAAAATAGGAGGGCATCATCTGAGGCCGGATGTAAAAATGAGTTACGCTGTTTTGGATGAGTTTAGGGAGTTGATTAAGGATGGGTTGTCCGCAGAAATAGGAAGCTATATTGAGGGCAAGCAATACATGCCTAAGAAAGTAATCGAGCGAGCAAAGACAAGCCTCTTATTTGCACAGCCGATTATTTTATTTGTTTATTGGGCAGTTGATGAAATTGATCCAGATGAATTGAAGCGTCGCTGGCCTTTGCCCGGATGTTTGAGAGATATTGAAATCATCTTTAGTGACTTAGATCGTAAGCCAAGCTATTAAGCATCTAACTGGCAGGGAAGGCTCTCTCCATATCTGCTTGTATATTACCTAGATGCTATAATCCGCGCCTCTTTTGAAGGCGTAAAGCAATGTCCGCAGTCCTGAATTTCAAATCCCATTTGTCCGATCTGTTCGCGCAGGCTTTGCGCGAGGTCGCGCCCGAGCATGTCGGTGCGACCGTCCTCATCGAACGACCCAAGCAAACCGCGCACGGCGATTACGCCTGCAACCTGGGGATGCAGTTGGCCAAGCCTTTGCGCAAATCGCCGCGCGACATCGCCAATGCGCTGATCGCCGCGCTGCCGAAATCCGAAGTGATCGAGAAGGTCGAGATCGCGGGTGCGGGCTTCATCAACGTCTTCATCACTACTGCCGCCAAGCAGGACGTGGTGCATGGCGTGTTGCAGGCGGGCGCGGGCTACGGCCATGTGCATGTCGGCGGCGGGCGCAAGGTGGGGGTGGAGTTCGTCTCCGCCAACCCGACTGGGCCTTTGCATGTCGGCCACGGGCGCGGTGCGGCGGTGGGCGATTGCCTGTGCAATGTGCTGCACGCGGCGGGCTGGAATGTGACGCGCGAGTTTTACTACAACGATGCGGGCGCGCAGATCGACAACCTCACGCTGTCGGTGCAACTGCGCTGCAAGGGCGTCACGCCGGACGATCCGTCCTGGCCGGAATCGGGCTATCGCGGCGACTACATCATGGATGTGGCGCGCAGTTACGTGGCGAAAGAAACCATCGAAGCCGACGATCAACATATAACGGGCAAGGGCGACGTGAACGACGCCGAAGCCATCCGCCATTTTGCCGTGGCCTATCTGCGCCGCGAGCAGGACTTGGACTTGCGCGCGTTCCAGGTGGAATTCGACGTGTTTTCGCTGGAATCCGCGCTGTACACCGGCGGCAAGGTGGAAGAGACGGTAAAGCAACTCATTGCCAGTGGTCACACTTACGAACAAGAAGGCGCACTCTGGTTGCGCACCACCGATTTCGGCGACGATAAAGACCGCGTGATGCGCAAGACTGATGGCGGCTACACCTATTTCGTGCCGGACGTGGCCTACCACTTAGAAAAATGGAAGCGCGGTTTTGTGCGCGTCATCAACGAGCAGGGTTCCGATCACCACTCCACGATTACGAGGGTGCGCGCCGGTTTGCAGGCGCTGGATGCGGGCATCCCCAAGGGCTGGCCGGACTATGTGCTGCACCAGATGGTGACGGTGTTGAAGAACGGCGAAGAGGTGAAAATTTCCAAGCGCGCGGGCAGCTACGTGACGCTGCGCGACCTCATCGACGAAGTGGGCTGCGATGCCACGCGCTACTTCCTCGCCGCGCGCCATCCCGATTCGCAACTGGTGTTCGACATCGACCTCGCCAAATCGCAAAGCAATGACAACCCGGTGTACTACATCCAGTACGCGCATGCCCGTATCAGCACGGTGCTGGCGCAGTGGGGTGGCGAGCGCTTGTCCTTGATTAACGCCGAGGTGAGCGTGCTGGACAGTGAATACGAAACCGCGCTGTTGCAACGCATGATCGACTACCCGCAAGTGATTGAGACGGCGGCGGAAGATCTTGCGCCGCATCTGGTGGCTTTCTATCTGAAAGAATTGGCCGCCGATTTTCACAGCTACTATAATGCCTCGCGCTTTTTGGTCGAGGACGAAAAACTCAAGCTGGCGCGTCTGGCGTTGATCGCCGCAGTGGCGCAGGTGTTGAAGAACGGCTTGGCATTGTTGGGTGTCTCGGCACCCGAGAAAATGTAATTAACGAAGGATCGAAAATGAGTAAAAGCGCTAAAGGTGGCGGTGGTTCGGGCAAGGGCGGCTCGCTGTTCGCGGGAATCGTGCTGGGCATGGTGCTGGGTTTGGCCGCCGCAGGCGGGGTGGCGTGGTACATCCTGAAAAAAAATCCCGCTTCGTTCGAGGACAAGGTGGGCCATGAAGCGCCCAAGCCGGAGGTAAAGAACGAACCGCTTCCTCCGCTGGCCAAGCTTGCCCCCGCGCTTGTCCCGGCGAGTGCGCCGGTGCTTGCGCCTGCCGTGGGCGAACAGCCCAAGCAGCATTTTGAGTTTTATAAGGTGCTGACCGACAAGCCGGACGGCACGGCGCAGAAGAGCCGCGAGAAGCCGGCAACGACAAAAGAAATCCGCCCTGCGCCGGTCGCACCGCAGCCCAAACCGGCACAGGCTGACGCAAGCGCAAAAGAGCTTTTTTATGTGCAGGCGGGATCTTTCCCGAACCAGGACGACGCCGAAAAGCTGAAAGCAAAGCTCGCCTTGTTGGGTATGGAAGCCAGCCTGCAAACAGCGGACATCCCCAACAAAGGCACCTATCATCGCGTGCGTCTGGGGCCGTTCCAGGGCGGCGATGAAACGAATAAAACATTGGCATTGTTGAAACAGAACGGCGTGGCGAATGCCACTTCGATCAAAGCTCAGTAACGATAAGGAGACGACATGAAATTTCTCAAGCAACTGTTGGCGGTATCTGTTCTTTTGTTTTCGGCGCAAGTGCTGGCCGCGGCCCAACTGGGCAAGGATTACAAAGAGCTCAGCCCATCGCAGCCTGTGCATAGCGGCGAAAAAATCGAAGTGCTGGAATTTTTCTTTTACGAATGTCCGCATTGCTACCATCTGCACGGCCCCTTGAGCGCGTGGGAAAAGAAGATGCCCAAGGATGTCGAGTTGCAATTTATACCGGTCATCTTCCGCGATTCGCTGGAGCCGATGGCGCGCACCTACTATGCGCTGGAGGCGCTGGGGCAGAACAAGCGCTTGCATAACGACCTGTTCGAGGCCTGGCATGTGTACAACACCGACTTGAGCGACGAATCCAAGGTGCTGGATTTCGTCGCGCAGCGCGGCGTGGATCGCGCCAAATTCTCGGCGGCGTTCAACTCCTTCAGCATGAGCAGCAAGGTTGCGCGCAGCAACCAGATGGTGCGCGACTACGGCATACGCGGCACGCCCACGCTGGTGGTGGACGGTAAATATGCCGTCACCGGACTGACCCCGGAAGACACGATACGCGTGTTGAACGAACTGATCGTCAAGGCGCGCAAGGAACGCAGCAAGCGTTGAAACGGGAATAAGGATCAAGGAGCCAGGATTAAGTGAAAAGCGCTGCCTCCGGTTTTGCTGAATCCCGCATCCCGAATCCTCAATCCGTCGTCATTACCGGCGCGTCGAGCGGCATCGGTTTAGCCCTCGCGCGCCACTATCTGGAGCGCGGCGCGACCGTTGCCGCCTGCGCCCGCCGCGCCGAATTGCTGCAAACGCTCTCTGCCGAATTTCCCGACAAAGTTTTTTGCTATGCGCTCGATGTGCGCGATGCCGCTGCAATCCGCGCTGCCGCGAGCGATTTCATGGCGCGCGCCGGCGTGCCCGACATCGTTATCGCCAATGCGGGCGTGAGCTGCGGCACGCTCACCGAATATGTCGAAGACGAAGAGGTTTTTCAGAGCGTGATGGACATCAACGTGCTCGGCATAGTGAAGACCTTCCAGCCGTTTCTGGCAGCGATGCGAAGCAAGCCCCCTCTCCCTCCGGGGGAGGACTGGGGTGGGGAAAAGCGCTTTGCGCCAACACTCGTCGGTATTGCCAGCGTAGCAGGCTTGCGCGGTCTGCCCGGATCGGGTGCTTATTCCGCGTCCAAGGCCGCAGCGATCTCGTACATGGAAAGCTTGCGCGTCGAACTGTATGGCAGTGGTGTGAAAGTAGTGACCCTCTGTCCCGGCTACATCAAGACGCCGATGACCGACATCAATACCTATCCGATGCCGTTTATCCTAGACGCGGACATGGCTGCAAAGCGTATGGCGCGCGTGATTGAACGCGGCACCTCGTTCGCCGTCGTGCCATGGCAGATGGGATTGGTGGGGTGGGTGATGCAGCACCTGCCGAACTGGCTATACGACCGCTTGTTTGCCAATGCGCCGCATAAATCCAGAAACGTGAAACTGGATTAAGGGCACCTCTAAAAATCCATATTTTAGTTGCGGCATAACCTGAAGGTTAGCCTACACAGCAACTTCGTTGTATCCCAACTGATGGAACTACTGGTGAAACAACTAGCCATCTCACTAAGG
>SCUU01000126.1 GCA_004297065.1 Gallionellaceae bacterium
AGGCCTGCTCCCGCAAGCGGCTGCCCCGCAGTAACGTGTCGCAGGCCTCCTCGCAACACCGGGATGCGCCCAAAGCGACCCCAGCCCGGAGGGTTGCAGCGTATTCGGGCGATTGCGGCAACCCTCTCCCAAACCCTCCCCCTCCGGGGGAGGAGACGATCGCCCCTTCTCCCTCTGGGAGAAGGTTGGGTTGAGGGTTGGCAAAGCTTGCGAATGGAACGACCATTCGCTGCGCTTTGCGCCTTGCACTCATCCCGAATACGCTGCAACGTAAGCCCATGTTATTCATTTGCGAGCCCTTATTTCCCGCCCTCGCACAAAGCCTCGCACGGCACGCCGTCCTTGTTCCGATCCAGTGTCTTCACCCCGCAACGCGTAAGGTAGAAATGCGCCTCGTCGCATGAACTCATTTGCGCGCAGCGTTTCTTGTGGCCGCACGTCGCATCGTAAAACACGGTCGGCACGGAATGCGCCGTGGCCGGTTTGCTGTGCGCACGGGGGTATCCCGGTTTAACCGGAGGATGCGTCTTGCGCCATTGCCAGGGTGCCAGCGGACTGCTTTGCGCCCACAAACCGCGCCGCGCCTGTTGCGCAGCGCTTTGCATGGCGATGTAGCCGCGGTCGCTGTGGTAATGCGAATACTCCCACGCCATGCCGCGCTTCACCTGCTCTTCGTTGATGTTGCGCCCGTCCAGCGCAACCAGCCCGACCGTGCGGCCATACTGGTCCACCGCCTGCGAGTTGATGCGCACCTGCTTCTTCAACACCATCTCGACCAGCGATTGGCGCGACTGCACGCCGAACGCCTGGTCTTTTTGCGAGTTGGGCGACTTGTCGCCCATCCCTGCGTGACCCACTTCCGGCGCGTCGATATTCGCCATGCGTATTTTCACTTTAACGCCGTCGCGCAACACCAGCAGCGTATCGCCATCCAGCACGGCAATCACTTTGGCATCGAACTCTTCGGCACCGGCGACATTCGCCCATAGCAACACCGTGAGCAGCGCGAGTAACGTTCTCATATCAGCAGGCTCTTGATGAGCGCGAGGCACAGCAAGGCATAGCCGGCTGCGAGAATATCGTCGAACATCACGCCGAGACCGCCGTGCCAGGTTTTATCGAAATGGCGTATCGGTTCCGGTTTCCAGATATCGAAAAAACGGAACAGGGAGAATGCCAACACCTGCCAGATAAATCCGGTCGGGGTAAAGAACAGCACCAGCATGAACGCCACGATCTCGTCCCACACGATGCCGCCGTAGTCGGACACACCCAGTTCGCGCCCGGTTTTGTCGCACACCCACACGCCGATGGCGAACGCCCAGATCAATACCAGAATGAACAATGCATCGGACAAGCGCGGCGCCAAGTACCAATAAAGGGGAAACGCAACCAGCGTGCCCGCCGTACCCGGCGAACGCGGAAACAGCCCGGCCCCGAAGCCGAAGGACAGGAAATGCGCGGGATGGCTGAATAGGAATCCCCATGTCGGTTGCAACTTCAACTCATGATGCGAAGTGGTCATAGCCCTGCTCCTTAATCTGCATCGCACCGCCATCGGCGGCATGCACCGTACACCCGTTGCCTGCGACGATCTTGCCGATGCGCGTCAGCGGCACGTCCAGCGTAGCAGGAATCTTTTCAATCCCGGCGCGGCGCGCGACAGGTGCGGTAAAACACAATTCGTAATCGTCGCCGCCCGCCAATACGCAACTTTGCGCCAAAGCGCGCGATTCACATTTGCGCAATGCGGCCGAACGCGGCAGCGCATCGAACTGAATTTCCGCCCCCATCCGCGAGCGTTCGAGAATATGCCCCAAGTCTGCCAGCAGCCCATCCGAAATATCGATCGCGCTATGCGCGACACCCCGCAACGCCAAGCCCAGCGCAACGCGCGGCTGCGGCTGATGCAAACGCGCGGCACAGGCGGCAAAAACATCCGGCGGCAACACGATGCGGTCTTGCAGATGCGCCAGCGCCAGCGCCGCATCGCCCAGCGTACCCGACACCCAGATGTCGTCATCCGCTTGCGCGCCGTCGCGGCGCAACGCGGCACCTTGGGGCACTTCGCCCATGATGGTGACGCTCAGGTTGAGCGGGCCGCGCGTGGTGTCGCCGCCGACCAGCTCCACCCCATATTCCTCGGCCAAGGCAAAGAAACCCGCGCTGAATTGTTCTAACCAAGCATCGTCCACCACCCTCCCCGCTCCCGATGGGAGCGGGCTAGGGTGAGGGCGCTTGCCATAAGGCAACGCCAATGCCAGCGTTGCCCAGCGCGGCACAGCGCCCATCGCCGCCAGGTCGGAAAGATTCACGGCCAGGGTCTTGTGGCCGAGCAACACAGGATCGGCATCGGGAAAGAAATGCGTGCCACTCACCAGCATGTCGGTGGACACCGCCAATTGCATACCGTCGCCGACCCGCAGCAAAGCGGCATCGTCGCCCACGCCCAGCGTGGCACTGGGTGTGGGGCGGGTGAAATAGCGTTGGATGAGATCGAATTCGGACATGATCGTTAAACCTTTATCCACAGATTACCTCGCAGAGGTTCTTGTGCCCTTTAGGGTACACAGATTTAAATTCAACGATAAACCCAAAGGCAATGCGGTTTAATCTGTGAAATCTGCGTAATCTGCGGACAAGTTTTTGAAGTTTATTTTGCGTTCACTTCAACCGCGCGCAGTTGCGCGGCCATTTTGTCCAGCACGCCGTTGACGAACTTGTGGCCGTCGCTGCCGCCGAAGGTCTTGGCCAATTCCACGCCTTCGTTGATAACCACGCGATAAGGCACTTCGGGAAGATTGGCCAGTTCGAAAGCGCCGAGCAGCAGTACGGAGAATTCGATGGGACTGAGTTCGTTCAGGGGCCGGTCGAGATGCGGGGCGATTTTTTCAGACAATGCTTCGTACTGGCTCACCGCACCGCGCAGCAACTGGCCGAACAACTCGACGTCGTAACGTCCTAGGCTCTTTTCATCGCGCGTAGCTTTTTCGATCTGCGCGGCACTGGTTCCGGCCATGCGCCATTGGTAGATGCCCTGCAATGCCAACTCGCGTGCGCGATGCCGCGCACTTTTGGCCGGGGCGTTACTCGTCTTATCGTTCATAGTGCCGCTTTCAAAAGATTCGCCATTTCGATGGCAACCAGTGCGGCTTCCGCACCTTTCACGTTCATGCGCACTTCGGCTTGTTCGTCGGTATCGGTGGTCAGGATGGCATTGGCAATCGGCACGCCGGCATGCAACTGCACCTCGCCCACGCCGCGCGCGGATTCATTCGATACCACTTCGAAATGATAGGTATCGCCTCTGATCACAGCACCCAAAGCGATAAGCGCATCGTATTTGCGCGACTGCGCCAGATGCTGCAACACCAGCGGTATCTCCAATGCCCCCGGCACCGTCGCCAGCGTGACATCGTCGTCGCGCACACCAAGCTTTCCGAGTTGCGCGCGACACGCGGCTAGCAGCCCCTCGCACACGGTGGTATTGAAGCGGCTCTGCACGATGCCAATACGCATTCCCGTCCCGTTTAAATTCTTCTCGATCTCTTTCATGTCACTTCCTTTAACTGCAAAATCTTTTTATCCGCAGATTTGCGCAGATTAAAATTCAACTGCAAATCCAATAATGCGGTTTTAATCTGTGTGAATCTGCGAATAACCGTTTTTCGGTTTTCAACCATGCGCCTGCGTGTAACCCACCACTTCCAACCCGAACCCGACCATGCTCGGCAATTTACGCGGCGTGGCCAGCAGGCGCATCTTGCCGACATTGAGGTCGCGCAATATCTGCGCACCTATGCCGTAGCTGCGCGGATCCCATTGCGCGTGATGCGCTTCCGGTTTGAAAGCCGCACGCGCCAGCATATCCGCCGATGTTTCCGCATGATGCATCATCACCAGCACGCCTGCGGGCGCATGGCTGATTTTGTTCAGCGCGTCATGCACGCTGGTGGAATTGGGATAACTCGCCTGTTCCAGAAAATCCATCACGGACAAGGGCTCGTGTACGCGCACCAGCGTCTCGGTGCGCGGCTGGATGTCGCCCTTCGCCAAGGCCAGATGGGTTTGCTGCGTGGTCTTGTCGGTATAGGTATACAGCTCGAACTCGCCGTAGGCCGTTTGCACTTTGCGTTGCGCGACGCGCTCGACCAGTTTTTCGTTGTGGCTGCGGTACTCGATCAGGTCGGCGATGGTGCCGATTTTCAAGCCGTGCTGTTTCGCAAACGGGATCAAGTCCGGCAAGCGCGCCATCTCGCCGTCGTCCTTGAGTATCTCGCAGATAACCGACGCGGACGTCAATCCTGCCAACTGCGCCAGATCACAACCAGCTTCGGTATGCCCCGCACGCACCAGCACGCCGCCGTTCTGCGCGCGTAGCGGGAAAATGTGCCCCGGCTGCACGATGTCGCCTGGTTTGGCGTCTTTATCCGCCGCCACCTGTATGGTGCGCGAGCGGTCGGCGGCGGAGATGCCGGTGGTCACTCCCGTCGCCGCTTCGACCGATACGGTGAAATTGGTCGCCAGCGGCAAACCGTTGACGCTCACCATCAGAGGCAAATTGAGCTGCTCGCAATGCGCCTGCGTGAGCGTCAGGCAAATCAGCCCGCGCCCGTGCTTGGCCATGAAATTGATTTTTTCCGGCGTGACAAACTCGGCGGCGAATACCAGGTCGCCTTCGTTCTCGCGGTCTTCTTCGTCCACCAGCACCACCATATGTCCGGCACGGATTTCTTCGATGATTTCTTGTATCGGGGCTACATCGGTCATTTCAGTTGTTCTTTCTCCGCGTGCATCATGCGCTCGACATAGCGCGCGATTAAGTCGATTTCCAGGTTCACTTTTGCACCCGCTCTCAGTTGGTTGAGTGTGGTCACCGCCAGCGTATGCGGGATAAGGTTCACTTCGAACTCCGCCCCCGCCACGTGGTTCACCGTGAGGCTCACGCCGTCGATGGTGATGGAGCCTTTTACCGCGACATATTTCGCCAACGGTTCCGGTGCGCGCACGATCAGACGCCAGCTTTCGCCGATGTCGTTGAACGCGATCACCTCGCCCACGCCATCCACATGGCCGCTGACCAGATGGCCGCCCAAACGGTCGGACAGGCGCAGCGCCTTTTCCAGATTGACCAGCGCACCTTGCCGTTCCAAGCCGACCGTGCAATCCAGCGTCTCGCGCGATACATCCACGGTAAATACCTTACCGTCGATTTTCACCACGGTAAGGCATACTCCGTTCACCGCGATGCTGTCGCCCAACGACACATCGCCCATGCCGAGGTCTTGCGTTTCCACGCTCAAGCGCAAGCCGCCTTCGCGATCTTGCGCGCTGCTGACGGTGCCCACATCGGCAATGATTCCGCTGAACATGCCACCTCCTGAAAAATGTCGGGTTACGCGCTGAAACCGCCAACCCGACCTACATTAACACTTGGAGCCGGGGAGGTTGCAGAAGCGTGCAGGGCACACTCCTACACCACGCCTCTTTCCGGCTTGCTCAATTCCGGTTTATTTACTTGCGCGATGATGCGCAAATCATGCCCCACCTGCCGCACATCCTGCCATTGCAATTCCACGCGCTGATCGAGCGAGATCAATTCGCCCAGTTGCGCCATGCCGCGCGCCATATCGCCCAGCAACTGCGGCGCGAAATATAACACCAACTCATCTACCAGCCCGGCTTTCAGCAGCGCGCCATTCAAGGTGCTCCCCGCCTCGACCAATACTTCGTTGCAAGCTGTTGCAGCCAAGTGATGCAAGGTGGCTTGCACATCGACCCGACCGCTCTCGTCCGGCAACACGACGACCTCGGCACCGAGCTTTTCCAGTGCGGCGATCTTTTCCTCGTCGCGCACGGCAGCGACGATTAACACGCTCCCCCACCCCAGCCCTCCCCCAGAGGGAGAGGGAGTGAGTAGTTTTGCGGAAGTCGGGATGCGCAAATGACTGTCCAGTACCACGCGCAAGGGCTGGCGCGAAGTCGGGATCGCACGCACGGAAAGCTGCGCATCGTCTTCCAGCACAGTGTCTATGCCCGTCATCACGGCACAGGAACGCGCGCGCCAGACATGCACATCGCGCCGCGCCGCGTCTCCGGTGATCCATTGGCTGACCCCGTTCGCCAATGCCGTGCGCCCGTCCAGACTCGCGGCGATTTTGCTGCGCACCCACGGCAGTCCCTGCGTCATGCGTTTAACGAAGCCGATGTTGAGCAGGCGCGCCTCGGCCTCCATCAAACCGCATTCCACCGCGATCCCGGCCGCGCGCAACCTGGCGATACCTTGTCCGGCGACCAGCGGATTTGGGTCTTGCATGGCGACCACAACGCGCGCCACGCCTGCCGCGATGAGCGCATCGGCACAGGGCGGCGTGCGTCCGTGGTGACTGCAAGGTTCCAATGTGACATAAGCCGTCGCACCGCGCGCTTGATCGCCTGCGGCACGCAAGGCAAGAGGTTCAGCATGGGGCTGACCCGCACGTTCGTGCCAGCCGCTAGCGATGAGCGCACCGTCCTTGACCAACACGCAACCGACGCGCGGATTCGGTGAGGTCGAGAACAAACCGAGTTCGGCGAGATGCAAAGCACGGGCCATCCACTGACTGTCGGCAGCGTTCATGGCTTGTCGGCCTGGCGACGTTTTGCAGGCGGCTTGCTCACCGCGTCGATGGCATCGGAGAAATCTCCGACATCCTGGAAGCTCTTGTAGACCGAGGCAAAACGGATATAGGCGACCTTGTCGAGCTTCAACAGCTCCTTCATCACCATCTCGCCGATCTGGCGCGAACCGATCTCGCGTTCGCCGAGGGCGAACACTTTTTGCGTGACGTGGTCGATCGCCATATCGACCAACTCGGTGGACACCGGACGTTTGTGCAACGCGCGGGTAAAACTGGTGCGCAACTTCTCTGCGTCGAACTCGCTGCGCATGCCGTTCTGCTTCACCACCTGCGGCATGCGCAACTCCACCGTTTCATAGGTGGTGAAGCGTTTGTCGCACGCCAAGCAGCGGCGGCGACGGCGGATGCTGTCGCCTTCGTCGTTCTCGCGTGTGTCTACCACTTGCGTGACGGGGTGTTTGCAGAAAGGGCACTTCATAAAATCAAGGACTGAGTGCCGAGGACTAAGTGCTGAGGTATTGACCTCAGCCCTCAGCCCTCAGCCCTGTTTCAGTCACCATACACCGGGAACCGCGTCGTCAGCTTCTTCACTTCAGCCGCCACGCGCGCGATTACCGCCTCATCGTTCGGCGCGTCTAGCACGTCGGCGATCAGGTGCGCCAGTTTTTCGGCTTCCAGTTCTTTGAAGCCGCGCGTGGTCATCGCGGGCGAGCCGATGCGGATACCGGAAGTCACGAAAGGCTTTTCCGGGTCGTTCGGGATGGCGTTCTTGTTCACGGTGATGTGCGCCTTGCCCAGTGCTGCTTCGGCATCCTTACCCGTGAGTTTCTTCGCGCGCAGATCGACGAGGAACACATGGCTGTCGGTGCGACCGGAGACGATGCGCGCGCCGCGTTCGGTCAACACCTTCGCCATCACGCGCGCATTGTCGATGACCTGCTTCTGATATTCCTTGAACTCTTTGCTCGCGGCTTCTTTGAAAGCCACAGCCTTGGCCGCGATCACGTGCATCAGCGGGCCGCCTTGCAGCGCGGGGAAAATCGCCGAATTCAGCGCCTTCTCGTGCTCGGCTTTAGCCAAAATCAAACCGCCGCGCGGGCCGCGCAGCGTCTTGTGGGTGGTGGTGGTCACGAAGTCGGCGATGCCGACCGGACTGGGGTAGTAACCCGCCGCGACCAGACCGGCATAGTGCGCCATGTCCACGAACAGATACGCACCCACGCTGTCGGCAATCGCGCGGAAACGCTTCCAGTCGATGACCAGCGCGTAGGCGGAAGCACCCGCCACGATCATCTTGGGCTTGTGTTGCGTGGTCAGTGCTTGCACCTGGTCGTAGTCGATCTCTTCTTTATCGTTCAGACCGTACTGGATGGCGTTGTATAACTTGCCGCTGATGTTCACCGATGCGCCGTGGGTCAAGTGACCGCCATGCGCCAAAGACATACCGAGGATGGTGTCGCCGGGCTTCAATACCGAGACGTACACGGCCTGATTGGCTTGCGAACCGGAGTGCGGCTGCACGTTGGCGTATTCCGCGCCGAACAGCGCTTTGGCGCGGTCGATAGCCAGTTGCTCGGCCACATCCACGTGTTCGCAACCGCCGTAGTAACGCTTGGCGGGATAGCCTTCGGCGTATTTGTTGGTGAGCTGGCTGCCCTGCGCTTCCATCACCGCCGGGCTGGTGTAGTTCTCCGACGCGATCAGCTCGATGTGGTCTTCCTGACGGCGGGTTTCATCCTGAATCGCACTCCACAGTTCGGGGTCGGTAACGGCGATGGTGTTTTTGCGCGAGAACATGACAGCCTTTCAAAGTAAGAGAAAACGGAAAGGCGCGCATTTTATCACGCCGCGAATACAAAGCGCGGCGGCGATAGCTCGCGGGTGCGATTCAAACTGATGTGGAAGTACCCCTGATGGCTCATTAGAGAAATCGCCGGTCGGCCAATAGCGGCATTGCCCTTGATGGAACAACCAGCCATCTCACTAAGCCGCACAAAACGCGGCAAGCGGCTGGTGATGTGGGAGCGGTCTCCTGACCGCGATTCGATGAATACCTCCCAAACTGTCGCGACCGGGAGGTCGCTCCCACCGGTGCCGGGACGCACAAAGACATCGCGGCCTATCCGTGAGAGTCGGTCAGCGCAAGCCTCTTGTTCCCCCACATCAGTTTGAATCGCACCCATAGCACACCGCATCCCCGCAGGTTATACTTTGCCCGATGTTCAATTTAAGCGGGGTGTTGCAATGGGCTACACAGAACTAATCAGCAGACTGGAAGCGCTGCCGCGCGCGAAGCAGGCGGAGGTCTTCGAATTCGTCGAATTTCTTTCTGCGCGATGCGGCACATCCACAGGCAAACCGCTCGGTCATGCCGATTGGTCGGACACCGAATTCTCCGAACTATCCATGTCCCAAGCAATGCGCGGCATGGAACAAGACACCGCCATCTACACCCGCGAAGACTTGCAGGAACGCTGGTAATGAAAGGTGCGGGACAGATCGTCCTCACCCCATTCCCGTACTCCGATCTAACCGGAACCAAATTGCGCCCCGTACTCATGTTGCGGCAAGCGTCCAGATTCGATGACTGGCTGGTCTGCATGGTCTCATCTCAAGTGCAACAGGCCGAAGCCGACCTCGATGAAACGCTTACTCCGACAGATCCAGATTTCGCCAACTCCGGCCTGAAAGTGCCCAGCGTACTTCGCCTCTCACGCCTAGCCCTGCTGGATGGGTCGCTGCTACTGGGTAGCATCGGTACGATCAGCGAGGAACGGCTGGTGAATGTGCGGCAACGACTCGCGAAGTGGGTTGCATCAGAGTGAATTGCGAGCACGAAAAAGTGATGCGAGGTGCGGCATGAAAACATTAGAAGTAGTCGCGCTAACCAACGATGTTCCAGAAAAACACCTACGCCGTGGACAGGCGGGAACAATCGTGGAAATGCTCACCACAGGCGTCGTGGAAGTCGAATTTTCCGATCTGGATGGAAATCCTTACGCCATCTGCGCGATACCGGAAAGCAACTTGATGGTATCGCACCACCTCCCGGATGCGATTGCAGCATAAAACTTAGATTGGTCGATGGCGTATGCACCCATCGACTTTATTTATTGTCACTCTGAAAAATTCAAACCCGTTGGGTTGACTCGCGAACACGAAAACAACTCGACCTTGGCCCCTTTAACCCCTAGCCCCTTTAACTCCACGCTTGCCTGTTTAATCTCTAGATGCTTCCAAGGCATACACAAGCACGACCCCGACCCCACACCCCAACGGAGTTGCACCGCTAAACGAGCCTATCAATGCCCCCCCAAAACAACCTAAAATCAAGGCGCGCGCCACCATACACCCTTGGCTACCGTTACAACTCCCCATGGTTGGCGAAGAAGATGGTGAATTATCATCGCAGACGGTTCTGCAGATTCGCTGGCCGCTATTTGGGTCGTTACCGCACCTGGTTTCGCAGCTACTTCCCGCAGCTTTTTGTTCAAGCAATGCCCAGCTCGAATTTTCAAGGCTCTGAAGCTCCATCTCTTCATTCGTGCTCACAAGACTCATGCTCACGGGTGGATGATTGATGGTCGACTGTGACTCGTCCGATGCCGAAACCAATGGCGATGCAAGCAATACCAGCAAGCAAACAAATAGTGATATGAGTTTCATAATGCCCTCCTTAAGTTATTTGGATATGCGACAAGCATAAATCGATTTGCTATCTGCCATCTTTCAAGAAAATACTCTTCACTGACGACGTACTGACCTCTTGCCGGGTCTAATAAAATCAAATTTCTCAGAATGGGGTTGTACCCATTCACCACTACATAATGAAAGGACTCCTTGTCCTTCGTGCCCAACATAACGACCAGCGGGCGTCGACTATCAAGATGATAATAAATGCCGCTGACTTCACGACTGAGTGTGCCTGGGAATATGGCGGTAAAATAATTTCCACCTTCGAAAAATTCTTTGAGTCTAACGCCAGTCATGCCATTTTCCTCGTTGGCAATCCTGATCATATTTTCCCGATGTATTGATCCAATCGGCTTGCTGTAATAGCCTGCCAACATATCCACCACCGCGATTCCGCAGAGTTTCACATCGGGCTGTGGCACAAATTTTACTTCTAATACAACAGAGTCCTTGGTGATGGTTGGCGGATTATTTAATACATCAAATTCTTGTTGTATTTTGTCTTTAAACGACGCGCACCCCGCCGCCGAAAATAAACCAAAAATTATGAGAATTATTAGTTTCGCGTCCATCTTCATAGTTGTCCGATTCACCTTGAATTGTACACAAATGGTATTTCGGCAGAGGTCTGGATTTTCAATGACAGCCCTGATCCATTCCGGTTTTATCTTCCGTTGTTGGAGTCGCTTCTCTGCATGATAGGGTTAAAGGAGGGTTAAAGGGGCCAGGGTCGAGTGTTTTCCGGCATCCCCACCGCACCTGCCCACGCCCAAAGTGCTTGCCAATGCTGCAATGCTTCTCGTCATTCGTTCCATGTTACCCCCTTGGTGAGTTGTTGCGCACCCTATCTGCCCATGCTCATTCGGTCAATATGCCATTCGGCCTATATCGCTATCTACAACTCCAGTTCGCCTTGCCCGGTCATGTCATGGCCGCCTTCTTTCGTCACTCGTGGTCTGCCTCTGGGTTTGCTCTCGCGCCGCTGCCCGCACAGCACGGAGTCAGGTCTTGCCTTTTGCCCCCCCTGTCACAACACATCCGCTCAAGGCACCACGAACATCACCGGCGCATCCCAATGGTCGGGGTGTCTGTCGGCGGAAATGCCGCGCACGCTGATGGTGCTCGCACGCGCATGGAACGCGAGATCGGATCGCCCTCCCGGGTATTTCTTCTTGAACGCTTCGACATGTCCGCTCACCAGGCGCAAGACCGTCTTGAACGACTCGGCCTGACTTTGCTCCAGTTTCTCCAACTGCAACACGGTGCGCTCCAGCATGTTGATGATGGAGCCATCGGGCAGGCGCAGGCGCAATGCGGCACCTGCCGATGTGTCGAGTTTGATCCCTGCGGCCAATGCGTCACCGACCCGCACCGGCTTTCCATTCGACCTCGCCCTGCCCGTGATCGCTTCCACAGTCGCCTTGTCCGCTTGCATATCGGTCTTGGCGGTTTGTGTTCTCAGCCATGCCGGACGAATCTTGAGCGACTGTCCGATCTCGATACGATTTGGATCGTTGAGCTTGTTGTATGCCGCCACGTCTTTCCAGCGCTTCGGCTTATCCCACTGCGTCTTCGCCAGCTCGCTCAGGGTATCGCCGGACTTGGCCTGATAGACGAAATCGGCGGGCTATTTACCTGCATCCTCCGCATTGGCGAATGGGGCGAACAACAGACACAATGACAGTACCGCGAACTTGATATATCCCATCTCTCTTGCTCCTATCAGCGTCCGGCGACAGACATTCTCTCTACCAACACCGAGCCGCACTGACGCGAGCCTTGCACCAGCACATCGTTGCCCACGGCGACGATACCCATGAACATCTCTTTGAGATTACCCGCGATGGTGATCTCCTCCACCGGATATTGGATCTCGCCGTGCTCGACCCAGAAGCCCGCCGCGCCGCGCGAATAGTCGCCCGTGACCGGATTCACGCCGTGCCCCAGCAGTTCGGTCACCAGCAGGCCGCACCCCATTTTCTTGAGCAGCCCGTTGAAATCCAGCTCGCCGGACTTGACGATGAGGTTGTGGTTGCCGCCCGCGTTGCCGGTGGTCTTCATGCCCAGTTTGCGCGCGGAATAGCTGCCGAGGAAGTAGCCGTTCAGCATGCCCGCATCGACGATGGTGCGGCGCTGCGCTTTCACGCCTTCGTCATCGAACGGGCTGCTCGCCAAGCCGCGACGAATATCCGGCACATCGTCGATGCGCATGACGGGAGAGAACACCTGCGTGCCGATACGGTCGAGCAGGAATGAGGATTTGCGATACAGGCTGCCGCCACTCACCGCGCCGACGAAATGGCCGATCAGGCTCGCCGCGATCGGCGCTTCAAAAAGAACAGGGCATTGGGTCGTGGCGAGGCCGCGCCCCTTGAGGCGGCGCACGGTGCGCTCGGCGGCGATGCGCCCGACCTCTTCCACCTTCAATATCTCGGCGGCGTTGCGCGCCACGCTGTACCAGTAGTCGCGCTGCATGGCATCGCCCTTGCCGGCGATCACCGCACAACTCACGCTGTGGCGCGAGGTGGGGAAGCCGCCGACGAAGCCCAGGCTGTTCGCATACACGAACTGCGCTTCGTGTACGTTGATGGTCGCGCCTTCGGAATTGTTGATGCGCTTGTCGGCGGCGAAAGCGGCCTGCTCGCATTCGCGCGCCAACCCGATGGCATCGTCCACATCCAGCGTCCACGGATGGTACAGATCGAGATCGGGAGATTCGGTGGCCAGCATATCGGCATCGGGCAAGCCGGCACAGTCGTCGCTGGCGGTGTAGCGCGCGATGTTCAGCGCCGCATCCACGGTGTCGCGCACCGCCTGCGGCGAAAAGTCGGAAGTGCTGGCATTGCCGCGCCGCTGGCCGATGTAGACCGATACGCTCAGCCCTTTGTCGCGGTTGTATTCGATGGTCTCGACTGCGCCGCGACGCACGCTGACACCCTGCCCGAAACCGTCCGACACCTCGGCGGATGCAGCCGAAGCGCCTTGCTTGCGGGCATATTCGATCAGGTCTTGGGCGATCTCTCGCAATGTTTCCGGGGTGTGGGAAAAGCGTGATTCGGGGGATGCGATGGCGGTCATAGAAAGAATTTTAGCGGCTTCGGTTTCTCGGAAGGCGCTATCATATCAACATCTGTTTATATTTACCGGCCCCCATGAACAAGCATCACGAAGACCTCGAAGAACTCCCGCCCAGCAAGACCAAGATCAAGAAACAGATGCACGAGTTGCAGGATATCGGCGAGCAATTGGCCGCCCTGAACAAAGACCAGCTCAAGGAATTGGATCTGCCGGAAAACCTGCGCGACGCGATCGACGAGGTGAAGCGCATCACCAAGTTCGGCGCGATCAGCCGCCAGATGCAATACATCGGCAGGCTGATGCGCGACATCGACCCCGCGCCCATCGTCGCCAAACTGGAGGTGTGGAACGGCACGTCAAAGCAGCACATCGCATATCTGCACCAGGTGGAACGCTGGCGCGACCGCCTGCTGGAAGACCCGAACGCGCTCACCGAGCTGCTCGCCGCACACCCGCAAGCAGATGCGCAGCGACTGCGTACACTGATACGCAATGCGCTCAAGGAAAAAGAATTGGCGAAGCCGCCCAAGAGCTACCGCGAGATATTTCAGACACTCAAGAACATCATCCCCGAATCAGTTTGATTCTCCCCAAACGAAACAGCCACGGAATCCATCCGTGGCTGTTTCACCCCAACACCGTTTAACCTAAAAGCCTCAGTTCAATCCGCAGATTACGCAGATTAACGCAGATTTTCAAAGCCTTGCTTGCAAGTTCCGCTTCACCCAAAAGGTTGGGCGATAATCCAAGATTACCTGTTGTTTAATCAATCGGCGGAAATCTGCGTAATCTGTGGACAACTGGGTTTTCTAGGTTTAATCCTTCAACCGACCTTCGCCATCTCTGGGTGCTTGTCGGCAACAACCTGATCGATACTCTGCATCACGCCCATGCTGGCTTCTTCGGCGCATTGCATGGCATTAATGATCTTGTCTTGCAACTGGTCATCCTTGTCCCAAGGCCGATCCAGCATGCCCACCATCTCATGCACGCAGCCGTGAACCTTGCTGTGCGGGTCGAGCAGTTTGCGGAACGAGGGCGAGTCGCCGAACACCTCTTTACCCGGGCCCGCATACCACTTCCCTAGGCGGCAATTATGGTGGTCGACACCCACAGCCGTCCTGATCTCTTGATTCGCAGGCTCGCTGACCAGGACGTAGGCGCGCTGCTTATAAATGACGTGATCGATTTTAACCAGCGAGGCGAAGCTCAAATCTTGCGCATAACGGGCACCGGTCAATGTAGTCACCGCGGACTCGTTGAATTGCGCAAATTTATGCTCCAAACGGCTAATGACGCTTTGCGAAGAATTGGCGATCTCGTGCATTTCCGCCGAATCTTTCTGCATCTCGGACGCATCGTCTTGCAGCATAAGCATGATTTTACCGATCGATTCGGAGGCGTTCTTGGTGTTTTCCGCCAGCTTGCGCACCTCGTCCGCAACCACCGCGAAGCCGCGTCCTGCCTCGCCTGCGCGCGCCGCCTCAATTGCCGCATTCAGCGCCAGCAAATTCGTTTGGTCGGCAATCGAGTTAATCAAGCCAACCGCTTTGGTGATTTCCGCACTGCGCGCATTCAACTCGGTAATCGCCTCGTTGGCGCGGTTTACGCGTTCCACAATGCCGGACAGGCGTTGCACGACATCCTTGACCGAACTGCGGCTTTCGTCGGCATCTTCCCGAGTTTGCCGCGCCAGCGAGGCCAGGCGCTCCATATTGTCGGTAATCACTTTCATGTCCTGCTGGCTGGAGGACAGATTCCGCAGCAAATTATCGGTATTCAGTGTGTGTACCCGCGACAGCATTTTGGTGCGCATGGCCGCAGTCTTCTGATCGGCCATGCCGGTAAGCAGGATGTTCTGGTTTTCCAGTCCTTTCTTGAATCCCCCGTGCATCCCGCCGCCCATCGCCAGACGATAGAAATTACCGGAAAGGTTGCTGCGGAAACTCGTCTCCTGTTCGCGAAAGAAGGCACCGAGTTGATCCAGCATGTCGTTGATGCTCCAGCACAGCAGGCTGATTTCATCGCGGCTGTCGGAAATGCCGGTCACGCGACTGTTGAACTTCCCCTGCGCCACTTCGTCAATCACGACTTTCAGCTTTGCGACGGGCTCCAGCCAGTGCCGTGCCAGCCATTGCCCGTAAGCGGACACCGCAACGGAGACCACCAGAAAACCCAGCATGTATATATCCACGCCATGCATGGCAAAGCTCGTCAGGATGATGACCAGAATGCCGAAGGAAAACGACCACAACAGCGCAGAGAATTTAAATAGCAAAGACGAGTTCGTCATAGCTGAGCCCCTTTTCGTTCAATATGTCGACCAGAATTTTGGTGGAGGCTGCGATGGCATTCGCCGGCCCGGCCTTTTTCTCGGCTTCCAGCATGATGCGATAGACCTCGCTCGCCGTCTTGATCCCGCTCGCCTTGGGCTTGCGCCGCACCGACAAGTAGCCCGTGATGTTGCCCGACGGATCGAAAGTCGGCGTCACGTTGGTAAACACCCAATAGAAGCTCCCATCTTTGGCCATGTTCTTCACATAGGCGAAACATTCTTCGCGATTGGTGATTTTGTCCCATAACAGCTTGAAGACCGCACGGGGCATGTCCGGGTGACGAATGATGTTGTGCTGGGTTCCGAGCAACTCGGCCTCGCTATAGCCGGAAAACTCGATAAAAATACGGTTGCCATAGGTGATGCGCCCGGTCGTGTCGGTCATCGACACGATAAAATCGTCCTCGCGCATGACCTTCTCCACCGCTGTCGGCGTAATATTTCTTTTCACTGCTCCTCCCCGTCCTATTTGGTAACACCTCTAGCCATCTGACTGCGGCAGCAAGCCGCCGGGCCATTGGTGATATTTTTTATAGCCATCCGTAGTTGCTATCGGCACAATAGTCAGAAATCTTTAATATGGGATGGCATCGTAACCATAGCATCTCGCCCCGATAACGTCGATCAGAAACCCAAAATGTCCTCTATTCTTCCGCACATCACTTTGGAAACCGGCGCTATGCCGCATCACAGCATCATCTGGTTACATGGATTGGGGGCCGACGGAGCGGATTTTGTACCCATTGCCGAGGAAATCACCCTACCCGTGGCAGTGCGCTACATCTTCCCGCACGCACCCAAGCAGCCCGTTACCATCAACGGCGGCTTCATCATGCGCGCATGGTATGACATTGTTTCAGGCGACATCGGCACCCGGCAAGATGCTGCGGGCATTCGTGGCGCACAAATGGAAATCGAGAAATTTATATCCCAGGAACGGGCGCGCGGCATTGTCCCAGAAAACATTTTCCTCGCGGGTTTTTCTCAAGGAGGTGCCATTGCCTTGCACACCGGCCTGCGCCATAGCGAACAACTCGGCGGCATCCTGGCGCTATCGACCTATCTGCCTCTGGCCGCTTCGCTACAAGAAGAAGCGAGCGGCAACTCAAAAAACACGCCGATATTCATGGCGCACGGTCTCAGCGACCCTATCGTGCCATACACATTGGGGAAAGCATCCAAAGAGATATTGCTGCAACAGGGCTATAGCTTGGACTGGCACGAATACGCCATGCCGCATTCGGTATGCCAGGAAGAGGTGGAAGACATCGAGGCCTGGCTCAAGACAGTGCTGAGTGCTGAGTGACTCCGGTTTCACTCAGTGCTCGCTACTCGGCACTAGTATCCTGTTCCATTTTGCGGTAGCGCGCGAGATCGTAATCCTCGCCGCTCTCTACCAGTCCGAGCGGCAACAACAGGTAGGTCTTGTCGGCTACCGTCATGTTGAAACTGCGCGTGGAGGCGAACGCCCCCGGTTTCATCAGCAGCCACGCCTCGCCGCTGTTGTCGTTCGGCTTGTTGAGATACAGGGCCAGATTGTCTTCGCCCGCACCGGAATGGTCGCGCGCGCCCAGCGAAACGCCGATTACCTGATTCGCCAATATCTCCACGCCGACATGCAAATTATTTTCGGCATCGCGGCTTAAACGGCGCACGATCCCGACGCCCCAATTCCCCATGTTTTCAGGCTTGCTGCCGATCAGCGAACCGATTTTGATGCTGTCCAGCGCGCTTGGGGCGGTGACACTGCGGAACCCGGTCGCACTGATGTCCTCGACCTCCCATACCTCATGGGTCTCGGTGTTGAAATTCAGGCCGATATCGGTATTTTCAACCAGTTTGAAAAAACCGTTCGCCACGTGCAGGTTCACCTTCAGCTTGCGGCGCGCATTGCGGCGTGTGGGCGGGGGCGAGATGCAACGCGCGAACAATTGCCGGGCGACATCGCGCAGCAATTCCGTCTCATAAACCGCACCGCCCAGGTTGAGCTCTTGGGGGACAATACCCTTTTCCAGCGACTTGACCAGATTATTGAGCGCCTCTTGCGCGCCGCCCATCCCCAGAAAGCGCACACCCGGATGGATCGTCGTTTCGGCATTGACGCGCATCGGCGGGGTTGGCTGCGCCAGATTGATCGCCCATTGGCTGCCCTCTACAGCCTGCTTGCCCACCGTCAGATACTTGTTCAGGTGCGCGACCAGCCGTTCGGCAACATGGATATGCAAAGGGGGCAGCGAGCCTGTCCCCACGGAGAACCACACCATCACTCCGGCGAACTCCCGGCCCACCGATGTATTGACCCCGGAACCTGGATAGAGCGGAACCAACTCGTTCTGGAAATTTTGCGTTTCGGCAAAGGAATATATTTCGGCGAGGTGCGCCCACAGCGTCGGATCGACCAGTGCATAGCGCGCCGATGCAAGTTTCAAGCGGTGTATTGCCGCGACGATGGCGCGTACCGCGAGCAGGGCGAACTGCGGTTTGAGAGCGGAAGCATTACGATCGCCTTTGCGGCACAGCGCCAGAATGTTCACGTGCGTCTGTTCGCTGAGCGTAAAAAAGTCGTTCAGCGCCGCCCAAATACGGTTTTCCTGAAACTTGTTCAACGGTTGCACGGCAAAATAATCGCGCAGCAATTTACGCAGATGGGGTTGTGCCGCCTCATCCAGCAAACGCAGCACCGCAACTTGATGATCCAGGCGAAACTCTTCCGCATGGTCGCGCAGGGATTCGACCCAACTGGCCAACTCCAGCAACGCTTTTAACGCATCGGTCTTGGGCACATCGTCCAACACCTGCTGCGCCGATTTCAGATTCGCAAACGGATGATCCGACTTTTTCCCGAACAGCCCTGCCAGCATAAGCTCCCCCAAGTCTTGACGCTACTTCGCAAGGCGCTATATAAGCACAAATCAAACAGGCTGCCTATATGCCAAACGACCTATACCGCGATGAAACCGATCTTTCTGATACAAGACAACCACCCCTTCCCGCCGGTAGAACTGGCGCTCGAACGCCCCAATGGACTGCTTGCCGCGGGAGGCGACCTGTCTCCCGCGCGTCTGCTGGAGGCCTATCGCCACGGCATTTTTCCCTGGTTTAATGCAGACGATCCCATCTTGTGGTGGAGCCCCAACCCGCGCATGGTGCTATTCCCGAACGAATTCAAAATCTCGCATTCCCTGCGCAAAGTTTTGCGCAACGGCCAGTACGAGATACGCACCGACACCGGCTTCGAACAGGTAATGCGCGCTTGCGCCGCCCCGCGCAACGGCGAACCGGGAACGTGGATTTCGGAAGAAATGGTCCGCGCGTATTGCGCACTGCATCGCATGGGCCACGCGCATTCGGTGGAAATCTGGATGGACGGCGAACTCGCCGGCGGGCTTTACGGCATGGCGCTGGGCAGGATGTTCTACGGCGAATCGATGTTCAGCCGCAAAACGAACGCCTCCAAGATCGCCCTCGCCCACCTCACCGGACAACTGGAACGATGGAATTTCGCCATGATCGATTGCCAGATGAACACACCGCACCTGGCCTCGCTCGGTGCACGCGAAATTCCGCGCGGCGAATTCGTCCGCCGCCTGCAAGAATTGATACACTGTCCACCCGTCCGAATCTGGAATTTCGACCCCCATCTTTTCAAATGAGCTTACTGCACGACATTCCTCTCTCCGCGCTGCAATTCTATTTAACTGCCCCCTACCCGTGCAGTTATCTGGCGGACCGGGAAGCGCGTTCGCAAGTTGCCACCCCAAGTTTCCTCATCACCGCGCAGGTCTATGCCGAACTGGTGCAACACGGCTTCCGCCGTAGCGGCACTTTCACTTACCGTCCGCGTTGCGACAACTGCCGCGAATGCGTGCCGGTACGTATCGCCATCGCCGGCTTCGCCGCAAACCGTTCGCAACGGCGCAGCTGGAAACAGCATCTCGGGCTCGATGTCACCTTGCATACACTCGAAGACCGTGCGGAATATTTTGATCTCTATCAGCGCTACCAGAACCAGCGCCACCGCGACGGCGGCATGGACAACGACAATCCGGGGCAATACCGCAACTTCCTGCTGCAAAGCCATGTGGATTCGATGTTGGTAGAATTTCGCGAGGCCGGGGTATTGCGCATGGTCAGTATCATCGACGTGCTCGCCGACGGCCTCTCATCCGTCTATACTTTTTACGAGCCGGAGATTGCCGGGAGCAGCTTCGGCATCTTCAACGTGCTGTGGCAAATCGAGTTGTGCCGCAAACTGGAATTGCCCTATTTGTATCTGGGCTACTGGATCAAACAAAGCCGGAAAATGGCGTATAAAGCCAACTTCCAACCATTGCATGGATTGCTGCAAGGCACTTGGCGACCGCTCAATTTGAAACCTTCAGCCACGGATGAACAGAGATGAAACACCCCGGGGAGGTTCTTGTATCCTCCGGGTACGGATAACACCGCTGCTTCATGCGTGAAAACCCGTGCTCACTGTGGCTAATACCGTTCAATTTTAAGACATTCGATGAAAATACGCCTTTCCCTGTTCGCTGCCGCGATATTTCTGTTCCCCTTATGCGCCCTGCTTCTTTCCGGCCAAGAACTGCCGCAGGCAAATGCCACTGACGGCAGTGCCGCCCTGCCTGCCCTGCTCGGCATCATCGCCTTGCTGAATTTCACCTATCTGCTGGACACACTCTGCTTCCGCCGCAACGGTACCAGCCTGCTGCGTACACATCCGCTCTACACGCTCTGGCTCGGCACAAGCGGCGCATTGCTATGCGCCCTGCTTGCCTACCTGAATGCTTTCTCACCGTTGTGGGTCAGCCCTCTCTCCCGCACTGCCGAGATGTTGCTAGCCCCGCTCTTTGGCGGCGTGCTGTTGCCCGCCGTGCTCGTCACACGTTTATGGCTGTCCGGCTTCCCTATGCTGTTGCGCGGCTTCACGCGCACCTTCGCCTTGCCCGCAGCACACCCGGAAGCTGCCGTATCGCTGCTCCTGCTCGCCTCGCTCATCGGTTTGATGGGCGGCGCTATCTGGACTGCGCAACTGCTGGGCCTGCTGTGGTTGTCGCCGCTGCTCCTGCTGATCGCACTGCAACTGCTGTGGCACGAAAGCACGGTCTTCTCCGGCCTCAAGAACGGAGACTGGAGCCGCATCGTGCTCGGCGCGGCATCCGGCATCTTCGTAGCTGGCGGCACACTCTTCATCTACAAACTTGCGGGTGGCGCGCTCTATCTCGATGTATCGGCCTGGTTCTTCACCTTGTTGCTCGGCGCATTCGGGCTGCTCTGCCTACAATTGGGCGATGTCATCGCCGAACAATGGCGCGGCAAAAAGCGCGCTGAAGTATTCAAGAAAAAACCGTTCCCTGTACCTGTTATCGTCAAGAAAGACTGATTCATGTTCCAACTGCTCCGCCCCGCCCTGTTCGCACTCGACCCCGAAACTGCGCACCACGTCACACTCGACTCGCTGAAGACCGCGCACTGTCTGGGCACGCTGCCCCTGCTCGTCAAACGTCCGGCGGACGACCCGCGCACCGTGATGGGACTCGTCTTTCCCAACCCGGTCGGAGTCGCAGCCGGGCTGGACAAGAACGGCGTCTACATCGACGCGCTCGCCGCGCTCGGCTTCGGCTTCATCGAGATCGGCACTGTCACCCCGCGCGCGCAGCCCGGCAACCCCAAACCGCGCCTGTTCCGCCTGCCGCAGGCGCAGGCCATCATCAACCGCATGGGCTTCAACAACGACGGCGTGGATGCGCTCATCGAGAACGTGAAGCGCGCGAAATACACAGGCATTCTCGGCATCAACATCGGCAAGAACGCCGACACGCCCATCGAGAAAGCGGCGGACGACTACCTGATCGGCCTACGCAAGGTGTACCCGTATGCGAGCTATGTCGCCATCAACATCTCCTCGCCCAACACCAAGAACCTGCGCCAATTGCAGGGTGGAGACGAACTGGACGCACTGCTCGGGCAACTGAAATCCGAGCAGGAAAAACTGGCGAAACAGCACCTCAAATATGTGCCGCTGGCCGTGAAAATCGCGCCCGACCTCGACAGCGAGCAGATCAAGAACATCGCCGCCCTGCTCATCAAGCACCGCATCGACGGCGTCATCGCCACCAACACCACGCTGTCGAGGGTAGGCGTGGAAGGTTTGCCGCACGGCAACGAGACCGGCGGCTTGAGCGGCCTGCCCGTGCGCGAAAAATCCACCGCCGTCATCCGCCAACTCGCGACCGAACTGAACGGCGCACTGCCCATCATCGGCGTGGGCGGCATCTTGCGCGGCGAACATGCGCGGGAAAAAATGCAGGCCGGAGCCGCGCTGGTGCAGATGTACAGCGGGATGATTTATCGGGGATGGGAGCTGGTCGCCGAGAGTGCGGCGGCGGTTAGAAAATCGAACTATTGAGCTTTTCATAAATCGTGACAGAGTTTTCGCATCACGTTATTTCCCTCATCCCCAGTCCCTCTGATGAAACGACTCGTGTCGCAAACCAGAAATAACGGGACAAATGAAACGGATGAATTTTTTTGTCAGGCAAGGCGCAGACCCGCAGCCGTATGGGGTATACGGCAAGGGGATGCAACGCGGCATGGCGAAAAAAGACGCCGTTTAATGTTTCGTTATTTCTGGTTTGCGACACT
>SCUU01000327.1 GCA_004297065.1 Gallionellaceae bacterium
GGGGGCGCCGTCGCCTCGGGAACCGGTCATGCCGGCGGAGCGGGGGGCGGGGCCGGAGCGGGCGGCGGCGGCGGCGGGGCCGGCGTGGCGGCGGGAGGCGTCGGCGGCGCGGGCGCGGCCGGCCTGGTCTGGATCGCGGTTCTCGGATGACCCGCCGCCCGACAAGCCGTCGCGACCGAAGCGACCCCGGACTGCTGGACGAGGAGGCGTGGGACGCCCCCGCCCGGCTGACCGACGACGACCTGTTCACCCACGGCGGCGGCGACTGGCGTCGCGCCCCCTTCGACCTCGAGGACCCGGAGGATTTCCGATGACCGATCCTGAAAACGACAAGGCGACGTCGCCATTGGCCGAGAGCCGGTGGCTGTGGCGCCGGCTGTATGTGTTCGCCGTCAGCGGCGGGGCCTGGCTGCTGCTGGACCGGCTGATCGCGATGACGCCGCGCGAGGCCGCGCCGCGGCTGGCGCAGGGGCTGATGGCGCTGCTGGCCCTGACGATGGTCCTGTATCTGGTCGCCCCGAGCGCCCAGCAGCTGATCGCCAGCCTGGCCATACTGCGGGAGCGCCGGCCATGAGCTTTCGGCTGTCCGAACGATCGCTCAGGCGGCTCGAGGGGGTGCATCCCCGGCTGGTCGCCCTGGTCAAGGAAGCCGCGGGCCTGACGCCCGTGGACTTCATGGTCACCGAAGGCCTGCGCACGCCCGAGCGGCAGGCCGCCCTGGTCCGGGCGGGGGCCAGCCGGACCCGCAAATCGCGCCACCTGACGGGACATGCGGTCGACGTGGCCGCCCTGGTCGACGGACAGGTGCGCTGGGACTGGCCGCTGTATCCCCGCATCGCAGCGGCCTTCAAGGCGGCCGCCGCCCGGCAGGGCACGGCGATCGTCTGGGGCGGCGACTGGACCTCCCTGCGCGACGGCCCGCATTTCGAACTGGACCGCAGGGTGTTCCCGTGAAGCCGCTGGACGTCTTCCGGACGCTGACCCCGCCGGGCTGGGGGCTGGCTGCGGCCCTCGCGCTCGCCGCTGCGCTGGCGCTGGGTCAGGGACTGGGCTTGCGCTGGGATCCGTTCGGTCTGGCCGGGCGCAGGCTCGCCGCCGCCCAGTCCCGTGCGGCCACCGCCGAGGCGGACGCCGCCGCGCGGCGGCTCGAAGTCGAGGGCGCCGCCGATCAGGCCCGCCGCCTCGAA
>SCUU01000127.1 GCA_004297065.1 Gallionellaceae bacterium
GCGCGCCGCCTTGGTTGGGAAGCTGCTTCGGGCTACGCC
Source organism: Gallionellaceae bacterium (assembly GCA_004297065.1). Classification (GTDB taxonomy): domain Bacteria; phylum Pseudomonadota; class Gammaproteobacteria; order Burkholderiales; family Gallionellaceae; genus PALSA-1006. Next base: position 40 of record SCUU01000127.1, read on the forward strand.
CTACACCGCTTCCCAACCAAGGCAGAAAAAGCGGACAATTCATGTGCTACAGAACCGGACAATTCTAAAAACCCGCGACATTAACCGGCGCGGTGCTTGTGAAATTTATTGGTGTGGGGTAGATTGCCCGGGCGAAAAGTGGTCGTGTAGGGAAATCGCAGGATGCATCCGGTAGTTCACAAATCGTTTTTCCATTATCAACTCGGATTGGGAGTGTCAAAATGTCAAAAGTAACCGATGTATTGTTGGTCTCCGTTATTGCTTTGGGGCTCGCTGCCTGTTCGACGCCGCCCCAGGTAGCAAAAGCCCCCGAGTGCGCGTTTCCCGGTTCCAAGGAAGCTGCGCCGTTGTGGGTGTGCGATGCGCCTGTCGAAGGTATGACAGTGGGGGCGGTCGGCTCGGCCGCCAAATCGGGAGCGGGGCTGGAGTTTATGAAGCAAATGGCGGCTACCGCAGCGCGCGTGCAGCTCGCGCAGAACATGAAGGTGCAAGTGCAGAACATGATTAAGCAATATGCCGAAACCACCGGCGCGGGCAGCAAGGAAACAGTGGATCAGGTGAACACCTCCGTCACCAAGCAGATCACCGACCAGACGCTGGTGGGCACCAAAGTATTCAGGAGCGCTCAGGCTCCCGATGGCACGATGTTCGTGCTGGTTGGTCTGGATGAGGCAGCAGCACAGAAACTGACCGAGTCGGCAGTCAAGACCAGCATGGGTAACGATCAGGCGCTGTGGCAGCAGTTCAAGTCGCAAAAAGCCCAGGACGAATTGGCCGCCGACATCGCCAAGCAAAAGCTGGAAAAACGCTGAGCCGCAGGCGATGCAGCAGAAACCTATGCCCGCCGGGCATAGGTTTTTTCTTTTGCAGTATTGAATGAGTTGCACGTTCTAAGGAGAGTTCCATGAATAGACTGATTGCAGCCCTTTGCATTTTTTCGATAGTCACTCTGCTTTCGGCTTGTGCCGGAGCGCCGGCCGATACCGGCCCCACCGCTGCGGAACAACGGGCGCACGCGGAAAAAGCGCAGGGCGAATTGTCGTCCGAAACGCGGAAATAAATCATGCGCCGCATTTTTTTGGGGTTCTGTCTGGGCTGGATATTCCTGGCGGACAGCAGTTTCGCCGGCGAAAAAATCGAGGTGGTGCAAGCCGAAGGGAATGTATCGGTGAGCGAAACCCCGGCGTCGCGCGCGAAAAAAGTTGCTTCCAACAGCACGCTTCCATCCAGGAACGTATTGGCGACCGGACCTAACGGCCGCGCTGTGGTGCGCGTGGGTAACGTCGCTTATCTCGTGCTCGAAAAAAACAGCAAGATCGAGATCGACAACAGCAATGAGCGCGCGGGGTTCTTTCGTCAGGTTACGGGGATGATCTACTACGCCGTGCATACCCTCAACGGCAAGGAGCGCACACTGGAGGTCAGGACGAAATCCGCAACGATGGGGATTCGCGGCACGCGTTTTCTGGTGGCCGATACTCCGGGGCGCAACGAGGTCGGTATGCGCAAGGGCGCGCTCAGCGTGGCGAGCCCCGATGCGGAATTCGAGATCCACAAAATAGCGCAGCAGGACGAGTTCGACGCGTTCAAGCGCGAGGCGCAAAGCGCGGTCGCCGCAGAGAAGCGCCAGTTCGAGGAGTACAAGGCGGATACGCTGCGCGAGTTCGTCGAATACAAACGCGAATTTTCTTTGGGGGCGGAGCGTATGGCCGCGTTCGACGGCAAGCGTGTGGATGAGCGTCCCCTGGGCGGCGCAACCAGAGCCGAGATGGAGGCGCTCGAAAGCTATGCCGGGGAATGGCTGCAAGAGGTACGCGATTAACTCCTCGCAGCTCCGCGGGCTTGAAGCGCTTGAGGCGGGCGTATGCGCAAGCGTACAATCGCCGTCACTGCGCAAAGGCGTAGTTTTGCAAGGCGGAAGGAAATACAGGCAGGATGGACATGTTGGGGGTGTTGCCGTTGGACGTGGCCGGCGCGATTCCGGTGCTGTGGCTGGCGCTGGGTCTGCTGGGGCTGGCGCTGCAACGCAGTCCACAACTGATTGCGAATACCCTCTTTCCGCTGGGCGCATTTTTCTCGTTGCTGTTGGCGTCCACCGGACTATGGGCGCTCGGCGAGGGGGCCAACATCGCCGTGCTGCCGCTGGGTTTGCCCGATCTGCCGTTTCACCTGCGTCTTGATCCCCTCTCCGCGTTTTTCCTGATCCTGCTCGGTGGCACCTCGTTTGGCGTGTCGCTGTTCGGTGCCGGTTATTTCCGCTCCATGGCGGGCAAAACGCTGGGCTTGCTGTGCCTGGAGTACCACGTGTTCCTCGCCAGCATGACCATGGTGTTGCTGGCGGACGATGCCTATATGTTCATGCTGGCGTGGGAAACCATGGCGCTGTCTTCCTACTTTCTCGTGACTACCGATCATGCCGTGCCGGATATTCGCAGGGCGGGTTATTTGTATTTGCTCATCGCGCATGTCGGCGCGATCGCCATCCTGCTGAGTTTCGGGGTGATGCAGGGCGGGCATGGCGTCGGGGCCTACACTTTCGATGCGATGCGCGCGGCGCAGTTGGCCCCGTTGTGGTCGTCGCTGGCCTTTCTGCTGGCGTTGTTCGGCTTCGGCGCCAAGGCGGGGCTGTTGCCCATGCATGTGTGGTTGCCGGAAGCGCATCCGGCTGCGCCGTCGCCGGTGTCCGCGCTGATGAGCGGGGTGATGTTGAAGACTGCGATCTACGGCATCCTGCGCGTTACATTCGATTTGCTCGATACGCATCAGTGGTGGTGGGGTGTGGTGGCGTTGGCGCTGGGGCTGATTACCGCCGTGTTCGGCGTGATGTTTGCCGCCGTACAGGGCGATATGAAACGCCTGCTCGCGTATTCCTCCATTGAAAATATCGGTCTGCTGCTGGTCGGCATCGGCCTCACCGTGATCTTTCACGTGTACGGCAAAGATGCGCTGGCGGCGTTGTCGCTCACGGCGACGCTGTATCACAGCCTGAATCATGCCTGCTTCAAGGGGCTGCTGTTCATCGGCACCGGCTCTATTTTGCACGCTACCGGCGAGCGCAACATGGGGCGCTTGGGCGGGCTCATCCGCAAAATGCCGTGGGCGGCGGCGACCATGCTGGTCGGCGTGCTGGCCATCTCCGGCTTGCCGCCGTTGAACGGTTTCGTGTCGGAATGGCTGCTGCTGCAAGCGTTCCTGCTGTCGCCGGGATTGCCCAACAGTTACATCAACATGCTGTTGCCGGTGGCGGCCGCCGTGATTGCATTGGCCGCGGCGCTGGCCGCCTACGTGATGGTTAAATTCTACGGCACCATTTTTCTGGGGCAGCATCGCGAGCCGGCGCTGGAGCACGCGCACGATGCCGGAACGATGGAGCGCCTCGGCTTGGTGTGGTTGGCCGGCGCTTGCGTGGCGCTGGGTCTGGCACCGGTGTTTGTGGTGGGGCAACTGGATAGCGTTACCCGTTCGTTGCTGGGGCACGGCTTGGGCAATGCCGCGCAAAGCTGGATGTTTATCGCGCCGGTGGATTTCGAGCGCGCCAGTTACAGCCCGGTGTATTTCCTGTTGGCGGTGCTCGGCGTGATGTGGTTGACCTATCTGCTGGTGCGGCATTTCTATCACGGGCGGCTGCGGCGCGGCGCGGCGTGGGACTGCGGCTTCCCCGCGCAGACCGCGCGCATGCAGGACTCGGCGGAAGGTTTCGGCCAGCCGATCCGGCGCATCTTCGAGCCGTTCTTCAAGATCGAAAGCGAATTGCCCACGGCGTTCGATGCGCAGCCGCGCTATCACGGGCGCAGCGACGACAGGCTGTGGTTCCTGCTGTATCTGCCCATCGCGCGCCTCACCGAGAAATTTTCGGGCTGGGTGTCACTGCTGCAGCACGGGCGCATCCATCTGTACCTGACTTATACCTTCGCGACGCTGGTCGTCCTGCTGGTCTTCGTGTAATGGGAAATCCCGAACTCATATTCGGCATTTTGTTCCAGCTGTTCCAACTGCTGCTGGTGGTGCTGCTTGCGCCGCTGCTCACCGGCTGGGTGGGGCAGTGCCGCGCCTGGCTGCAAAACCGTTCCGGTGCCGGTGTGCTGCAACCCTACCGCGCGCTGCGCAAACTGTTCCACAAGGATGCGGTGATGGCGCACCACGCTTCGCCACTGTTCCGCACCACGCCGTATATTCTGTTCGGCTGCATGTGGCTGGCGGCGGCGATTATTCCCATCCTCGCGGTGGATTTGCCGTTCTCGCGCGCGGCGGATGTGATCGCGCTGGTCGGCGTGTTCGCGCTGGCGCGCGTGTTTATCGCGCTGGCGGCGATGGACATCGGTACCGCGTTCGGTTCCATGGGCGCGCGCCGCGAAATGCTGGTGTCGTTCCTGGCCGAGCCGGCCTTGCTCATGGTGCTGTTCACCTCCTCGCTCATCAGCCACTCGACGCAGTTGCCGCACATCGTGGAAATGTTCACCCGGCACGAATTTGTGCTGTACCCCAGTCTCGCGTTTGCCGCGCTGGCTTTTCTCATCGTGCTGCTGGCGGAGAATGCGCGCATTCCCGTGGACAACCCGAGCACACACCTTGAGTTAACCATGATCCACGAGGCGATGATCCTGGAATATTCCGCGCGCCATCTGGCACTGGTGGAGTGGGCCAGTAGCCTTAAACTGTTCGCCTATATTTCCATCGGCATCGCGCTGTTCTTTCCTCACGGTATCGCCAATGTGGGGGACTGGGGCGCACTGCCGTTGGCCATCGTCGCGTTGCTGTTGAAGCTGACGCTGGCGGGAGCCGGGCTGGCGCTGCTGGAAACCCTGCTGGCCAAGATGCGCATTTTCCGTGCGCCGGAATTTTTGGGCACCGCTTTTCTGCTCGCGGTGCTGGGTTTGCTGATCCACTTCCTGTTGGGTGCCTGAAGATGAGCTTCAATATCCAATTCATCAATCTGCTGGCGGCGCTGTTGCTGCTGATCGCTTTTGCCATGCTCACGCAGCGCCGCATTCTGTCGCTGATTAATTTGTTCGCGTTGCAGGGTTTTGTGCTGGCCTTGAGTACCTTCGTTGTGGCCTATACCACGGCACAATACCACCTGTATTACTCCGCCGGGCTGACCTTGCTGCTCAAGGTGCTGGTGTTGCCGTGGCTGCTGCACCGCCTCATCCGCAAGCTGAATATCAAGTGGGATGTGGAAACCATGCTCAACATTCCCACCACCATGCTGGTCGGTGTCGCGCTGGTGATTTTTTCTTTCAACCTGGCGGCACCGATCACGCAACTGGCGCAAGGCGTCACGCGCGGCCTGATCGGCATCGCGCTGGCCAGCGTGCTGCTGTCGCTGCTGATGATGATTACCCGGCGCAAAGCGGTGCCGCAGGTGGTGGGCTTTCTGGCGGTGGAGAACGGCTTGTTTTTTGCCGCCACCAGCGCCACGCACGGCATGCCGCTGGTGGTCGAATTGGGCATCGCGCTGGACGTGCTGGTGGCCACTTTCATCTTCGGCATCTTCTTCTTCCAGATACGCGAGACTTTCGACAGTCTGGACATCACGCACATGGAGAAGTTGAAGGATGATTGATCTCTATCTGCTCGTCTTGTTGCTCACACCCCTGCTGGGGGGCGGGCTGCTGGCCGTGTTCGGCTCGCGCGCGTGGGCGGCGGAACTCAACTCGGTGATGAGCGCCTGCACGTTTGCCGCGTCGGTGGCGCTAACCGTGCGCGTGATCGGTTCGGGGCCGCAGGTCGCCTTCAACGAACAATTTTTCATCGACCCGTTCAACGTGTTTCTGGTCGCGCTGACCGCTTTCGTGGCCTTCACCACTTCGCTGTTCTCGCGCCCCTACATGCGCATCGAGCAGCACCACGGCAAACTCACCGTGCCGATGCTGCACCTCTACTACAGCATGTACCAGTTGTTTACCTTCACCATGCTGGTGGCGCTGACCACCAACAACATGGGTATCATCTGGGTGGCGATGGAAACGGCAACGCTGACCACGGTGTTGCTGGTCAGCCTGTACCGCACCCCCGCCAGCCTGGAGGCGGCGTGGAAATATTTCATCCTGTGCGGCGTGGGCATCGCGCTGGCTTTGTTCGGCACCATCTTGCTGTACTTCGCCGCCGAGCGCGTGCTGGGCGAGGGCGGTACGGCGCTGTTGTGGACGCATCTGAATCAGGTCAAAGGCGACCTGGAGCCGACTGTGTTGAAGCTGGCCTTCGTGTTTTTGCTGGTCGGCTACGGCACCAAGATCGGCCTGGTGCCGCTGCATAGCTGGTTGCCGGACGCCCACGCGGAAGGGCCTACGCCGGTTTCCGCCGTGCTGTCCGGCCTGCTGTTGAACGTGGCCTTGTGCGCGGTGATGCGCGGCAAAGTGCTGGTGGACGGTTCGCTGGGCAATCACTTCGCGGGCAATCTGATGATGGGCTTCGGCCTGCTGTCGGTGGTGGTGGCGGCGCTATTCCTGTCGCGCCAGAAAGACATCAAGCGCATGTTCGCCTACTCCTCCATCGAGCACATGGGGCTGATTACTTTCGCTTTCGGCATGGGCGGACCGGTGGCGACATTCGCCGCCATGCTGCACATGACCATGCATTCGCTGACCAAATCGGCGATTTTCTTCGCGGTGGGGCATGCCGTGCAGAAGGCCGGCACGCAGCAGATGGAAAACATTCGCGGTCTGTTGCAGGTTAGCCCGACAGTGGGGTGGGGACTGATGCTCGGTACGTTTGCGATTCTGGGCATGCCGCCGTTCGGTGTGTTCGCCAGCGAGTTCCTCATTATCACCACCGCCATGCACGAGTATCCGTGGGCGACGCCGGTTTTGCTGGTCGCGCTCGGCATCGCGTTCGCCGCGATCTTCGGCAAGGTGCAGCCCATCGTGCTCGGCGAAACCACGGTCAAGCCGCTGCCGCATCCGCCCGCGCTGGTTCCGGTGTTCGCCCACCTGCTGCTGGTGCTGACCCTGGGCTTGTATATGCCGCCGTATCTGGCGGACTGGTACCGCCAGGCGGCGGCCTTGTTGGGATAACCGATATGCCGATCAAACATCCCCGCCTGCAGCTTGAACGTATGCACAGCGCGATTCCCGCCTGGCGCGGCAGCATCGCCGGCGACGATTTGCCGGCAATCTGCCAGAACGTGCGCGACGGCGGCGGCAGGCTGGTCGCGATGTGGGGCTGCGATGAGCGCTTCCCTCACCCCACCCCTGATGGAACAACTAGCCATTCGACTAAGCACGATAAAGCCGTGCAAGTCGCTGGTTATCTCCCGGAGGGAGAGGGTTCGATTGCCCTTTCCCCCTCCGGGGGAAAGTTGGATAGAGGGCTTGGGGCAAACGAATCGCTGCGCGAATTTAAAACGGGTGGATTTGCGCTGCATATCGTGCTGCTCAACGAAACGGGCATGGTGTGTTTGAGCATACCCTTGCCGGACGGGCAGCCGGCCTATCCTGACATCAGCCGAATCTTTCCGGCGGCGAACCGCATGCAGCGCGCCGTGTATGACATGTTCGGCATCGCCGCCCATGATGCGCGCGATCAACGCCAATGGTTGCGCCATGCGGCTTGGCGCAGTGACAATTTTCCGTTGCGCAAAGATTTTGACGGCAGTTCGCATAACGACGCCCCTCGCCTCAATCCTCTCCCAGAGGGAGAGGAAGCAAGCGTCCGTTCTCCTGCGGAGAACGGAATCCAACCCCTTGATGACTACTCCTTCGTTCAAGTCGAAGGAGAGGGCGTGCATGAAATTCCGGTCGGCCCCGTGCATGCGGGCATCATTGAGCCCGGCCATTTCCGTTTCTCCATCGTCGGCGAAAAAGTGCTGCGCCTGGAGGAGCGTTTGGGCTACGCCCACAAGGGTATCGAGAAACGTTTCGAGAGTATTGATTTGCACCGGGGGGCCAAGCTCGCCGGGCGCGTGAGCGGCGACAGCACGGTGGCTTACGCGTGGGCCTACGCGATGGCGGCGGAAAGCATCACCAACGTTACGCCGCCGGATCGCGCGCTGTGGCTGCGCGCCTTGCTGTTGGAGCGCGAGCGCGTGGCGAACCATCTCGGCGATCTCGGTTATCTCGGCAACGATGTCGCGCTGGCGTTCGGTTTCGCGCAATTCTGGATACTGAAAGAGCAAGTGTTGCGCAACAATGCCGCGCTGTTCGGCCATCGCTACCTGATGGATCAAATCATTCCCGGCGGCGTGGCAACGGATTTGTCGCGGGAAGGCAAGCGCGTGATCGAAGACGAGTGCGCCATGCTGGAACGCGAGGTGCGCGTCCTGCGCGCTATTTACGAGGAACACGCGGGCGTGCAGGACCGCTTCATCGGCGCCGGGCGCGTGGAACCCAAACTTGCCGCCGAACTCGGGCTGTGCGGGCTGGCCGGGCGCTCCAGCGCGCAGGCATGGGATACGCGCGTGCAGTTCGCCTGCGCTCCCTACGACAAACTGGATGTGCGGATGGCGACCTACCGCAACGGCGATGTCGCGGCGCGCGTCATCGTGCGTTTCGACGAACTGTTCGAATCGCTGCGTTTGCAGCGCAAGATACTGGTGAACCTGCTGGGCGAGGGCATTGCGCATCCGCTGGAAAAACTGCCGCCCGATAGTTTCGGCATCGGCATAGTCGAAGGCTGGCGCGGCGAGGTGCTGGTGGCCATGCACAGCGACGCGCAGGGCAAGCTCGCGCGCGTGCATCCGCACGACCCTTCGTGGCAGAACTGGCCGGTGCTGGAACACGCCATTATGGGCAACATCGTGCCGGACTTTCCGCTCGTCAACAAATCGTTCAACTTGAGTTATTCGGGTCAGGATTTATAGGGGCTTGCCCATGTATCAACTGCTCAAACAGATCATCAAAACCGGCATCAAGACCGAAACGCCGCCGCAGCCGGATGAGGCCATGCGCCTGACCGAACAGCGTTTGCAGCAGGAGATTCTGGACGTATTCGGCGGCGCGCTGGCGATCCGCCAAGTGGATGCGGGCTCGTGCAACGGTTGCGAACTGGAGATCCATGCGGTCAACAATGCTTACTACAATATCGAAGGGCTGGGCATCAAATTCGTCGCCAGCCCGCGCCACGCCGATTTGCTGCTGGTCACCGGCCCGGTATCGCGCCATATGGAAGTCGCACTCAAGCGCACCTACGATGCCACGCCGGAACCCAAGCTGGTGGTGGCCATCGGCGATTGCGCCTGCGACGGCGGCATCTTCGGCGAGAGCTACGCGAGCTGTGGCAAGGTCGCCAACGTGATCCCGGTGGATGTGGCGGTGAGCGGTTGCCCGCCCACGCCCACCGCCATCCTGCAAGGCATCCTCACCGCGATCGGCGCGAAGAAATAGTTTTACTTGATGCGCATGCCGGGCTGCGCGCCGTCATCCGGCGACAGGATGAACAGGCCAGGCTCGTTGCCTGAAGCGGCCAGCACCATGCCTTCCGACATGCCGAACTTCATCTTGCGCGGCGCGAGGTTGGCGACCATCACGGTCATGCGGCCTTTCAATTGTTCGGGATCGTAAGCCGACTTGATACCCGCGAACACCGTGCGCGGCTGTGCCTCGCCGATGTCCAGCGTCAGTTTTAGCAACTTCTCCGCACCTTCCACATGCTCGGCGTTGACGATGCGCGCCACGCGCAGATCGACTTTCATGAAATCGTCGATGGAGATGAAGGATTCAGATGCCTTGCCGGTTTCGGTCATTTCTTTTTTCACTTCGTTTTGTTGGTGGGCCGCGTGACGTTGCTCGGATTGTGTGGTCACCCCTCTCCCGCCGGGAGAGGGGCTGGGGGTGAGGGATTCTTGGTTGGCGGCGACCATCGCTTCGATCAGCTTGGGGTCGAGGCGGGTCATCAGGTGCGCGTAGTCGTTGATCTTGCCGTCCAGAATTTGGTCGATGTCCGACCATGCCAGCGGCGCTATGTTTAGGAACGCTTCCACCTGTTCCGCCAGTTTGGGCAGAATCGGTTTGAGGTATAGCGTGAGCATGCGGAACAGGTTGAGGCTGACCGAGCAAACTTCGCGCAGTTTCTCTTCCTGGCCTCCCTGCTTGGCCAACACCCACGGAGCCTGGTCGTTGACGTATTCATTGGCGCTGTCGGCAAGGCGCATGATTTCGCGGATGGCTTTGCCGAAGTCGCGGTTTTCGTAAGCCTCGGCGATGAGGGTTTCGGAGCCGATAAATTTACCAATAAGGTGGGCGCCTCTGCTTTCGGAAATTTGGTTGTGTGTAGCAATAACTCCGCCAAATTTTTTGCTGACAAATCCCGCCGTGCGGCTCGCGATGTTGATGTATTTTCCCACCAGATCACTATTCACCTTCGCCACAAAATCCTCAAGGCTGAGGTCGATATCTTCCATCGTGCCGTTCAGTTTTGCGGCGTAGTAGTAGCGCAGGTATTCGGTGTTTTTGATGTGATCGACGTAGCTCTTCGCGGTGATGAAAGTGCCGCGCGATTTGCTCATCTTCTCGCCGTTCACGGTGAGGAAGCCGTGGGCGAACAGCTTGGTCGGGGTGCGGTAGCCCGCGTGTTGCAGCATGGCCGGCCAGAACAGCGCGTGGAAGTAGAGGATGTCTTTGCCGATGAAATGGTATAGCTCGGTGTTTGAATCGGGCTTCCAGTATTCGTCGAAATTCAAGGGCGCAAACCCCTCCCAACCTCCCCTTATCAGGGGAGGAGCCGTCCGCTCCCTCCCCTGATTTTCCCCTCCCTGACAAGGGGGGAGTGGGGGGGTTAGGGAGGGCTGGGGAGGGGTTTGCTTTTCGCACAGTTGCTTGAAGCTGCCCATGTAGCCCACGGGCGCATCCAGCCACACGTAGAAGAATTTTTTGCCGTCTGTACCGGGGATCTCGAACCCGAAGTACGGCGCGTCGCGCGAGATGTCCCAGTCGGTGAGTTTGCTCTCGCCTTCCGCGCCCAGCCATTCCTGCATTTTGTTGGAAGCCTCGGGTTGCAGCGTGTCGCTCTTTGTCCACTGGCGCAGGAAGGCCTGGCAGCGCGGGTCGGAGAGCTTGAAGAAATAGTGGTCGGAATTGCGCAGTTCGGGTTTTGCACCGGATACGGCGGAGAACGGTTCAATCAAATCGGTCGGCGCGTAGGCCGCGCCGCACACTTCGCAGTTGTCGCCGTACTGGTCTTTGGCGTGGCACTTCGGGCATTCGCCTTTGATGAAACGGTCCGGCAGAAACATGTTCTTTACCGGGTCGTAAAACTGCTCGATGGAGCGCACTTCGATCAGCCCGGCCTCTTTCAGCTTGCGGTAGATGTCCTGCGCGCATTCTTTTGTTTCATTCGAATTGGTCGAGCCGTAATTGTCGTAGTTGACATGGAAGGCTGCGAAATCATCGAAATGCTCCTGCCACACGCGGTCTATCAATTGCTCCGGCGTGATGCCTTCCTTTTCGGCGCGCAGCATGATGGGAGCGCCATGCGTGTCGTCCGCACAGACGGAGTAAATTTGATGTCCCTCCTGGGCGGGATAGCGCATTTTCATGAAGCGCACCCAGATATCGGTCTGGATGTGTTCCAACATGTGGCCGAGGTGGATGCTGCCGTTGGCGTAGGGGAGGGCGGAGGTGACGAGTATTTTTCTGGACATTTTTGCGTGATTCCTTTAACAGGGCGCGATTGTAGCAAAAGCCGCACGCGGCTGCGGAATTGGGTAAAATCGCGGCCTTGTTATTTTGGACCGAATGGGAAAAATATGAGTTTCGCAGAAGCAGACGTACACGCCGCCCTCAAACAGTTGATCGACCCCAACACGAAGAAAGATTTTGTGGCGGGAAAATCGGTGAAGAACGTGAAGGTCAGCGGCAACGATGTGACGCTGGATATCCTGCTGGGCTACCCAGCCAAGAGCGTGTGGGCCGAGATCAAAACGCTGGTCGAAGCGCACCTGCGCGCTGCCTTGTCGGGTGCGGGCAAGATCGAGGCGACCGTTACCAGCAAAGTGGTGCCGCATGCGGTGCAGCGCGGTGTGAAGCTGGTGGATGGCGTAAAAAATATTATCGCGGTGGCGAGCGGCAAAGGCGGCGTCGGTAAGTCCACCACGGCGGTGAATCTGGCGTTGGCGTTGGCGGCGGAAGGTGCGCGCGTCGGTATGCTGGACGCCGACATCTACGGCCCTTCGCAGCCCACCATGCTGGGCATCAGCGGACGTCCGGTCTCTAAGGACGGGCAGTCCATGGAGCCGATGCAGGGACACGGCATACAGGCGATGTCTATCGGTTTCATGCTTGAGGGTGAGGATGCGCCGATGATCTGGCGCGGCCCGATGGCGACGCAGGCGATGGACCAGTTGTTGCGTCAGACGCGTTGGGACAACTTGGATTACCTGGTGATCGATCTGCCTCCCGGTACCGGCGATATCCAGCTCTCATTGGCGCAGAAGGTGCCGGTGACGGGTGTGGTGATCGTCACCACGCCGCAGGACATCGCGCTGCTGGATGCCAAGAAGGGGCTCAAGATGTTCGAGAAGGTGGATGTGAAGATCATCGGGCTGGTCGAGAACATGAGCACGCACATCTGCTCCCAGTGCGGTCACGAAGAGCATATCTTCGGCGCGGGCGGCGGCGCGCAGATGTGCGCGGATTACAACACCGAGTTGCTGGGCTCCATGCCGCTGGACATCCATATCCGCGAGCAGGCCGATTCCGGCAAGCCGACCGTGGTCGCCGACCCGGATGGCGCGATCGCCAAGGTGTACAAACAGATCGCGCGGCGCGTGGCGGTGCGGGTGGCCGAGATGGCGCAAGACCATAGTGCGGCGTTCCCCAAGATTGTTGTGCAGAATACATAACCCCCCTCGCCCTTCGGGAGAGGGGCTGGGGGTGAGGGCGCGAGTGTGATTCAACGAGCATCCCCTCACCCTAGCCCTCTGGTGGAACTACTAGCCAACCCACTAAGCCCGCACACCTCACCCGCCGTTGGCGGGCAGAGTAGGAGAGCGGGCAAGTGGCTGGTTATCCCAGTGGGAGAGGGAACGGAGCAGTGATTTATTTAGAGGATATAAATAAATGAGCATCAAATCCGACAAGTGGATACGCCGCATGGCGGAGCAGCACGGCATGATCGAGCCGTTCTCGCCGGTGCAGGTGAAGGAAGTGGACGGCAAGAAGATCGTGTCTTACGGTACGTCGAGCTACGGCTACGACATCCGCTGCTCGCGCGAATTCAAGCTGTTTACCAACATCAACAGCACCATCGTCGATCCCAAGAACTTCGACCCGAATTCGTTCGTGAATGTGGAAGCCGACTACTGCGTGATTCCGCCCAACTCGTTCGCGTTGGCGCGCACCGTGGAATATTTCCGCATCCCGCGCAATGTGTTGACCGTGTGCCTGGGTAAATCCACTTACGCGCGCTGTGGCATCATCGTCAACGTCACGCCGTTCGAGCCGGAGTGGGAAGGCTATGTGACGCTGGAGTTTTCCAACACCACGCCGCTGCCCGCGAAGATATACGCCAATGAAGGCGTGGCACAGGTGCTGTTCTTCGAGAGCGATGAAGTGTGCGAGACCTCGTATAAAGATCGCGGCGGCAAGTATCAGGGTCAGGTCGGTGTCACTTTGCCGAAGATATGATAGCCATGCCGCACCGCAAGCAGATCGTCTGGCGAGCCCCCACCGGCGAAGTGATCGCCTGTGTGGAGAAAAACAAAGTGCTGCAAGAGAACCTCGCCGAGATACGCCAAATCTGCCAGGATGCACTGGATGATGCGGTGCTCATGGGCTGCGACGAGCAACAGGTGCGTGCCGTGTTCATCGAGTTAATCGATAACCTCGAAAATTCTTATCCACAGCAAGATTGATGACATTGTTTTCTTCAGTGAGGTTCTGAATGGCAAAGACTAGATAGTGTCGTCACGAGATTGCCGCCCACAAGGCGATGCATCGAATATGGACAGCCGCAAGGAATGACGAGGAGCATTTTGCGTAGCGGGTCGCAATCCCTCTCCATTGCTTGAGATGTAAGAAGGCGTTTTCCACCAAGTGTCGTAGCTTGTAGAGTTCTTTGTCATAGCCACGTTGCTCTTTCCTGTTTTTCCGAGGTGGAATCTGCGCTTTCATGCCTTGTTCGGCAGCCTGTTCAATGATCGCATCGCTATCGTATCCCTTGTCCGCCAGCAAGTTCTCCGCCGTCAGTCCCGCGATAAGTTCGCCGGCTCGTGTGCGATCAGCCGCGGTACCTGCCGTGACAAGCGCTCGGATCGGCATACCATGCGCATCCACGGCCAGGTGCGGCTTGGTATTGAGCCCCCTTTTGCGCTCGCCGCGTGTGGGTGCACCTTGATGTGGCCGGCATCAATCATCAGCCATTCGCAATCGACATCGGCCACCAATTGCTCCAGCAGATTCTCCCATATTCGCGCATCGCGCCAGCGGGCGAACCGCCTGTGGGTGTTCTTCCAATCCCCGTACTCCGCGGGTAAGTCACGCCACGGTGCGCCAGTCCGCAATATCCAAAACACCGCATTGATAAACAGGCGATTGTCCTTTGCTCTGCCACCCCACGCCCCTTCGCGTCCCGGCAGGTGCGGCTCAAGCAATTCCCACACGCGATCAGTAATGTCGTGTCTTCTCAAGGCTGATTTTGTCATTTATTTGGGCTACTTTTTAATAAGGCTTAATTATGGTTGGATTCCAGCACCTCGTGACGACACTGTCTGGCGTCCGTTGGAGAAATAATCCGTTGCGTCACGATGGAAAGTTTTGTCGGGGTCGGGCGCGGACAGCAGACTGGTTTTTCCGCTGGAGGCGGAGTGCAGTTCCGGGCGTTCGCGCAATATTTCGTCGAGCAGTTGGCGGTAGTGTCCGGTGATGTTTTTCACGTAGGGGGCGTCTTTAGTGGCGGCCTTCGACCTTGAAGCCGCGCACCCCGGCGGCTATCAGCGCGTGCAGGTTGGCGCTCTGGTTGTGGTCCTTCACCGACAGCAGGTATGTCTCGAACGCGACGATCTGTTCCTTGGCGTTTTGCAGCGTCAGTTCGCGCGCCAGGTCGAGTGCGAGCAAGCCCATGTCCTGCATGATCGGCGCATCTGCCCCAATGTTGTAACAGTCGCATGCTAGCGTCGCAAACCAGAAATAACGAAACATGAACGGCGTCTTTATTTCGCCATGCCGCGTTGCATCCTCTTGCCGCATACCCCATACGGCTGCGGGTCTGCGCCTTGCCTGACAAAAAAATCCACCCGTTTCATTGGCCCCGTTATTTCTGGTTTACGACACTAGCTTGTATGCGGTATCCGGTCCGGCATCGTGCAAGATGGTGTTGAGCGCGATGTAGATGCGAGCGCGGAAACGGTGGGCGAAGTTTACCAGTTCGGCGATGTCGGCAAGCGAGTTGCCCGCCTTGTCGCGCGCCCCAAATGCCGGGCCGCCGATGTACATCGCGTCCGCGCCGTGCAGGATGGCTTCGCGGCTTATGGCCGCAGTTTTGGCCGGGGCGAGCAATTCGAGTGCTTGGGATGAATTGGGCATGATGTGCGGAATTATACCGGAGAGCATGTGGAGGCTTGCCCAAGGTGGCTGCGTATATCGGGGCCGGATGGGCTCGCCATACGATTTTTTAAGGTACGGCGAGGATGCAGATAGCGCTCATTTTGCGCACAAATAGTTGTTGCGCCATAGCCGATAAATCGTTAATTTTCTTAACCTTGTTGAGGTAGTGCTGCCAAATGTCAACTTTCAAGAAGTTCAAAAAGATCAAATCGGTTTTGAGCGAGTTTCCGGGCGTAAAAACTTATAAGGAATTCGATATCCTGATCGAGGTCGGGTATCACCAGGAGCAGGGGTGTCCGTTGACGGTGAAGCAATTGATGCTCTTGGAGGTTGCTTCTCAGGCGACGGTGCGCCGCTATCTGGGGCATCTGGTGCGTGATGGTATGGTGAAGAAGATTGTGGCAGCCAACGATCACCGTTCGGTTGTTTTGAAGTTGTCTAACGCAACCATCAAGATGCTGAGCAATCATCTGCTTAAAATCCTCGAGCATCTCAGGGCGATGCATGATGAGGTGCCGGCCAAGCTGCGCAACAAAAAGAAAAAAACATAATTGCGCCAGACGGCTCGTCAAAATTCGTAAGGCTAAATGGGGTAGCCGTTGAATATCGTGGAAGAACAAATAGTAGAGCGCAGGAGAGCATCGCCGAACGCGGAATTTTTGCAGTTTGCCTTTGACCGTCTCGGGGACGGCGTATTCTGGTTCGACCAGGAAGGCGGGGTGGTATATGCCAATGAGGCGGCCTGCCAATCTTTGGAGTGTTCGTGCGGGGCGTTGTTGGCCTGCCGGGTGTTTGATTTTTCCCCGGATATCAACGACGCATCCTGGCGGGAGCACTGGCAAAAGATAAGGGGGCTGGGAACATCCAGCATGGAAACGCGGCATTGCTCAAAGAGCGGGCGAGTATTTCCGGTCGAAATGACGGTCAACTATTTCGCGTATGGCGGCAACGACTTTATCTGTGCCATCGTGCGGGATATTTCCGTGCGCAAGCAGATGGAGGAATCCATGCGGCTGGCCGAATCCATCTATATGTCGAGCAACGAGGCGGTCATGGTGACCGACGAGAACAACCGTATCATCCAGATAAATCCGGCGTTTACGCGGATTACCGATTACACCCTGAACGATCTGTATGGAAAGAACCCGAGCGTCCTGCGCTCGAATCTGCACGATCAGGCTTTCTATCAGAGTATGTGGAAAGACATCTGCGATATCGGTTACTGGCAGGGCGAAATGTGGGATCGCCGCAAGCGGGGGGAATTTTTTGCCAGCTATGTCACCATTAGCCTTATTCGGAACCGGGACGGCAGTATCTTCAGATACGTGGCGCAGTTTCTGGAGATCACGGAAAAGAAAAGGAGGGACGAGGAGATTTGGCAGCATGCCAATTACGATACCTTGACGGCGCTGCCCAACCGCCGCCTGTTCCATGACCGCCTTGCCCAAGAGGTGAAAAAATCGAACCGGACGGGGCATCCTCTGGCGCTGTTGTTCATCGATCTGGATGGATTCAAGCAGGTCAACGACCATTTCGGCCATGACAAGGGCGATCTGCTATTGGTGGAAGTGGCGCGCCGTATTGAAAAATGCGTGCGCGAAACGGATACCGTGGCGCGTCTGGGCGGAGATGAATTTACGGTCATCTTGCCGAATTACGGCGGTTGCCAGGATGTGGAGCGGATCGCGCTATCTATCATTCGCGAGCTGAGCGAACCGTTCCCGCTGAAAGATAAAACCGGGCTTATTTCGGCCAGTGTCGGTATCGCACTTTATCCGGACGACGCGCAGGATGTCGCCGAGCTGTTGAAGAGTGCCGATCTGGCGATGTATGAGGCAAAGAAGAAAGGCCGGAGCCGGTTTACCTATGTTTCCGTGCCGGCTTTGCCCGAGGATGCACGCAATTCCTACGCCAGGCGCAGGTCGATTTATTTTCGGCATTCGGGCAAATAAGTTGCCGCCTCGGTAAATTCAACGCGTTCGTCGGCGGTAGGCCAGCCGGAAGCGTGCTCAGATTTTTGGCGTGCTGCCGGGTGTCGTTTTTGTCCGGCATCGCACGCGCGGCAATCCCTCAACCAATTTGGGTCAAGAAGGCGCGCGCTTTCTGCAATCCGCATCCGGCGGCACTTGTGTTGTGGATGGTGGACGCGTGGTTTAGAATGCGCGCTCCTGAAATGCGCAAGAAAGTTCTGAGTGTCCGCACAGCCGTTGGTCGAAATCCACGATGTCAATTTTTCTTACGACAGCCGTCCTATCCTGAAAGGCATCGATATGACCTTCCATAGGGGCAGGGTCATTGCTGTTATGGGCGGCAGCGGATGCGGAAAAACCACTCTGTTTCGTTTGATCGGTGGCGCGCTCAAACCGACCAAGGGCGAAATAAAGATCGGTGGCCAGGTTATTCACGATCTGGATCAACAGGGGCTTTATGCCATGCGGCGCAAGATGGGCGTGTTGTTCCAGTTCGGCGCGCTGTTTACCGATATGTCGGTTTACGACAATGTCGCTTTTCAAATGCGCGAGCATACCAACCTGCCGGAAGAGATGATCCACGATCTGGTGATGATGAAGCTGCACGCGGTCGGGCTGCGCGGTACGCATGCCTTGATGCCGGCGGAGCTTTCCGGCGGAATGGCGCGCCGTGTGGCGTTGGCGCGCACAGTGGCGCTGGACCCGATGCTGATTCTGTACGACGAGCCTTTCGCCGGGCTCGACCCTATTTCCCTGACGGTGGTCGGCAATTCGATCCGGCGTTTGAATAATGCGCTGGGTGCGACGTCCGTGGTGGTGACCCACGATGTGCAGGAGTCGCTGAAAATCGTTGACTATATTTACTTCATCGCCGACGGCGTGATCGTGGCGGAGGGGACGCCGGAGGAGATTCAGGCGTCGGATAAACCGTTCGTGCATCAATTCGTGCATGGCGAGATGGATGGGCCGGTGCCCTTCCATTATCCGGGCGGCGATTACAAACAGGATTTGGGAGTGAGCGCCTGATGCCTTTCGTGAGCAGTGTTAGAAGTATCGGGCATCGCGCAATCAATGCGGTATGGCGTATCGGGTATTCCACGCGCTTCTTTGCGTTAATACTGCTAAATTCGGGACTGAGCTTCCGTCGCTTTCATCTGACCATCAAGGAAATATTTTTTACCGGCGTGATGTCACTCATCATCATTCTGGTGGCGGGCTTGTTCGTAGGGGTAGTGCTCGGGCTGCAAGGATACGAAACGCTGAAAAGTTATGGTGCGGCATCGGCACTGGGTACTTTGGTGGCACTTAGCTTGGTGCGCGAGTTGGGGCCGGTGCTGGCGGCGTTGCTGTTTGCGAGCCGTGCGGGGTCGGCGATGACGGCCGAAATCGGTTTGATGAAGGCGACCGAGCAGCTGGCCGCTATGGAAATGATGGCGGTGAGTCCGATTGCACGCGTGGTGGCACCGCGTTTTTGGGCCGGGGTGATTTCCATGCCCATACTTGCTGCGATGTTCTCGGCCATGGGGGTGTTCGGGGGGTATGTGGTCGGTGTGTTGATTATCGGTATCGATGAGGGCTCGTTCTGGTCGCAGATGAGGGGTCGTGTCGATTTTCAACATGATGTGCTGAACGGCGTCCTGAAGAGTTTTGTGTTTGGCGTGGCGGTTACCGTGATTGCCTTGTTTGAGGGGTTCGATGCGCCGCCCACGGCTGAAGGGGTGTCCGGGGCGACTACGCGTACTGTGGTGCAGTCGTCCGTGGCCATATTGTTGCTGGACGTTATTTTGACCGCGTTTATGTTTCGGGGGATTTAAGATGGAACGAACCACTTTGGATTTGTGGGTTGGAGCCTTCGTCATCGGGGGGATTGTTGCGTTAGCTATTTTGGCATTCAAGGTGGGTAATCTGAGTTCCTACAACATGGCGGAGTCATATCAGTTAAAGGCGCACTTCACCAATATCGGCGGCCTTAAGACGACGGCTTCGGTGCGCAGCGCAGGCGTGTTGGTTGGGCGGGTGACGGAGGTGAAGCTGGATACCGAACATTATGAGGCGGAGGTGATTATGAGTATCGATAAGCGCTATCAGTTTCCCAGAGATACCTTGATCAGTATCCTGACTTCCGGTTTGTTGGGCGAGCAGTACATCGGGTTGAAGCCTGGCGCGGATGAGGAAATGTTGAAGAACGGCGAAGTCATTAAACAATCGCGTTCTGCCGTTGTGCTGGAGGAGCTCATCGGCCAGGTTATTGCCAGCAAGGCCGAGGGTGTAAGTAAATAATCGAGGGTTTTATGAAAAGAATTGTTGGGTTGATGATTGCTGTAATGTCCTTGCTGGGACTTTCCGTTTCAGTTCATGCGGAAACAGTAATGCCGGATGTGTCGGTGAAAAGCACGGTGCAGGAGGTGCTTGCTGCGCTGAAGCAGGAAAAAACAGACAAGAAAAAGATACAGGCATTGGTGGACGAGAAGGTGTTGCCCTTGTTTGATTTTACCCTGATGACCAAACGCGCGGTCGGGCCGGCATGGAAGACGACGAGCGCCGAGCAGAAAAAAGTGCTGGTCGATGAGTTTCGAGATTTGTTGGTCAGGGTGTTTATTGCGAAAGCGTTTACCGACAATGGCAATCGCACGGTGAAATTCGAACCCCTCAGATATGATGAGGGCGACGATCAGGTAACGGTGAAGACGTCGATTCTTTCCCCTGGAAAAGAAGCCATCGCGGTGGATTACGATTTAAAAAAGACTGCCGCCGGTTGGAAAGTGGTTGACTTGGCTATCGCCGGACCCAGGCTGGCACTGGATATTTACAACAACCAATTCCGCGAGCCATTGCAGCAGGCCGGGGTGGACGGGTTGATCAGGTTTCTGACAGAAAAAAATCGCGCTGCCGATGTGAATGCGGCAGCGCCAGTACGCAAAGCTGAAGCCAAGTGATGGAGGAGGGCGGAAACGTTATGCAGGTGTCTGGTCGCTTAACCATGGAAACCGTCGCGGGGTTTTTGAGCGAGGGGCTGCCGACGACAGAAGACGGTAGCGACCTCACGGTGGATTTGGCGCAAGTCGATGTCGTGGATTCATCTGCGGTGAGCTTGATGCTGGCCTGGCTGCGTGCTGCGCAACGTAACAATGTGAGACTCTCGTTTATTAATGTTCCCGATAACTTGTTGAGTTTGGCCAATCTGTACGGCGTGGCGGAATCGCTGTCGTTGCCCGCAGAAGACGCCGCCGCGTGAAGGGTTATTCCCGTAGCCGTTAGTTCCTTGAGAGCTAACTAACGGCTAACGACTACCAACCGACGACTGAGATTTATGCAAAAACTGGCAATACAAGGCGGCATCCCGTTGCGCGGCGAAGTGCGCATCTCCGGTGCCAAGAATGCGGCGCTGCCCATCATGTGCGCCGGCCTGTTAACGGCGGAGACTTTGCGTCTGAGCAATCTGCCCGATCTGCACGATGTCGGCACCATGCGCAAACTGTTGCAACAGATGGGTGTCGCTGCGGGATACGCGAGCAACGAAATCACCTTTAACGGCGGCAACGTCGCTAACTGGGAAGCCCCTTATGACATGGTGAAAACCATGCGCGCGGCGATTCTGGTGCTGGGGCCGCTGGTGGCGCGCTTCGGCGAAGCGCGAGTTTCGTTGCCCGGTGGTTGTGCTATCGGTTCGCGCCCGGTCGATCTGCACATCAAAGGCCTGCAGGCCATGGGTGCGGATATCCGCATCGAGCACGGCTATATCCACGCCAAAGCCAGGCGACTCAAGGGCGCGCGCATCTTCTTCGATATCGTTAGCGTCACCGGCACCGAAAATCTGATGATGGCTGGGGCGCTGGCCGACGGCGTGACCGTGCTGGAGAATGCCGCGCGCGAGCCGGAGGTGGTGGATTTGGCCAACTGTCTGCGCGCGATGGGGGCCAAGATCAGCGGCGACGGCACCGATACCGTCACCATCACCGGCGTGGAGAAATTAAACGGTGCGACCCACCGCATCATGCCGGACCGCATCGAGAGCGGCACCTTCCTGGTGGCGGCAGCGGCGACCGGCGGCAGCATCACCCTGCGCGAGACGCGCGCCGACATTCTGGAGACAGTGTTGGAGAAGCTCACCGAGGCGGGCGCGCAGATCAAGGTTGCGGGCGATACCATCCATCTGGAAATGAAAGGCCGTCCGAAAGCGGTGAACGTGCGCACCGCCCCGCACCCGGCCTTTCCCACCGATATGCAGGCGCAGTTCATGGCGTTGAATTGCATCGCCGCAGGCAGCGCGATGGTGGTGGAAACCATCTTCGAAAACCGCTTCATGCACGTGCAGGAACTGCGCCGCTTGGGCGCGCAGATCGACGTGGAAGGCAACACCTCCGTGGTGCGCGGCGTGGAACATCTGGAAGGCGCAACAGTGATGGCGACCGATTTGCGCGCCTCGGCCTGTCTGGTCATCGCCGGGCTCGTGGCGCAGGGCGAAACCGTCATCGACCGCATCTATCACCTCGACCGTGGCTACGAGCATATCGAGGCCAAGCTGGAAAAACTGGGCGCGAATATCCGGCGATTGAAATAGTCCTACGAAGAATCTAGTATTGCCGCCTTTTCTGGAAAGGGGGCTGCCATGGGACTGACTTACGCGGACATTGAAGTCGAGAATCTTTTCACACGCCGGACGCTCAAGACGCAATCGCTGGTTGATTCCTGCGCAGTTTTCTTTGCCATTCCAGAACACATCGCCGTGCAACTTGGTTTTGATTTCTCCGAAGTTGTGAGCCGCGAGGTGGCGCTGGCGAAGTAGTTGTCATCCGGCCCATTATGCCTCGCGGCTAATGCGCTCTACGTGTTGAAAATCACCAATACTTCGGCCATGCCGCCTTGCGGCTGATATTGTGGTAGAGCAGCGCCAGCAGTGTCAGCACCAATGCACCAGCCAGCGTTGGAGTGAGCAGGAAACTCCACGCCGGTTGCGTCAGGTAGATGATGACCGGATTTGAGCCTGCGGGTGGGTGTACGGTGCGTGTCCACATCATCGCACCGATTGCAATCCCGGTTGCCAATGCCACGCTCCACCAGTGTGCGCCGCACCAAGCCAGAAACAGCAAGCCAATGAAGGAGCTCAGCGCATGTCCCAGCACGATGTTGCGTGGCTGGGAGAATGGTGAATCGGGATAACCGAAAACCAGCACGCAGCTCGCGCCAAAAGAACCGAGCACCCACGGAATGCCGCTGGCTTCCAGCAAGCCTGCGAGCAAACCCATCGCCAATATGCCACCCAACAAGCCTAGTCCTATGGTGGTGCCGCTGGCGCGCGGAGGCAGGGCGGTTCGTTCGCCGCACAGTTTGTTCAAGAAATTCATCATGGTTGCCCTCCGTGTTGCAGCAGCAAAGCGGCGATTTGACGCGCCTCGATGGCGGCGCGTGGACCCGGAAAAATCTGGGCGGTGACAATGGCTCCATCCAGAAGCAGCAAAAGTTGGCGCGCCAGCGCTTCTGGTGTAGGCAGTTGTGCGGCGCGGCACAGTTCCTCCAGATAGGTTTGCATCTGTCGTTTGTGTTCTGCCGCAATCACATGAAAAGGGTGTTGCGGGTCGGCATATTCGATGGCGGCGTTGGTGAAGGCGCAACCGTGAAAGGCGGGTTCGCTAAACCAGTGCGCCAGATAGTCGAACACGGTCAGCAATTGCGCCTGCGGTGTCTTGGCGTGGGCCGAAACGTGGTTGCGCATATTTGAGCGCCACTGCGCATCGCGCTGGCTCAAGTATTCGGCAATCAGCCCTTCTTTAGTAGAGAAATGGAGGTACAAGGTTTGCCGCGCAACGCCGGCCTCCTCCAGAAGTTCTTCAATGCTGGTGGCGCGAAGTCCTTGCCGGTAAAACAGGTGATGGGCGGCTTCCAATAAGGCGGCGCGAGCGTCTGATGCTTTCATGCGGTTTCCTTTCTGCGGTTGCGCCATTAGAAATGTGGGCGAGATAGACTGTCAATCTATCTCAATGGTGTGTTTGCAGGTTTCATCTTCCGTAGTGTTTGCCTGTAAAATGCGCGCTCTCGCTAAAAATTCAGGTACGTCAGCATGACCATCACCATCGCCTTATCCAAAGGCCGCATTTTTGAAGAGACCATGCCGTTGCTGAATGCGGCGGGCATCGCTGCGCTGGAAGACCCGGAGTCTTCGCGCAAGCTCATCATCCAGACCAACCGCGCCGATGTGCGGCTCATCATCGTGCGCGCTTCCGATGTGCCGACTTACGTGCAATACGGCGCGGCGGATATGGGGGTGGCAGGTAAAGATGTATTGAATGAACACGGCGGCGAAGGCTTGTACCAGCCGCTTGATCTCAACATCGCCAAGTGCCGCATGATGGTGGCGGTGCGCAACGACTTCGACTATGAGTCGGCGGTGAAGCAGGGTGCGCGTTTGCGTGTGGCGACCAAATATGTGAAGACCGCGCGCGAGCATTTTGCCGTGAAGGGTGTGCATGTCGATCTCATCAAACTGTATGGTTCGATGGAGCTGGCGCCGCTGGTTGGGCTGTCCGATGCCATCGTCGATCTGGTGAGCAGCGGCGGCACTTTGAAGGCCAATAATCTTAAAGCAGTGGAGCATATCTCCGATATTTCCTCGCGTCTGGTGGTGAATCAGGCTTCGCTGAAACTCAAGCGCAACAACATCCAGCCGATGCTGGATGCGTTTGTCGGAGCTATCAAATGAACATTACCCGCCTCTCTACCCAACAAGCCGACTTCAATTCCAGGCTGAGCAAGCTGCTGGCGTTTGAAGAAACTGCCGACGAAAAGCTGGAAGCCACCGTTGCGTCCATCCTTGCCGATGTGAAGAAACGCGGCGACGAGGCAGTGTTGGAATACACGCGCAAGTTCGACCGCCTGCCGCTGGCGAATGCGGCTACGATGGAATTGCCGCGCGCCGAATTGAAAGCGGCCTTCGACGGTCTGCCAACAGATCAGCGCGACGCTTTGGAGCAGGCCGCTAAGCGCGTTACTGCCTATCACCAGAAGCAATTGCAAAGCTCATGGAGCTACACCGAAGCGGACGGAACCATGCTCGGACAGCAGATCACCGCGCTGGATCGTGTCGGCCTGTATGTGCCCGGCGGCAAAGCGGCTTATCCGTCTTCCGTATTGATGAATGCTTTGCCGGCCAAGGTCGCGGGTGTGGTCGAGCTCATCATGGTGGTGCCTACGCCGGACGGTGTGAAGAACCAACTGGTGCTGGCTGCGGCGTACCTATCCGGTGTGGATCGCGTGTTCACCATCGGCGGCGCACAAGCCGTGGCGGCACTGGCTTACGGCACGGCGACTATTCCCAGGGTGGACAAGATCGTCGGTCCCGGCAATGCCTATGTGGCATCGGCCAAGCGCCGCGTGTTCGGTGTGTGCGGCATCGACATGATCGCCGGGCCATCCGAGATTCTGGTGATCTGCGACGGACAAACCAACCCGGACTGGATCGCGATGGATCTGTTTTCGCAGGCCGAGCATGACGAATTGGCACAGGCCATCCTGCTGTCGCCCGATGCCGCTTACATCGAGGCCGTTGCCGCGAGTGCCGATAAATTGCTGGAACAAATGCCGCGCAAGGACATTATCAGGACCGCGCTGGAAAATCGCGGTGCGCTGATCCATGTGGCGGATATGGATGAGGCCTGCCGCATCAGCAATCGTATTGCGCCCGAGCATCTGGAGCTATCGGTGGATGACCCGCAGGCCTGGCTATCCAAGCTCAAGCACGCCGGGGCGATCTTTATGGGGCGCTATACCTCCGAATCGCTGGGCGATTATTGCGCAGGCCCCAATCACGTCTTGCCGACTTCGGGCACGGCGCGTTTCTCTTCGCCGTTGGGGGTGTACGACTTCCAGAAACGCAGCAGCCTGATCCAGGTTTCCGTGCAGGGCGCCCAAAAACTAGGCGGCATCGCTTCCATATTGGCTTTCGGCGAGGGTTTGCAAGCCCACGCGCAGTCAGCCTTGTTCCGCAAAACCTAGTGCCGCAAACCAGAAATAACGAAATATGAAACGACGTCTTTTTTCGCCATACCGCGTTGCATCCCCTTGCCGTATACCCCATACGACCGCGGGTCTGCGCCTTGCCTGACAAAAAAATCCATCCGTTTCATTTGCCCCGTTATTTCTGGTTTGCGACACTGGTCATTATCCCCGATCCTGGGCATTCGTCGCAGAACCTTCGAGGGCGTTACACCAATGGACAGCATCCTCTTTCGAGCGTATCTTTGCACCTTTCCTGCACCCGAAAAAGACTTTTGAATGAACAGGTTCGACGTTCCGCTGGCATCTGAGTCCTACTCCCGCACCGACCTTGTGAAGTTGCAGGTCTTCGAGCGCATTCTGAAAGATAACGTCGAGGCCATCGTTATTACCGATACGCAAGGCAATATCGAGTGGGTCAATCATGCATTTTCCGTCCTGACCGGGTATGTCGATATTTTAGAGAAGAATGCCGCTTTGCTTTTTGCCGATGCACAGGGCTCCTATGAAGTCATGCGGCAAAAGCTTGTCGATATGCAGCATCATACGATAGAAGCGCAGATGTGCCGTATGGACGGCGGTGAGTTTTCTGCCAATGTGACTTTGAGTGCCGTGCGGAGTGATGCCGACATGGTCACTCACCATGTGCTGGAATTTTCCGATATCACCGAGTTCCGCCGGGCGCAGGACGAGCTGGAAAGACGCACTAAAGAACTGAGCCGGTCCAATCAGGAGTTGGAGCAATTTGCCTATGTCGCCTCGCATGATTTGCAAGAGCCGTTGCGCATGGTGGCAAGCTATACCCAGCTCATCGCGCAGCGTTATCGCGACAAGCTGGATGCCGATGCCGATGAGTTCATCGAATTCGCCGTCGATGGAGCCACCCGCATGCAGGCCATCATCAATGACCTGCTGATGCTCTCGCGCGTGGGGACGCGCAATCTGGCATTCACGCGGGTCGACTCAAAGAGCTCTTTGGATAGGGCGTTGGCGAATCTGCGTTTGGTTATCGGCGAAACGGGAGCCGAGATTATTTGCGATACCTTGCCCGTAGTAGATGCGGACGGATCGCAACTTACGCAACTGTTTCAAAACCTGATAGGGAATGCGCTCAAGTTTCACGGCGACCGTTCCCCGCTGGTGCGCATCGGGGCGGAAAAACAAGACGGGGAATGGGTGTTTTATGTGAGCGATAACGGTATCGGTATCGCACCGGAACATTTCGAGCGCATCTTTCTCATGTTCCAGCGCTTGCATGGCAAACGCGAATATCCCGGGACGGGGATCGGTCTGACTATCTGTAAAAAGATCGTGGAAAGACATGGCGGCAAGATATGGGTCGAATCTGCGCAGGGTAAGGGCACGACGTTCTATTTCACAGTGCCGACACAACAGAAATCAAAATAATCGGGAGTTAGAACATGGATATTGAAGCATTGGGAAGACCGGCGGATTTTTTGTTGGTGGAAGATAACCCCGGCGATGTGCGTTTGACGCAGGAAGCCTTGAAGACCCACAAGGTGCAGAACAATTTGCATGTGGTGAACGATGGCGAAGAAGCCATGGCATTCCTCCGCAGGCAGGGTAAATACAAGGATGCGCCCCGTCCCGATATCGTCTTGCTCGACCTGAATCTGCCCAAGAAAGACGGGCGCGAGGTATTGGCGGATATCAAATCCGATCCGCTGCTCAGAACCATTCCTGTGGTCATCATCACTTCTTCGGAGGCAGAGCAGGACGTTATCAAGTCCTACGATCTCAATGCGAATTGTTATGTGACCAAACCGGTTAATCTCGACCAATTTATCAAAGTAGTACAATCCATCAACGACTTCTGGCTTACCATCGTCAAATTGCCCAGTAGCGTGGACTGAGCGGATTGCGCCACCAACAAGTAGCAGCAGGGAGAATGCAATGATGAATACGCGTTTGAAGGACATCCAGCATCTGACACTGGTTCATTCCAGTTGCGCATCAGAGCCTGCTTCCGAGCCGCTATCGAAAGGCATGGCCACTATCGTCGAGGGGAGGGATTCCGGCTATGGCGAGGCCGAGTCGATCAATATTCTGTTGGTGGAAGACAACCCTGCTGACCGCAGACTGGTTGCCGAAAGGCTGGGTAGTCAGCACAAAGGACTGTTCCAATTGTTCTTCGCCGAGCGCGTCAGCGAAGCTCTGCAAATCCTGACCGAATACAAGATTTCCGTTATCCTGCTCGATCTACAGTTGCCCGATTGCCGCGACTTGGAATCAATCACCAAGATACATGCCGCGACAACAGGCGTCCCTATCGTGGTGCTCAGTGAAGTAGAAGACGAGTCGCTCGCACTCAAAGCACTCAAATTGGGCGCACAAGACTTTCTGGTGAAGTGGCACACTAACGAGCATGTGCTGGTACGTGCCGTGCAATACGCGCTGGAACGCAAACAGGCGGAAGAGCGCCTTTACCATCTCGCCCATCACGACACCCTTACAGGGCTGCCCAATCGCAAGTATTTCTATGATCAGCTTAAGCAGGCGATGGCGATGGCGCGCCGTAACGGACATCTGCTGGCGGTCATGTTCCTCGATTTGGGCGAATTCAAAAAGATTAATGACGGGCTCGGCCACCATGTTGGCGACATGCTGCTACAGATGGTCGGCAAACGTCTTTCTGCTTGTGTACGTGAGACTGATTGTCTGGCGCGTATGGGCGGCGACGAATTCATCGTCGCCTTCACCGTGAACCATCCGGAAGATGCGCATATAACCGCAAACAAGATACTGGAGACTTTCACGCCGGTCTTTGTGATAGAGGGGCACTCTTTGCATGTTCGCGTCAGCATCGGCATCAGCGTTTATCCGGCGGACGGTGAAGACATGGAAAGCCTGATCCGTAATGCGGATATGGCGATGTATCGCGCCAAGGCCGACAGTAACCATGCCAGCCGATTCTGGTTTTATTCGTCCGGATTTAACATCAAGACCGCCGAGATGGCCGAACTGGAAGCCGCACAGAGTAGAGCCCTGGATAACGGAGAGTTTCATGTCTATTACCAGCCGCAAGTGGACATCCATCACGGCAAGCTGATCGGGATGGAGGCATTGTTGCGCTGGCAGCATCCAGAACGCGGCTTGTTGATGCCTTCGTATTTCATGAAAGCCTTCGATGAGACCAATTTTATCGTTACCATCGGCAGATGGGTGTTGAGCGAAGCATGCAAGCAAAACAAGGCATGGCAGGATGCCGGGCATGCCCCGCTCGTCGTTGCAGTGAACATCTCCGGTCAGGAAATGCGCCACGCCGATTTCGTCCGGAGCGTGCGTCAGGCACTGGACGAAAGCGGTCTCGATGCGAAGTGGTTAGAGCTGGAGATCAAGGAAGACGATATCGAGGCCGATGAAGAATTGGCGCTCTCCCGTTTGACGGAGGTCAGCGCACTCGGGGTGCGCATCGCATTGGATAACCTCGGCCACAGTCACATCCCGCTGAGTTTCCTCACGCGCTTCCCCATCCATGCCGTTAAGATCGACCGCTCAATCGTCACTGATGTGGCCACCGACGCCAATCATGCGGCGGTCGCCAAGGCGGTGATCGCCGTGGCGCGTGTGCTCAATATCAAAGGCATGGCCGAGGGTGTGGAGACGCAGGAGCAGCTCAATTTTTTCCGCACAGAACACTGCGAGGATGCGCAGGGTTACATGTTCGGCAAGCCGTTACCCTCTTCTGCCTGCACCGAGCTGATGGGAAAACTGAAACTATCCGGCGCGAAGGCTTTTCAGGCCTGAAAACTGACCGTTGTCGGATTTTTTGAGTTGCGGTCGTATTGCCTCGAAATAAAAGGTTACCGTAGCGTGTCGGACGAGCGACTTCGAAACGGAAGGCTACCGGAGCCGTTTGAAGATGGCCTTCAGTTTACCCTGAAGGCGTTTTTGCAAGGCAAACGGATGTAGGGGCTTTCTGGGTTCATCGAGTTTGATTTTTTGCTCGGGAGACGCCGCCGGGTGGCCGATCAACCGTTGTGCGGGCATAATGGGCTTGCTGTGTTTTCTGCCCATCTGCTGCCGTCGCGCGCCTTGGAAGCGAGCTTCAGTGTCGGGCAGAAGAAGTTGGTGAGCAGGCTGAACTCATTGGCGTAAAGATCGTTCATCAGTTTTACCGTCTTGGGGGAACCCAAGCGGTCATAGCCGAACAGATGAGGTACGCAGGATCAGCCCCTTTGTTCCAGGTTGACCCGCATTCTGTCCATCCGGTGCAGATGTCGGACATGGACAGGCTCCAAACGAAGCTTCCCGCCAAGCTGTCACCGCAATGCGCGACCGTATCGGCCTCCATGAAGCCCGGTCGAGCCACGTTCCAGACCCCCCGCTTGGATAGAGATATGTTTCTTCAGCAACGCGCCCGGTTTGGTGCCGGACAAGCCCTTGCGTTTCATCTCGGCGCGGACAGGTTTGCGCAAGCGACCGATGGTGGGGGCGGAAATGGATTTGAGCAGCGAACGAGTCTCTTCCGGCAATGCCTGCAACGCCGTTTCATAATGCGGCAACCGCAGCGGCAATGCCGCTTTGAGACGCTTGCCGCACAACTGGTCCGAGGCCATCCAGATCGCGCGCAAAGCCGCGACCAGTCCGGGGGCGTTGTAGCGTGATGCCGGGCCGGATTTGTCGGTGGCGCGCTTGCGCCTGTGGAGAGGCCCGTTGAGCGGGCGTAAGGCGTATTTGCGGTGGTATCCGCATACCTCGCAGAACCCGTTCAGGATCGCTGTCTTGCCGGACTTGTTGGCGCGCCGATAGCGTGCTTTGATCGTTTTGTCATCTCGGGTTACCTCGGAGATTTCGGTAACCTTTAACTTGAGTCAATTCGGGGATGTAGATTGTCTTGTCGCGGGTTTTTAGAATTGTCCGGTTCTGTAGCACATGAATTGTCCGCTTTTTCTGCCTTGGTTGGGAAGCGGTGTAGGGCGTAGCCCGAAGCAGCTTCCCAACCAAGGCGGCGCGC
>SCUU01000128.1 GCA_004297065.1 Gallionellaceae bacterium
TGTAACCGTACTGGTACGCGGTGAAACAGGTGCGGTCAACGCGGCAGTGCGTGCCGGCGCGGATGCGTGCGAGCGCGTTGGCGACGGTCTGGTGGCAGCGCACATCATCGCCCGCGTGCACTCAGAAGTTGAAAATATTCTTCCCGATGGCCCGGACGCAGGCAGCAGCGGTCTCGACGGCGACTTGAGCTAAGCCAGGCAATCGAATTGAATGGAGGAATGCACATGCAGCCCGACCCAAGATTAAGCGGACATCTGACGCGCGCACTCAGCCATGAGCTAGCGGCAGTACAGCAGTATCTGATGCAGGCCAAACTGGTCGGTCTGTGGGGAATGGCTGAGATGAGCACGCAGATTTGCAAGGATGTGCAGGAAGAGTTGATACATGCCGAACGGCTGATGGAGAGGATGCTGGTATTGGGCATTCCTTCCAACGCAACCCAGTTACCGCCTGTGCGGACTGGACGTAGCGTGGAGGAAATGTGGCAGGTCAACCGGTTGCTTGAAATTGAGGCGGTACGTTTGTATGAAGAAGGGTCTCATTATTGCTCGCGTATACGTGACAGTGAGACGCAGGCACTGTTCGACGACATTCTGAAAGAAGAAATGGGTCATTTGGGGGAGATTGAAAGACTGCTGTCTGCACAACATAAAGGAGTGAAGTCATGAACATGGCAACTGAAACCAATATGGTAGCGGCTTCCGGGCAAGAACGCGTGGTGCCGTTCAATCAGCGGATCGATTTTGGCAGTTATGGACAGACACGCCACTTTCTGGATCAACTGGCCGATTTGTCCAAACGTGAAGAATACTATCCGGATGTGAGCTTTGGAAAAACTTACGTCAACATCAGTATCGATAGTACCGGGCAAACCACGCTGCGCGAACGTAACTCCTCCTTTATTCTGGATATGCAGGAGCTGGCAAGGCAGGCGGGTGACTGATCGTGCGCAAGCCTGGGTGTTGCCCGACTTGCTGCTTCAGCCTGGAGACAAGATATGACAAACCGCATTATTGCAGTCATCAACCAGAAAGGAGGTACCGGCAAAACAACGCTGGCGCTAAACCTCGCGGCTGGCCTGTCGAAGAGAGGGTTGGTTCACCTGGTTGATGCCGATCCGCAGCGTTCGGTAACGCAGTGGGTAGGGATGGGTGGCGGCAGTTCGGGTTTGCCGGGAGTCGCGCAACTGGTCGGCAATCCGACGGCAGTACTGGGGAAATTGATGCGCAGTCATCGTTATGTGGTCGTCGATTGTCCGCCCACGGTACAGGGTGAAACGGTTGCCACGATCATGCGCATGGCGCATCAGGTTTTGATTCCGGCGCTGCCCTCACCGATTGATTTGTGGGCAAGTGTGGATATGGCGGTTGCAGTAAACGAGGCAAAGAAGCACAACCCCGGGCTGGGTGCCTATCTGGTACTTAACCAGCTGGAAACGCGCAATGCATTGTCGCGCGATATGCGCGAAGCGGTGGCGGAGTTTGATGTGCCGGTGCTTACAGCATCCATGCAACGGCGTGCGGCCTATCGTACTGCGGCGGTTGAAGGACAAAGTGTTTACGGTTTGGGTAAACGCGGTGAGCAGGCGGTGGCAGATATTGAAGCAATCATCGAGGAGGTTCTATGTCTGTAAATAAAATGGGATCCAAACTTGCGCAAGGTGTGCGCCAGGTTATGGAGCAGGCCAAGGTGCCTGAAGCGGCAGAAAAGGATGTTGCCCGCAAGGCGGCAGTACCGGTAGTGCCCGCAGAAAATATCAGCAAACCCGATACTGTGAGAGTAAAGAATAAAACGCCGGCCAGAAATAGTAGTACTGGATATGAAGTACTACATCCGGAACGTGTCTGGCCCGATTAAGAGTTTGTTTGAAATCGTGTTCAGCTGTGTACTGAATCCGGTAACAGAAGAAAATTACGGTCTGTTGATGTACATCAGCACGGTTGATCTGCAGAACTGACCAATTTTATTTATTAGGAACGATTATGAGCATTATTGACCAGTACAAAATCGGAAAACAACCCTACTACCGTGCAGTGGCAGACGAGGTTGACCTGTACGGATCAGCCTATTCCGTGCGCATGCCGATGATGCTGAAAGGACCGACCGGTTGCGGCAAGACACGTTTTGTGGAGTACATGGCATGGAAACTGGGCAGGCCGTTGATTACCGTAGCCTGTAACGAAGACATGACCGCATCGGATCTGGTCGGTCGTTTCCTGCTGGATGCCTCAGGCACGCGCTGGCAGGATGGCCCACTGGCCCTCGCGGCCAGGCTGGGGGCAATCTGCTATCTGGATGAAGTGGTCGAAGCGCGCCAGGACACCACCGTCGTGATACACCCGCTGACAGACGCACGCCGTGTATTGCCGCTGGAAAAAAAGGGCGAACTGATACAGGCACACCCGGATTTTCAGCTGGTTATTTCCTACAACCCCGGTTATCAGTCATTGATGAAAGATTTAAAGCAGTCCACCAAGCAGCGTTTTGGTGCGCTGGATTTTAACTATCCTTCACATGAAATCGAGGCAGAAATTGTTGCGCATGAAACCAGGGGGTCGCTGGATGTCGCAAACAAACTGGTGTCGATTGCCGAGCGTGCGCGCAATCTCAAGGGTCATGGACTCGACGAAGGTATTTCCACACGTATGCTGATCTACGCGGGCAGCCTGATTGCAAGTGGCGTAAACCCGTTATCCGCCTGCCGGATGACACTGGTGCGACCGATTACTGACGACCCGGATATGCGGGATGCGCTGGATGCGGCAGTAAGTACCTTCTTTTAACGTGAAACTCGCGTAGCGATTCGTTCGCCTCCTCGCCCGCTTGCGGGAGAGGATTGAGGTGAGGGGAACGGGCATGGCGAGTTTCATTATCAGGGGTGGCTGCTCGCCATGCCCGTTAACCTGAAAACGAACAGTTAGCCTCAACACACCATAGGGAGCCGTAGCATGGCAGTTGAACTCGAACAGTATCAGGATATATTGGACGAGCTCGGCGAGCACGCCGGCGAAGTCTTGCGGGCATCCTGGGGCGAGGCAGCGCGTGTATTCAGCTCGCGCGGAATTGAAAAATATTACCTTGAGGGCGCAACCGGACTCAAATCATTGGGCCGCGGTTCCGATCTGGTCGTATCTTTTATCCAGAGCGCACCGGCTGTAGCGCGTGAACTGGGTGAAGATGCGGTCAGCGACATGCTGGCTGCAACCATCAAGATGTATTCCAAAACCAGTGCCTCGGTAATAGCTTCCATCTTTTCCACCAGCCCGGTGGCAGCAGCACGGCTGGGCGATCCCGAACTCTTCCGCGGTTATCTGCATCTGCTGGATACCCTGCTGGCACAGGCACCGCGCGGCTTAAAGCCGATGCTGGATCACCTTGATGTATTGCTCGGCCAGCTTACGCTGGGCGGCTTGCGCCGCTGGACCTTGTGGGGTGCGCAGGCGCACAAAACCAATTTTGAAGGTCAGCTTAAATACTTCAGCCTGGAAAGCCCCGAGTCCGTGGGTGTGTTGCAAAAGGAACGCAAGGGTACATTGTTCATCGACGTGCAGCGGCGCATGGGTATGTATTTGCGCGCGCTATGGGCACGTGATTTTTTCATGCGTCCCACCAGCGGTGATTTTGAAAAGCGGGAAGGCTATCAGCCCTATATCGATGGCTACATCATCCATTTGCCCGATGCCTATGATGACTATGTTTACACCTCAGACGAGGGTGAAGAAAAGCGTGTCACCGGCATCGAGCTCTATCGTGCCAGTGCGGCCCATGCAGCCTGTCATCAGGTATATACCAGCAAACAATTTGATGATACCGGTTTGAGCGCATTGCAGCTGGTGTTGAGCGGGCTGATCGAGGATGCGCGTATCGAAAAACTGGCTATGGAAAAATTTCCCGGTCTCAGGCAGGCGTGGTCTGCGTTGCATACCGCCACCCCGCAATCCGGTGAGACTTCTGTCGCCCTGATGAAAAGACTGGCGCGGCGTTTGCAGGATGAAAGTTATCAGGACCGTCACGCCTGGGTGTCTCTCGGATACCGGCTGTTTAATGAGAAAAAAGATCAGGGCAATGTGACCGGGTGGGTGCCTGAAATCGGCAAGCAGCTGGCAGCCGAATTGCAGCTCATGGGCGTGACCTACAGCCAGTCCAACGACCACATCGATATACCGTACCGCGATGATAACCGCTATATGTGGGAGTTTGAGGATATACGCGAGACCGGACAGATTGTCTCCGGTATGAGTTCGCAGCAGATACGCAAAAATGTCAGCGTAATGGAAATGATCAATGCGCTCGACGTGCCTGGCGCGGGTGATGACGCCAATGAAATTTGGGTGTTGAACAGCGAGTTTTTCCGCGACGAGGAAACTACCAGCATCAACCAGCAGGAAGGCCGCGAGCCGCCGCCCGAACCCTATCACTATCCAGAGTGGGATTATCAGATGCAGCTGGACAGGCCGGACTGGTGCACGGTGCTGGAAAAACGCGCCAAGTCTGGCGAGGTGGAAATCATTGACGATATCGTGGTCAAGCACAAACCCATCATAGGTCGACTCAAGCATCTGATTGAAGCCATGCAGCCGCAAGGAGTGCAGCGCATCCGTAAAGTTGAAGACGGTGACGAAGTTGATTTGAATGCTGCGGTGCGTGCGATGATAGAAATGCGCATGGGCGAACAGCCCGACCCCCGCATCATGATG
This sequence comes from Gallionellaceae bacterium, assembly GCA_004297065.1. Taxonomy (GTDB): domain Bacteria; phylum Pseudomonadota; class Gammaproteobacteria; order Burkholderiales; family Gallionellaceae; genus PALSA-1006. Next base: position 4,699 of record SCUU01000128.1, read on the forward strand.
CGCAATGTGCGCAAGGTGCGTGACTTGTCGGTGCTGCTGCTTATCGACTTGTCAGAGTCCACTAATGATGCCGTGCTGGGTTCGGAAAGCACCGTGTTGCAACTGGCACGTGAAGCGACTGTGTTGCTGGCCGACGCACTGGACAAGATTGGCGATCCTTTCGCCATTCATGGCTTCGATTCCAACGGCCGCCACGATATCGAATATTTCCGTTACAAGGATTTCGGCGCACCTTACAACGACCATGCCAAGGCCAGGCTGGCGGGCATGAGCGGTCAGCTATCCACGCGCATGGGCGCTGCGATGCGCCATGCCGGTTCGATACTGAAACGCCAACCCAGCAATAAAAAACTGTTGCTGGTGATAACCGATGGCGAGCCGGCAGACAACGACGTGCGCGATCCTCAATATCTGCGTTTCGACGCCAAGAAAGCGGTGGAGGAGCTGACCAGAAATGGAATAGCCACTTACTGCCTCACTCTGGATCCCAGAGCCGATCAGTATGTGTCGCGAATATTTGGCGCAAGAAATTACATGGTGGTGGATCACGTGCAGCGTTTGCCCGAGAAATTGCCCATGCTCTATATGGGGCTGACCCGATGAATTTCTTCAAGAGCATCAAGGTTGAAAACCTGTTTCCCTTCCTGCGCTGGTTTCTGCTGAATCGTGAAAACCTGCGCCAATATCTCCTTGCCGGGATTGCGGTAGCGCTGATACTGATGCCTCAGAGCATGCTTCATGCACATCTCGCCGATCTGCCGTTTACGCGGGGATTGTATGCCTCATTACCACCGATGGTGGTGCTGGTCACGTGGCATGTTGTGCGACCGCCAAATCACTTTGTGTACCCAGGAATCGAACCATGAGCCATCAAGCAGCGCCGAGATCCGTGCCGGTAAGAAGGCAATACGCCTGTCTCCTTCCGTCCTCCCTGGGGCAGAAAAGGATGCTCTTCACCCCTTTCCCAAACTCTAAACGGAGATTGTCATGCAATCCACATCAAGCCTTCTAACACCTATTCTGGTCCTGGTGGCACCATTGATCCTGCTGTTGGCGGGGCTGATACCGACCGCCTGGGCCAACCAGCGTTCACAATTCATGGCGCGACTGAACGGCACCCTTTCCTGGTCAGCCTGCTTCAGCGCCCTGCTGGCGGCAGCAGTCTACAGCTTCGACGGCACCCGCACCTGGACCCTCTACACCATCGATCTGCCAGGAGATATCGGCGCTTTTTCCATCAGCGCCTACGTCAATAGTGTCACCGTTATCATGCTGGTACTGGTGTCCTTCGTCGGCGCCGTGGTGACCCGCTACTCACGCAACTATCTTGACGGGGATCGCAGTCAGGGCCGCTTTCACAAGTGGCTTAGTCTGACCTTAGGCACCATCCTGGCCCTGATCATATCGGGCAACATGCTCATGTTCTGGCTGGCTTGGATCTCCAATAGCCTGTGTCTGCACCAACTACTGACGTTCTATCGAGAGCGTCGGGCCGCCCAGTTGGCCGCGCATAAGAAGTTCATTGCCAACCGCATCAGCGATCTGAGTCATCTCACCGCCATTGTTCTGATCGGCTCGACCCTGCATAGTCTTGAGTACTCCGACCTTTTAAGCAGCATGGCGGCGATGCAAGGCCCATTACCGCCGGCCCTGCAATGGGCGTCGATGCTGATCGTGCTGAGCGCTGTCCTCAAATCCGCCCAGTTTCCCCTCCATGGCTGGCTGATCCAAGTTGTGGAAGCGCCCACGCCAGTGTCCGCACTGCTGCATGCAGGCATCGTCAACGCCGGCGCTTTCCTGGTCATCCGCATGAGTCCCATCATGTCCCAATCTGAACTCGCACTGGGCACCCTGGCAGTGATCGGGCTCATCACTTTGGCTCTTGCTTCCCTGGTGATGCTCACCCAGACCAGCATCAAGGTGTCGCTGGCCTGGTCCACCACCGCGCAAATGGGCTTCATGCTGATGGAGTGTGGCCTCGGGCTCTACAGCCTGGCCATGCTGCACCTGGTGGCCCACTCCCTGTATAAGGCCCACGCCTTTCTGGCGTCCGGTAGTGGTGTGGACACCTTCCGGGCGCCAGCCATTACGAGCAGTACCGGCGACTTCAAGCCCGGACGCCTGGTCATCGCCCTGGCTACCGGTGGGCTCATGGCGGTAGCCGTGGGGGCTGTCTTCGGCATCACCCCGGAGGCGCAACCGGCTCTGATCGCCGCAGGCACCATCGTCGCGATCGCCATGGGCCAACTATTGCTGCAAACGGCCAGCGTGATGAGCAACGGCGCATTCCTGCTCCGCGGTCTGGGGTTGAGCGCCATAGTCTGCATCGCCTATTTCACCTTGCATGCCCTGTTCGAGATGGCCTTGCAGGGCAACGTGCCAAATATACAGGATATGGCCGGGCCTTTTCAGAGCGCATTGGCTCTCGCCATCGTCGGTGTTTTTCTGGCGCTGTTGATGTTGCAGATGGTTCTCAAATACGCCACGGCACCCCTGGTCGAAGGTCTCTACATGCACCTCTACAACGGCCTGTACATCGACGTGTACATCACCCGGTTGTTGCAGCGCGTGTGGCCTAGTCCGACGCCGATTCAGGGCAGCCTGCCCACACCCTTTGCCGCACAAAAATCCCACGGAGGATGATTATGAATATAAACGATAGAATTACCCTAAGTGAGCCCGAGGGAGCGATCCGCAAAGAATACGCATCTCAAGCGGGGGCTGAGCAGACAGTGCAAACCGGGTCACGCGCACTGGCAGCGCTCGATACCGCCGATCTGAACCGGTGCATCGATGCAGCCTGCGGGCGAATCGCGCCACTGTGGCCGCTGAAGCACTTCGTTGCCGTCAATCCCTTCTTCGGGCTGAGCGACCACAGTTTCCAAGTGGCCTCAGACACTCTGGCCCGCATCACCGGCTCCAACCTTTATATGCCGCGCGACTATTACCGCGAGCAACTGGCAAACGGTCGCATCTCCAGCGAAGACCTGCAGCAAGCCATCGCGCGCTGTGGCAGCCACCTGGATATAGCGATAGTTGAGTGGACTCTGGCTGCAGCGGCGCCCCGCCCCCGACTGGGCATGACCCCTGTCAGCGAGGTGCTGGAGCAGGTGGAGGGAGGCCTCTGGTCAAGTTTTGTCACCGAGCGCATCAGTTTGCACTGTGCTGCCTACTTTGATCTGGGCCAAGCTATCGTGGCCATGCCTTGGCGTCACCACTCTCTGTATGCATCCTGGCGCAAGGCTGCCGCTATCGACCGCAGTCCGGCGATGATGGGGCTGCACCACTTCCGTTCGGAAGTCGGCCGGCTGCCTGCCGATCCGCGCACCGCCATCGCCTGGGCCGTTGCTCAACTGGATATCCCGAATGAAGGAATGGAGCGTTACCTGCATGCCTCACTGCTGAGCATAGGAGGCTGGGCGGCCTGGGCCCGTTACTTGCGCTGGCAGGCAGAACTCAGCGGAGGGCAGGACGATTCCATCGTGGATCTGTTGGCCATCCGCCTGATTTGGGATGTGCTGCTGTTCAAGGAAAAAGAATCGGTGGCCCTGGCGGCGCGCTGGCGCGAGATGTTGGCCGCCAGCATGCGTCCGCCCTCTGCCAAGCGCCAAGCGGCAGCGGAGATCGACCGCATCATGCTCACCGCCATGGAAATCGGCTTTCAGCGCATGGTCATCGCAGGCCTGAAAAGCGCACCCCGGAACGGCCCTCGCACTAGGCCAGCGGCCCAGGCGGCTTTCTGCATCGACGTGCGTTCTGAAGTGTTTCGCCGTTCCCTGGAGACCGTGGCGCCATCGGTGCAGACCATCGGTTTCGCCGGCTTCTTCGGCATCTTCATCGAGCACGTACCCCTGGGCGCCAGTGCCGGCCATAGCCATGTGCCGGTAATCTTCAATCCGGCCTATCGCATCTACGAAAAGGTCAAGGACGGCGATCGGCAGACGACCAATGAGATGACCAAGAGGCGCAGGCGTATTGGTTTGTTCAAGGCATGGAAGGGCTTCAAACTGTCGGCGTCCTCCTGCTTTTCCTTTGTCGAGGCCGCCGGGCTGATGTACGCGCCCAAACTGCTGGCTGACAGCTTCGGCTGGAGCCGGCCGGTTCCCGATCCTTTCACTCAGGGTCTCGACCAGCAGATCATCGATCGAATAGGCCCGACGCTGGCGGAGGTACCCAAGGCGCAGTCCTGCCCTCACCATGCGGATTCGGGAATCCCGGCGTCCGATTGGGTTGGGCATGCCGAACGTATTCTGCGTGCCATGTCCATGACCGACAACTTCGGGCGCTTGGTGCTGTTGGCCGGCCACGGCAGCACCACGGTGAACAACCCCCACGCCACCGGCCTGGACTGCGGTGCCTGCGCCGGACAGACCGGCGAGGCCAGTGCCCGTGTGGTGGTTGCTCTGCTGAATCAACCGGCAGTGCGACGCGACTTGCACCAACGGGGCATTGTAATCCCCGAGGACACCTGGTTCCTGGCTGGTTTGCACGACACTACCACGGACGAGGTGCGTTTGTTCGATACCGATGACGTACCCAAGCAGTTGGTCCAGGATCTGGCGCAACTGCGCCAGTGGCTGGAGCAAGCCGGTGACCTGACGCGCATGCAGCGTTCAGCGTTGCTGGGAATCGTCGGCCAGACCGACCAGGCGGTGGAGGCTAATGTGCGCCAGCGCAGCCGTGACTGGTCCCAGGTGCGGCCGGAATGGGCGCTGGCCAACAACGCCGCCTTTATCGCCGCACCGCGGGTGCGCACGGCTAGCATGGATCTGGGTGGGCGAGCCTTCCTGCATGATTACCAGTGGCAAGCCGACAATGGCTTTCAGATCCTGGAACTGATCATGACTGCGCCTATGGTGGTAGCCAACTGGATCAACATGCAGTACTACGGCTCCGTAGTCGACAATCAACGCTTCGGCAGTGGCAACAAGGTGCTGCACAATGTGGTAGGTGGGGCCATCGGCGTGCTGGAGGGCAACGGTGGCGATCTGCGCGTCGGTCTGCCGATGCAGTCCCTGCACGACGGCAAACGCTGGGTGCATGAACCGCTGCGGCTGAGTGTCTTCATCGATGCCCCCCAGGCAGCCATGGACGTCATAATTGCTCGCCATGTCCTGGTGCGTCAGCTGGTGGAAAACGGCTGGCTGCACCTTTTCCAAATTGGCGGGGATGGTGGCGTATACCGCCGCGTATCTGACGCCCATTGGGAACGGTCCGACATGCTGCAGCCGACTAGCGCATGACTAAGGAGGACGGGTCGCTTGGAGCTGCCATGACGTCGGGTGGTTCTTCTTATTCCGGCGTCGAGATGGTCTTGCTGACACGGCATGGCAAGGAACGCGTCATCGCCCCTGTACTGGAGAGTGCCCTGGGCTGCCGGGTACGGCATGAGAGCGGCTACGACACCGACCGCCTCGGCACCTTTACCCGCGACATCCCGCGCCCGGGTACCCAGCTGGAGGCAGCGCGCAACAAGGCGCGTATCGGCATGGAGCTCGCAGGGTTGTCGCTGGGGTTGGCAAGCGAGGGCTCCTTTGGGCCGGATCCGTTCGCGGGGATGTTTCCTTGGAACGTGGAGTTTTTGATTTTCATCGACGATCTTCGCGAAATCGAGGTGGTCGGTGTGGCGGAGGGTAAGGCGAACAGCGCCCACCATCTGGCGGAAGACTGGGCCGCCGCCGAGGCGTTCGCCCGCAAGGCCGGTTTTCCCGAACACCGTCTGGTGCTGAGACCGGAAGGCGAGGACGATCCGCGTATCCGCAAGGGGATAGCCGACTGGCCGGAACTCGAAGCCGCCTACGCTTGGGCGACCGCGCAGTCGGCAAGCGACCGCGTGTTTCTCGAGGTCGATCTCCGCGCCCATGCCAATCCCACACGCATGGATAACATCCGGCTGGCGGTCGAGGATCTGGCAAAGAAGCTCCGCTCTCATTGTCCTGCCTGCGGCACGCCCGGATTCTGGATTGTCGAGCGAATCGCAGGACTGCCCTGCAGTGACTGCGGCGCGCCGACCCGCGAGCCCCGCGCCGGGATACATGGCTGCCTCAAGTGCGGGCACCGTGTCACGCACGAGCGCACCGACCGGCAATACGCCAGTCCGGGCCGCTGTGATTACTGCAACCCGTGAGACTGAAGCGCATGGAATGGATCGCACCATGAGAACGACCGCCCATGAAACACGGGCCGGTAGAACAACGAGCCTGCTGCTCCTGTTCATCCGCACGGCAGACGACCTTGTCTACGCCTGTCGACAGATGGAGGAATTTCTCGCGTTTTGTCGCAGTCGTCAAAGCGGTTCGTTCGCCGACGGACGGCTCTTGGGTGCCTGGATTGATGAGCAGGCGGTCATCGAGCTTCCGCAGGAACTGACGCTGCGCTTGCACACCAATAAGGTAATCACGCTGGCGGTGCGGGAAACTTTCTCCTTGTGGGGTGTCTGGTCGGTCGCGTCGATCGAGCCCCCGTGTCCGGAGACTAACGAGCATGGCAAGTGTGCCGCCCCCGATGATGAAACTTGCCACGCCCATTTCCCCCTATCCAACTTTCCCCCGAAGGGAGAAAGGGCAAACGAATCGCTGCGCGAGTTTCACGTTAACGCCGACATGGGGCTGTCCCACGATTTGGTGCTCGATGCGCTACTCGCGCTTGCGCGAGGGGACACCGCGAGGGTCGGTCGCTATTCTCCCGCTTTTGCCCGCGACACGCCAGAGAAACAGGTTTGTACCGAGATCGAACGACTCAATACCCGTTACCCGCTTCGGATCGAGCGGCCGATCTATTACGATCCGGTCACGGGCGGATTGTTCTTGGATGAGGAATGGAGTCGGACGATCCGAATGGAGAGGCAATGGGACTGATGACGCCACAACAAGCCACGACGTTGAGGTCGGCATGCCGGCACGAACTGTGACCCGGCTGACCTTCGTACGCCCCGACGATTGGCATCTGCACCTGCGCGACGGTGGAGTGCTGGTCTCGGTGCTCCCCGACACAGCGCGGCGGTTTGCGCGCGCCATCATCATGCCCAATCTCAAGCCGCCCGTGACCACGACGGAGCAGGCGCTGGCTTATCGCGCGCGCATCCTGGCCGCGTTGCCGGAGAGTATGTCGTTCGAGCCGCTGATGGCGCTCCACCTCACCGAGGACACCGCGCCGTCCGAGATCGCTACGGCCAAGGTGAGTGATGCCGTGCATGCGGTCAAGTATTACCCGGCGGACGCGACCACGAACTCCGAGTTTGGCGTGGCCGATATCAAGCGCTGCTATCCGGTGTTCGCCGCGATGGAGCGGCACGACTTGCCGTTGCTCATGCACGGCGAGGTGACCGATCCCGCAGTGGACGTTTTCGACCGCGAGGCGGTATTCATCGAGCGCCATCTGGCGCCGCTGGTGCGCGAGTTCCCCGGCCTGCGCATGGTGCTGGAGCACATCACCACGCGCGCAGCGGTCGAGTTCGTCAGCCAGGCCCCGAACAGCGTCGCGGCAACGATCACCGCGCACCACCTGCTGCTCAACCGCAATGCGCTGTTCGAGGGGGGCTTGAGGCCGCATCATTACTGCCTGCCGCTCTTGAAGCGCGAGGCGCACCGCGCAGCGCTCGTCGCTGCAGCCACGAGCGGCAACCCGAAGTTTTTTCTCGGCACCGACAGCGCGCCGCATCCGCGCCGCGCCAAGGAGTCCGCCTGCGGCTGTGCCGGCATTTACACCGCGCACGCGGCGCTTGAGCTTTATGCCGAGGCATTCGAGCAGGCTGGCGCGCTCGATAGGCTGGAGGCGTTCGCGAGTTTTCACGGCCCCGATTTTTACCGGTTGCCGCGCAACCGCGATCGCGTGACGCTGGTGAAGGAGTCTTGGCCAGTGCCATCGGAGATCAATATTGGCGCAGATACGCTGGTGCCGCTGCGTGCCGGAGAAACGATTGCGTGGAGACTGGTCGAATGAATGAACGTAATGGTCGCTCGCAAAATCCCGCTCGCGACGTTCTCGGCGAGCGCGTGCCTTTACACGTAAATTTCCGCCGCACTTTCGCTGCGGCTTAAATTCTTAGGAGATTAATAATGTCAGACAACCACAGAAGCAAAACCGTCACCCAGGGCGTACAGCGCTCGCCCAACCGCGCCCTGCTGCGCGCGGTTTGGTTTGATGATAAGGACTTCGATAAACCCATCGTGGGCGTGGCAAACGCGCACAGCACCATCACGCCTTGCAACATCGGCATCGGTGTGCTGGCTTCGCGCGCGGAAACTGCCCTCAAAGCATCTGGTGCGATGCCGCAGATGTTTGGCACCATCACCATCTCCGACGGCATCTCGATGGGCACCGAGGGCATGAAATATTCGCTGGTGTCGCGCGAGGTAATCGCCGATTCCATCGAAACCGTGTGTAATGGCCAGAGCATGGATGGCGTGCTCGCCCTCGGCGGATGCGACAAGAACATGCCGGGGGCGATGATCGCCATCGCGCGCATGAACATTCCGGCGATCTTCGTCTACGGCGGCACCATCAAGCCGGGCCATTACCAAGGCCATGATCTCACCATCGTGAGCGTTTTCGAGGCGGTCGGCCAATACATCGCGCACAAAATCGACGAGCAGGAACTGCTGGAAATCGAACGACGCGCCTGCCCTGGTGCAGGCTCCTGCGGCGGCATGTTTACCGCCAACACCATGTCTTCGATCTTCGAGGCCATGGGCATGAGCCTGCCATACTCTTCCACCATGGCGAACGAGGACGAAGAAAAGGCCGTGAGCGCAGAGGAATCCGCGAAAGTTTTGGTGAACGCGATCAATAAACAAATCCTGCCGCGCCAGATATTGACGCGCCAGGCCTTCGAAAACGCGATTGCGCTGGCCATGGCCGTGGGCGGCTCCACCAACGCGGTGTTACATCTGCTCGCCATCGCGCACGCCGCACGGGTGCCGCTCACGATTGATGACTTCGAGATCATACGTGCGCGCGTGCCGGTGCTGTGCGACATCAAACCGTCCGGCCGTTATGTCGCCACCGACCTGCATCGGGCGGGCGGCATTCCACAGGTGATGAAGATATTGCTCGCGCACGGCGTGTTGCACGGCGATGCGCTCACCATTACCGGCCAGACCGTCGCGGAAATCCTAAAGGATATTCCGGCGGAACCCGGAGAGGATCAGGACGTGATCCGCCCCTGGAACAATCCCATGTATGCGCAAGGACACCTCGCCATCCTGAAAGGCAATCTTGCGCCGGAAGGCGCGGTGGCAAAAATCACCGGCTTCAAGCAGGTCAAAATCACTGGTCCGGCGCGCGTATTCGAGTCCGAGGAGTCTTGCATGGAAGCGATCCTGGCGCAGAAAATCAAGCGCGGCGATATCGTGGTCATCCGCTACGAAGGCCCCAAGGGCGGGCCTGGTATGCGCGAGATGCTGTCGCCCACCTCCACCCTCGTCGGCGCGGGCCTGGGCGACAGTGTGGGGTTGATCACCGACGGGCGATTTTCCGGCGGCACCTACGGCATGGTGGTGGGCCACGTCGCGCCCGAAGCTGCGGTGGGTGGAAATATCGCGTTGGTGCAGGAAGGCGACTCCATCACCATTGATGCCGATGCGCGCCTGCTCCAGCTCAATGTCCCCGACGAAGAGCTCGCGCGCCGCCGCAAAGCCTGGCAACCTCCCGCACCGCGTTACACGCGTGGCGTATTGTCCAAGTACGCCAGGCTGGTGTCGTCGGCAAGCCTGGGCGCGGTAACGGATTAACCTAAGGAAACACTGAATAAGTCGTCACACCGACGCAGGCCGGTGTCCAGTTGATTGAAATCACTGGATTCCGGATTTCGCCGGAGTGACGAAACCAGACTTGTTCAGCACATCCTTAATAGTATCGATGAATTTGGTGAGAAAAACCTGCTCAGATAGAGTGGAGCGGTCTTGCAAATGTAGCAAGCTAAATTTTTCAGGAGATTGGGAATGCCATTGGTTGATATGAAAGACATGCTTAGCCACGCCTACAGTCATGGATACGCAGTGGGTGCATTTGGTGTGGCTGGCTGGGATATCTTGGAGGGGGTGGTTGATGCTGCGGAAAATATGCGTGCTCCGATTATTTTGAGCGTTTCCAAGTTTTATCCTGGCACGGATAATATCGAGTCATTGTCGCGGGCAGTCATAGAAATGGGGCAGCGTGCGTCTATTCCGGTTGCTTTTCAGATTGAGGTAAAAGATACGCCGGAAGCAGCGCAAGCAGCCATTGAAATGGGGTGTGGGGGGGTGGTTTTTAATGCATCTTCTCGCCCGTTGCCTGAAAATGTGTCGCTCACTAAAAAAGTGGTCGGCTTGGCAGCGCCTCATGGTGTGATGGTTGTAGGTCAAGTTGGTCTGCTTGAAAATGATCAGGCTAATGAGGACGCGCAATCTTCCGGCAGCGGCACAACGTCGCCGCTCGAAGCTAAATATTATGTTGAGCGTACTGGCGTGGAATGCTTGGCGGTATCGGTCAATCGCTTGAATAGCGGCGGCAACAAATATGACTTCACCCGACTCTCAAAAATCAATCAGACCGTGGGCATCCCACTTGGAATCCATGATAGTGTTGGCTTTACTGACGATCAATTGCGTCGCATGATCGGCTTTGGCGCAGCCAAAATAAACTATAGTTCGACGTTGCTGGATATTGCGGCAAAGCGTATCCGGGATAATGCACTGGCAGGAGCCGAGGGTTACGCCGCTATCATGGCAGGCGTGCGCGATGTGGTTCGTCTCGAAGTGGAGCGCTGTATCAAGGTATGGGGGAGTGGTGGCCGTTCAGCGGAGCTGCTGCTGCAATGCAGGCTGCAGAACCTTCCACAGAGAAATCCGCACCTGGCGCTGGAGAAGTAAAAGTGGGTGTTTCTGCAGAAGAAGAAAGAAAATCAATTTTTGGCAGATTGATACTTTGAACTTTGGGATGGTTACTCTGGATGCTATTCACGCCGCAGCTGAATTGCTACGCGCGGGCGACACAGTCGCATTTCCTACAGAGACAGTCTACGGGTTGGGTGCTGATGCAGCCAATCCACTTGCGCTGCGCCGGGTATTTGAAGCGAAGGGCAGACCAGCCGATCATCCGTTAATTATTCATATTGCTGATGCGTCTCAAATGGCTGAGTGGGGGCGAGATATCCCGGAGGTAGCATGGCAACTTGCCGATGCGTTCTGGCCGGGGCCATTAACCATGATACTTCAGAGAGGCAAGCGGGTATTGAACGAAGTTACGGGCGGGCAGGAGACAGTCGGTTTGCGTGTACCGGATCATCCCGTTGCGACTGCCTTGCTACGTGAGTTTGGCGGCGGGATTGCAGCGCCTTCAGCTAATCGTTTCGGCCGGGTAAGCCCAACCAGAGCACAACATGTGCGCGATGAGTTGGGTGCTCATGTTGGTATGATTCTGGATGGGGGGGCATGTCGGGTAGGTTTGGAATCCACTATTGTTAGTCTGGTCAAGGGTAACGTCGTACTGTTAAGGCCGGGTGGTATCCAGGTGGCTGCGATAGAAGATGTACTTCTGCAATCAATCATGTTGACTCAGCCTGTCGGACAAGCGGTGCGCGTCCCGGGGGCGCTGGCTGCGCATTATGCACCGGCAACGCCGCTGGAGCTGCACTCGGCTGAAACGTTATGCATGAGGGGATTTCGGCTCGCTGCTGAAGGACGTAATGTGGCAGTGCTGGTTCTGGGTGAAGCGGATAAATGTGGCTCGGGCTATTGTGCTTATGTGCCTATGCCTGGGCAGCCTGATGAATATGCCCGCGTACTCTATTCGACACTACGCCGCCTCGACAGCGCCGGGTTTGATCATCTGCTTCTTGAAGCCCCGCCAGATACAATGCCCTGGCTAGCGGTCAGGGACAGATTGCGGCGCGCTGCTCAGGGCGCGTTACAGATCTGAACGTTACTTGCGTGATGTTTAATTTGCACAGTAACTTGTGCGGTCTATCCCGTTGATTGTTTTGCCGCTTTATATTGCTCGTCGTATTCAGGTTTCGGTCTCAGGTTGAGCAAGTGTCAGTAACCGATCAATTCCTTCCAGCAAGACTTGTTCGTTTTGTGCCCGCAGCGTAGCGTGGCCAAGCTTGCGGCCTGGGCGCTCTTCTTTGCCATAATTATGCAAATGTGCGCCAGGCAACGCCAGCACCTGTTCTGATTTGGGAATAGTACCGATAAAGTTAACCATTGCAGCGTATCCCACGGGGGTTGTGGCCCCCAATGGTAATCCCAATATCGCCCGCAGATGGTTTTCAAACTGGCTTGTCTCGGCACCTTCGATAGTCCAGTGACCTGAGTTGTGCACCCGGGGTGCCATTTCGTTAGCGAGAAGCGTTTCGCCTACCTGGAATAATTCGAGAGCAAGTACACCAACACAATTCAGTGAATCCAATAATCGTTTTGCGTAGTCTTGTGCATGTTGCTGCATCGGATCATCGGGGCAGCTTGTTGAAAGAAGCAGGACGCCGTCTCGATGGATGTTTTCTGAAACAGGGTAAAATTTGGTTTCGCCTTGAAGCCCGCGTATGGCTATGACGGATATTTCCCGGTTAAAAGGTATAAATCCTTCCAGAATGAGTGGCATGCTGCCAAGTTGTTTCCAGGCAATATCCAGATCGCCAAGGCTACGCAATATCGCTTGCCCTTTACCATCGTAACCCAGTGTTCGGGTCTTGAGAATAGCAGGTAAACCGATTTCGGTTACTGCGTTCTCCAGATCGGTTCGGGAATTTACCTCTGCAAAAGGCGGTGTAGGAATGCCAAGTTCACGGAACATGGTTTTCTCGCGCATCCGGTCTCGGGCGATAGCAAGCGTATGGTGACTTGGGTGCACAGTTGCGTGTTCAGAAAGGTATTTTATGCTCTCCAGCGGTACATTTTCAAACTCGTAGGTGACAACGTCCGCCCGTTTGGCAAAATCGGCAAGTAGGGCTTGATCGTTGTAATTTCCGCACATATGTGTGCCCAATGGCGCGGCGCTTGCATCTGGTGCTGGATCGAGGATGAGAAACTCAAAATTCAGCGGTTGCCCCGCCAACGCAAGCATACGCGCAAGCTGGCCGCCGCCAACGATGCCTACGATCATGCGCCCGCCCTTGGGTCTGGTCGAGCAAGAACAGCTTCAGTCTGATTTCGCCTGAATTCGACCAATCTGATGCGGATATCCTGATACTTGTTGCCGAGGATGCTAGCAGCGAAGAGTGCTGCATTAATTGCACCCGCTTTACCTATGGCGAGTGTGCCAACCGGCACGCCGGCAGGCATCTGTACAATAGAAAGCAGTGAGTCAAGGCCGTTGAGCATCTGGGACTGTACCGGTATGCCAAGTACGGGAAGCGCCGTTTTGGCCGCTGCCATGCCAGGCAAATGTGCAGCACCACCTGCCCCTGCGATGATTACTTCCAAACCCCGTTTCTCGGCGCTACCGACATATTCAAATAGCAAATCGGGTGTGCGATGGGCGGAGACAACCTGCACTTCATGCGGAATACTTAACCTGTCTAAGGTTTGCGCAGTATGCTGAAGCGTTTCCCAGTCAGAAACTGAGCCCATAATCAGACCGACAAGTGGTTGCATTACTTTTCCTAGATTGACTAAAAAATTGAATAATGTGTTTTTGGATCATATCTATGTTGCTCAAAACCGCCGTCATTTCGATATTGTTGAAGAGACCTCCATAGAAGTCATGGTAGTCTGAGTTTTCAATAACATATGCGTAGTAGATTGCGACACGTAGAGACGATTGATGGAATGAATTATGGAATTACCTATATTTTAATAAAAGTTAAATATACTTAACTTAATGATTTACTTTTATTAAAGAATTGTCACTTATTAGGCTGAAGTTTCACTGAAATACATTATGCCACCATGCGCAGGAGCGCGTTAACTGAGGCGACTTCAATCGCCCAGCGCATCGCGTAAAGTTCCAACAGACGTTGCGGTTATAGTGGACTGACCTTGCCCCGTAAAAACGTATTTCTTAACCGGGTATAAAATTCAAGTTAAGGAGACGCAAAAATGACAGCAGAAAATGGCAAGAGAGCGGCGTACACACTGGAGTACAAATTAGA
>SCUU01000200.1 GCA_004297065.1 Gallionellaceae bacterium
CATTACTTCAGCAATCTAAATACTACATCAATCGATCAAAAAAATTTACATAGTTTACATTCTGAATAAAAAATATACATAATAAAGCAAAAATGTGAACAAAACGTCCATTAGCCTTATATACTCATTTTTTGACAAAACGACAATAACATGAAAAACGAAATTGTAAGGAAACTAACTAGTCTTACACTAATGACAATTATGTTTGCTGGTGGGCTAAGCGTTGCCTTCCCTGGCACAATGCCACAGGCACACGCATCTCACAACGCAAACTTGTTCGTATCTGCAGAAAACAGTTATTCAAATAATTTACTGACAGGACCAATGGTAGTCGAGGTAGTCGTTACCGACTCTTCCATAAACCGATTGGATCAGGCTTACGGTGAACCAGACGTTACAGTCAACGGCAAGAAACTTAGAATGATTCAAGGTACCGATGGCTCATGGCATGCTTTCATTGCCGATATTGATATGGCAAAAGCAGCAGACGCTACACAACCAGGTCTTTCAAGTGGTGCAGACCCATCCACAAGACCAGGCAAAGGACTTAACTTTGGTAAATTCTGTAGCAAAGCATCCGGTCTTGAACTACTAGGATTTGCTACTTCAGATACTGAAGGACTCGCACTTCCATCAAATGCTACATTTGTACAATCAGGAGTCGCAGTGGCGGGAACAAGTAGTGTTAACGGCACTGATGGTACTGCTGCATTTGTACAATGTACAACACCACAAGCAAATGGTCGTCACAGCGGTGCAACTTCAGCATCAAACAGAGAGATGAATGTTATAAGACAAAACGTTACAGTTAACCATGGCTCATCAACTATCTCAGTAGGCCAGCTTGGACTACTAGACAGCAACTATTGGCCATTTATCCAACTGTACGACTTTGTACCAACTGGTACAGTTGATATCAAATACAACAAAGCAGGCAGTGTACAAACTACTACTTTGACATTTGATTCAATGTCAGGCATTTCTCTTTCAACTGACCGAAGTACTTATCCAGCTGATGCTCAAGTACATCTCACACTACAAGACTTTCAGCTAAACATCGACCCAACAAACGAGGATAGCTGGACTTGGGGTAGCAATGTACGTGATTCTACAACAAACAAGACAGTATTCTACATGCTCTTTAATGACACAGGAAGTCGAGATGCAGATGGCAATACATTTGATATCATATCTTCCACACAAGCTACTGTACAAAAGGTAGTCGAGCGCAAAAACCTCGGTGCACAGAACCTCTTTGGAAACCTGACAACACTGCAGTTTGATAAAAACGGCATGTTGACATTTAACAACAATACCGCAGGTGTTGGTACCGATGTTGTACAATTAAACGATAACGGTGACTCAGCCCTGTTCATACCAAACACAGCAGTCTCAACTTCAAAGGCATTAAGGACAAACACGCTCAGGGATACTAGCTTACCAATCACACTAACAGAAACATCATCAAACTCTGGAATATTTACCTCAACTGATGAAGCTAACATATCAACGCTAAAAGTCAATAGTCAATGCTACAGTTTTACCTCGGGTGTTAGCACGAGTTCTATGTCTAATGCATGTAGAGGCAAGACTGCTTCAATTACATACAACGATGTATCACATTCAATACTAGTTGACACCTCATTTGCAACAATAAACATGGATGAGAGTGCAATAGGTGGAGAATGGAACTCTGGCGAACAGATTAAAGTAAAACTTGTAGATAACGATGCAAACCTCAACTCTAAGGTAGATGAGGACTTGAAGTTAACTAACACTGATGTTAAAGTATATCCAGCAATATCGATTGGTTCTCCAATCACTTTATCGAAACTATCAAAACCATTTATTGATAGAGGACAAAGTGCTGGTGATACACAAACATTTGGAACAACTGCTGGTACAGCATTCTCTGTTGACAGCCAAAGTGATGTAGGAAGATTGGGAATTGGTACTAAATTCCAACTATTCAATAAAGGTGGATTCCAATTCAACCTAACAACTACAGGTGCTGATCTCAAAACATTCCTTGCTAACGGAACAAAGGAAGGAACATCTACAAACCAAAATGGTATATACCACTACCTAAACTATGACCTGAGATCATTTGCTTCAAACTCTACTACAAACATTCTAGCTGGCGCAAGTCTCAACTTCTCAATTCAAGACGCTAGTGATTCCAATGTAAGAATTGGATCATCGTCACCAACCGCACAAAGAAAGTCCCTATCAACAATCTCTGGATTAGCAGGAAATACTGCCTTCCAAGGACTAATTGACATCACAAACGCTGCTGATGCAGCTAGCAAATTCGGTGACAGTGATACAGTAACAGTCTATGTCAACGTAACTGGTCTAGCTACCGGTGGTAGAAATATACCAGCAGCTAACTATACCGCAATTGTTGATCTATTCAGGTTTGGTACATCAAATGATGGTGATTCAGCAACAGGAACTGACAGATTCAATGATGCAATCTATAGATTGGAGCTTGAAGAGTCAGGCCTTAACACAGCTACCTTTGAAGGTACTGTAGAGTATGTCATGCTAAACCAACTCAATATTCTACAAT
>SCUU01000129.1 GCA_004297065.1 Gallionellaceae bacterium
AGGGATTGGAGATTGCCTTTGCGAGCATCCGCTTCGCGGATTGCCTGCTTGACCCGCTTCTCGTTCGCCTCCTCTCCCGCTCTTGTACTCTGCCCGCCAACGGCGGGTGGGGTGTGCGGGATAACCAGCGACTTGCACAGCTTCATCGTGCTTAGTCGATTGGCTAGCAGTTTCATCAGAGGATTGAGGAGAGGGCAGCGGGGAAAAGTTGGATAGGGGGAAACGGGCATGGCGAGTTTCATTATCAGGGGTGACAGCTTGCCATGCCCGTTAACCGCTTCCGCGCAAGAAGTCGTGGGAGCAAACTTGCCCAACTGCGGGCGCATCGACCTGGATTGGCCCCGCTTAATCCGCGCGGCTCGTGTCGCAAACCGGAAATAACGGGACCAATGAAACGGGTGGATTTTTTTGTCAGGCAAGGCGCAGACCCGCGGCCGTATGGGGTATACGGCAAGGGGATGCAACGCGGCATGGCGGAAAAAGACGCCGTTCATGTTTCGTTATTTCTGGTTTGCGACACTAGCCAACAACCCGTCGATCCATATCTTCCAGCGCCGATATTTTTCCGGCAGATGCCGTGCGCCATTCGATACGGCGACGGCTTCCACGGCGTTATGCGTACACCGCATTCCCGCCGCGAACATCCCGGCCCCCAGCAGGCTGGCCTCTCCCTGTTGCAAGCGATACACGCCCATCGTTACACACTGCGCTATCCCCTGCTGCAAACACACCAACCCGGATAGCCCGCCGGAAAGATAGACCCGTTCGAGCGCCGACGTTTGGTGAAACTCCTCCACTATCCGCGCCACGCGAAAGACGATGCCTTCCAGCAACAAGACGGCAATCTGGCGCGGAAGCAGATGTTCTATGCTCTGCGAAAAACGGAGACCGATATTGCCGCGAAAGTAAGGCGCACCTAAACCGCTGGGCTCGGCCAGGCAAAGAATGTCGTTCGTCGCCATATCCTCGACGCGACATTCCTCTGCCGGAAAAGGCGCAAGTGCGGCGGCGATGGAATTGAGCGTGCCTTCGATGGCGATGTGCGTACTGCCTGTTTCGGTCGAATACAGCAAGGTGCGCAGATAGCCTTCCGGCCCCTGCCCGTCATGCGCCATATCGCGCATGACGAAACCGCCCGTGCCGAGATTGACCAGCGCCGTCTTGCTATCCGTACCGGCGCAGGCAAAAAATGCGGCGGATTGATCGGCCATGCTGGCCTGCAACATCAGCCCGTTATCCAGCCGGATCGCCAGTGCATCAGAAGGTTTGATCTGCGGGAGAATATGCAATGGAATGCCGAAGAGATCACAAAGCCCGTGCGACCAATGCTGTTGCCGGATATCCATGAGCAGCGTACGCGCAGCCATTGAGGCATCGGTGACATAGTGCCGCCCACTCGTCCAGCGCCAGATCAGAAATGTGTCGAGCGTACCCACCAGATATTCGCCGCGTTCGAGCCGCTCGCGCCACGAAGGATGTTCCAGCAACAGCACGCGCAGCTTGGGTGCGAAGTAATACGGCGTGAGGCGCAAACCGCTCAGTTCACCAATAGCAGCCTCTGCATCGCGCAAGGCCGCACAACTCGCAGAACCGCGCGTATCCTGCCATGAGATGAGCGGAGTAATGGGTTGGCCTCCCGATTTTTCCCAGATCAGAAAAGAAGAGCGCTGGCTGCACAGGCCGAGCGGCGGGCGCGCATCGGTTTGCGCCAAGCATTGCGCGAGCGCCTGCTCGGCTCGCGCCGCATAAACCAGCGCATCGCTTTCGTAATACTCGCCGCTGACAATAATTTCGGGAGCGGGCAACGAAACGATGTCGCCCAACGTCGCATCGTAACGCAGCAGCCCCGCCTTGATCGAGGTCGAGCCCAGATCGAGAGCGATAGCTGCGGTCACGGCCTTCTCACTTCGCCTGGCCCGCATAACGATAACAGGTCGCGCGGATAAAACATGATCCGCTCAAACCGCTCAGCGCGAAAAGGGACATCGCGGCCAGGACAAACGCGCTACAACGCCAAAGACGAATTTGTTGATGTGGCAGGAAATCTCGGGTATCCGGATTTTCCGGTGGGTGGTCGGCCCCGGATCATTCGCGGTCATCACGATGGAAAAGGGGGTTACTTTGGTATCGAGTTTCATTTGCGTAATCCTCAAATTTCCCTGGCTCTTAAAGCTCGCGGATGCGTTTGATCGAAGCCCGAGTGCAGCCAGTGGAGAATGGCCGAATGAGCTGCCTTGGCACTTATGCGGCCTGTCCCCGCCGTAAAACGCATTCAATCCGGCTTTCGGACGACGCTTCCATTCTTCTCGGCACCAATATCCGGATCACTCTCAGACCTTGATCTTACCCCGCACAAACGCTTCAAACTGGTCTGCCGGCAACGGTTTGCTGAAGTAATAACCCTGCGCCTCGTTACAACCCTGGTTGCGCAGAAATGCCAGCTGCCCTGCGGTTTCCACGCCTTCGGCAATGGTTTGTATACCGAGGCTGCCCGCCATGCTGATGACGGCACTGACGATGGCCTTGTCTTCCGGGTCTTCGGCAATATTGCTCACGAAGGACTGATCGATCTTGAGCTTGTAGACCTTGAATTTTTTCAGATAACTCAATGAAGAATAGCCGGTGCCGAAGTCGTCAATCGACATGCGGATACCGCGCTCGTGCAGATTGTTCATCACCGTAATAGCGCCGATCGGATCGCCCATGGCGACACCTTCCGTCAACTCCAGCTCCAGGTATTGCGGCGGCAGCTTCACTTCGTCGAGCAGTGCCGTGACCAACTCGGGCAGATTGGCATGGCGGAACTGCACCGCCGAAAGGTTGACCGCAATAATCATCGGCTCCAAGCCACCGTCCATCCAGCGCTTCAACTGATGGACAGCGCTGCGCAGCACCCATTCCCCGATTTGCACAATCTGGCCGCTGGCCTCCGCAACCGGGATGAATTCGGCCGGTGAAACCGCGCCCAATTCTGGATGCTGCCAGCGCAGCAACGCTTCCGCACCGATGATGTGCCCGTCCCGCAACGACACTTGCGGCTGATAATACAGCCGCAACTGGTCGCGTTCCAGCGCGCGGCGCAGGGCGTTTTCCAGTTGCAAAGCGCGCACTGAATGCGTCTGCATTTCCTGCGTAAAAAATCGGTAATTGTTGCGGCCCGCATCTTTGGCACGGAACATCGCAATATCCGAGCATTTGAAGAGCGCCTCGAAATCTTCGCCGTCGCCGGGATACATGGCAATACCGATCGAAGGAGTGATCACCAGTTCATGTTGTTCGATCTGGTAGCGCTGCGCAATGAGCCCCAGCAATTTTTCAGCCAGGCGCGCCGCGCCATCAATATCGGTGTCCGGCAACACCAGGATAAATTCATCCTCACCCTGACGTGACACCGTGTCCTGCTCGCGCACTGCGGATTGCAGGCGTTTGGCAACTTCTTTCAGCAACTCATCGCCGATGTGGTGACCGAGCGTATCGTTGATATTCTTGAAATGGTCGAGATCGAGGAACATGACCGCCAACTGCGCGTGGCTGCGCTGGGACATGCTGAGAGCGAATTTGATGCGGTCGGCGAGCAATGCCCGGTTCGGCAGCCCCGTAAGCACATCGAAATGCGCCAACCACTGGATGCGCGCCTCGGCCTGCTTGTAAGCCGTTATGTCTTGCGCCATGAACAGGAGCAGCATCTGCCCATCTTCCGTCTGAGCCCTGGAGATGTTGGCCAGATAATACCGGCTACCCTGCACATCGTGCTGCTCAAGAGCCAATCCGGCACGCGTTTCCCCATGCTCGAGGACCTGCTGAAGTTCGCCGGTTAAATCTCCGTTCACTCTCAACAGGTCGGACACCGACAAACCGACACAGGCTTCTGCTGCGCCCAAATCAAACATGTCCAGCAATGCCTGGTTCGCCGAGCGTACATTCAGCAGAGAATCCACGACCACCAGACCGGCAGGCATGTCGGCAATGATCTGTTCCGCGTATCTCTCTGCCCGGACAATCGCCTGGCGTTCGGCGTGAAAATAGGTGTCCAGCGCCAGCTCCATATCGAAGAAAATGATTTTGAGCAGCGCGTTATAGGTGGCAAAATATTTTGTGGCATCACCCGCCAGCAGGTGGAAAATGATGGGCATGAATTCGCCCAGATATTTGCGATAGGCCCCGATATACCACTTGGGGCTCAGCCCGACGCGCTGGTGAACCATCCCGACGCGCAGGCGGTGCTCCACATAATCCTGACCATATTCGCCCTCGGTGAGCTGGCCGAAATAGGCGGATTGCGTGCGCTTGAGACGTTCCAGTTTCTCGGCATCGCCGATGAGCGGGACAATCTCGGGAAAACGCTGCAGATGGTTATAGAACACCTCGCTGAAAGCATCGCGATTCCCCTCCACACGCTCATGCAGCTCTTTAAGCAGCGCGACATCCGTCCCGGTAAACTCAAGGAACGCCTTGCGCACCGCCACCTCGGCCGAGTCTATGCCCATCTCTTTTTGCAGAATGCCGCTTCCGGGTTGATCGTTCATATCAATGTCTCCTTGCTGCAATCTATTGGCTGCAGGCCATCTTACGGTTGGTTTACCGGAAAGCAGTACTTTATATCAAAATAAAAAGGGAGCGTACGCCCCCTTTTGTTTGCGGCATTTCGGCCCGGATCAGCCGCGCCTGTTATTGGCACGCACGGCCCGTGCCGATGCGCTCTCCATCCATTTCTTGATGCGGTTGGCGTCGCCCACGCGGGTGCGCTTGCCCCAGGAATCCAACAGCACGATGATTACCGGGCGCTTCGAGATGGTGGCCTGCATCACCAGGCAACGGCCTGCCTCGCTGATGTAGCCGGTCTTGCTGATGCCGATATCCCATGAAGCGTTGCGCACCAGCGGATTGGTGTTGTTGAAGCGCAAGGGGCGATGCCGCGCAAACTGTACCGTATGCGAAGAGGCCGTGGTGAATCGGTGGATCGGCTCGTAGTGTTGCGCGGCCCTAACCATCAGCACCAAATCCTGCGCCGTCGAAACGTTGTTGCTGTTTAGGCCGGTAGGATCGAAGAAGCGCGTGGAGCGCATGCCCAGTTCGTGCGCCTTGGCATTCATTTTCGCCACAGCGGCGCCGGTGCCTCCGGGATAAGTGCGCGCCAAAGCCGCCGCGGCCCTGTTTTCCGAAGCCATCAGCGCCAGCTTGAGCAGCTCGCCGCGCGTCAGCGCCAAACCCGGACGCATGCGCGAACGCGTCCCTTTGAGATGATCCGCATCGTCTGTACTGATGGCGATTTTTTCATCCATCGGCAGCTTCGCATCCAGCACAATCATCGCTGTCATCAGCTTGGTGATGGAGGCGATAGGCGCAATATTCTCGGCATTTTTGGTATACAGCGGACGCTTTCCCCGCTCGTCATAGATCAACGCAATAGCGGATTGCAGCTTGGGTGCAGAAGTAAGTTTGAATACCGCACTGGTCAGCTCTTCATCTTGTTGCTTTGGCGTAGCGACAACACCAGCTTTTGGTGTAACCGCAACATCGGTCTCTGCCGCATATACCGCCAAACTCTGACTCAGCAACAACAACGAAACGATAATATTTTTTTTCATGGCCCATCAGCGGAGTAGGTTCACGGCTCGTGAGCATACCTTAAAATCTCAATAAATCAAGGTGGAAACAGCAGATGTTAATGTTCCTCTTGCTGCTGCAACGCCCACATCTGCGCATAAACCCCTTGTTGCATAAGCAATTCGCGGTGCGGGCCGCGCTCGATGATGCGCCCTTTGTCCATCACCAGTATCTGCTGCGCGTCCACCACGGTGGACAGGCGATGCGCGATGACCAGCGTGGTGCGATTGCGCGCCACGTTGCGCAACTCGTCCTGGATCGCTTTTTCCGATTTGGAATCGAGCGCCGAAGTGGCCTCGTCGAAAATAAGGATGGCGGGTTGCTTCAGGATAGCCCGCGCAATCGCCACGCGCTGTTTCTCGCCGCCGGAAAGCTTCAGCCCGCGCTCGCCGACCATGGTGTCGTAGCCCTGCGGCAGCGATTCGATGAAGGCGTGGATATGCGCCGACTGCGCGGCCTGCAACACTTCTTCGCGCGTTGCATCGGGTCGCCCATAAGCGATGTTGTAGTAAATGCTGTCGTTGAACAGCACGGTGTCCTGCGGCACGATGCCGATACTCGCGCGCAGACTGGCTTGCGTCACGGCGCGAATGTCCTGCCCGTCGATGGCAATACTGCCGCCGTTCACATCGTAGAAACGGAACAGCAGGCGCGACAGCGTGGACTTCCCGGCCCCGCTCGCGCCAACCACCGCTACCGTATGCCCCGGCGGAATTTCAAAACTCACGTCGGACAATATCTGCCGCTCCGGGTCATAACCGAATATCACATTCCTGAACTCGAGGCGCCCCGCCTCCAGCTTGAGCGGCAGCGCATCGGGCTTGTCTTCCACCTCCCGGTTCTCATTCAGCAGCGTGAACATGCGCTCCATATCGGCCAATGCGTTCTTGATCTCGCGATAGACAAATCCCAGGAAATGCAGCGGCATGTAAAGTTGCAGCATAAACACGTTGACCAGCACGAGATCGCCCAGCGTCATCTTGCCCTGCACCACCTCGTCCGCCGCCAGCAGCATGAGCAGCGTGATGCCGACCGCGATGATGGTGCTCTGCCCCGCGTTGAGCGCGGCCAGCGAGGTCTGGTTCTGCACGGCGGAGACTTCCCACTTGCCCATCTGCTCGTCGTAGCGGCGCACCTCGTATTGTTCGTTGCCAAAATACTTCACCGTCTCGTAATTGAGCAGGCTGTCGATGGCGCGCGTATTGGCTTTGGAATCCATATCGTTCATGGTGCGGCGATAGACCATGCGCCACTCCGTGATGAACAAAGTAAATGCGATATAGATCACCAGCGTGGCGAAGGTGATGATGGCGAACCACGGGTTATATTTGACGAACAGGATCGCCGCAACCAGCCCTATCTCCAGCAAGGTCGGCAAAATATTGAACAACAAGAATGTAAGCAAAAAGCTGATGCCGCGCGTGCCGCGTTCGATATCGCGCGACACCCCACCGGTCTGCCGTTCGAGGTGAAAACGCAGGCTCAGATTATGCAGGTGGGCGAACACCTTGATCGCGACACGCCGAATCGCACGCTGCGTCACCTTGGCAAATACAGCGTCGCGGATCTCACCGAACAACGTGCTGAACAGACGCAGCAAGCCGTAGCCGATCACCAGCATCACCGGCACTGCCAGCATGGCCTTGGGTTGCCCCATCGCATCCACGATCTCTTTCAACGCCAGCGGCACCGCAACGCTGGTCAGCTTCGCCAGCACCAGTAGCACGATGACCAGCACCACCCTGCCCTTAAATTCCAGCAGATACGGCAACAAGGTACGCACTGTGCGCCAATCGGCGCGCGTCGCAGACGATGGGGTATGAGAGGAAGAGTGTGATCGCATAAAAACCTATGGAAAATCTGAGCCCGCATTATAGCGTCATCGTCTATCTGCCGACGTTGGCGTGACCGTATGCTATACATAGCGACGCTGGCGATACGCAAAAAACAAAAAGGCTTAGGATATTTCGCCCAAGCCTATTTTTTACTCCATGAAAGTCAAAGGCATATGGTCGGCTTGTCCGCACATCAGTCTTGACAATTTCGCCTGCTCCCCTACAATGCGCGCCTCTTCCGGGTCGTTAGCTCAGCTGGTAGAGCAGCGGACTCTTAATCCGTTTGTCGCAGGTTCGATCCCCGCACGACCCACCAAAAAACAAGGAGTTACACAGCGTGTAGCTCCTTTTTCATTTCGGCCTGTCAACAAACAGTCAACGCTGTTTAACTTGTTGTCTGTTGGTTGATAGTTCGCAAAGGGTTAAACGTCTTTGCTTCCTGCAAATGATCTGGTGCCAAGTGCGCATAGCGCATCGTCATAGTTAGGCTGGCGTGGCCTAGAATTTTCTGCAATACCAGAACATTTCCGCCGTTGATCCATCTCGCACCACTGGCCAGACATATCCGAACGGTGTTCATTCATTGCTTTCGCCCTGGCATTTGAAGGGTCGGTATTTACATCCTCGGAAAACGTTTCTAGAGCTTTGGAATTCGTATTTAAACCCCCCTTACGCCTGCGCAAACGTTCCCAAGCACCCTATGGTCGCTCTTATTGCTACGTTGCCCGCAGAACACCGAATTGAAGCTTATAAGCTCTACGAAAAATGCGGCGCGTTTTCATCTTAATTGTTCTTTTTTCTTTGTGTTCTTGTGCTCAGATTAAGGAGTTTTGTCGTCCTCATTGTGATGTTTGGTATTTGGGTTCCGAACCTCAGTGGTGTGTTGAATAGTATTCGCACTCTCACTGAATTTACTCACTGCTCGCAATATCGTTTTGCACAATAAATGTGCATACTCTTTAATCCTTTGCGCGACAAGCCTTCCCGCACTTCATCCACAGCCTTACCCACAAAAACTGTGGGTAACAAAAAAGCCCCCGAAGGGGCTTTGTGTTTGTATAAAGTTAAGTGAGCTCTAACCGTCTTTCGATGCGCTGCAATCGTTCTTTAATAGTATCGATTACAGCTTGCTGGCGATAAACGTCCTCTTGTGTTCCTGCGTTTTCTCCTCGCATTCCAGCTATACCGCTTTCAACGCGAGATAAGCGATGTTTGATCTCGCTGAACTCACTCTGGTTTTCTGATCTGAAAGTCAGAATCTCGCTGCGCAGTGCTTTTAATTGCTCTAGAACCAGATTTTCTACATTGTCGCTCATGGTGTTTCCTTTCAAAGTTGAATTAGTCTATCTCATAACCAGTTTTAAACCAACTTGCTGCGCCCGCTCTGTCGCGGGTTTTTAGAATTGTCCGGTTTTGTAGCGCGCAATCTGTCCGGTTGTCATATTGCCCGAGGAGGGCGATATGAAGCCGACACAAGTGCTACAGGAGATACGGAAGATGAGAT
>SCUU01000328.1 GCA_004297065.1 Gallionellaceae bacterium
GCCCCAGACGACCGCCCCCACGCACGCCAGGACACCCCGACCACCCCATGGCACAGGACGTGGCGCCACCCGCCCACCCCGCGCCTGGGCTCCTGGTGATGGCGACAGGACGCTGGCCCCAGGCGAGGGCGCCAGCACGGGCGAGGGCACGCCACCCGCCCCGCCACTGCCAGGGCCGAGGGCTCCCACGACGACCCGGCACGCCGGAGGGTGCGCACGTCCCACCCGCCAGCGCGCACGGCACCACCGGGCCGCACGGGGCGCAGCACGACTGCCGCATGGAACCGCGCCGGCCCTGAGGCCTGGGACGGGCTGGAGGGGCCGCGAGGACCCATGCGACACCGGACGTGTGGCCGGGGGCGGTCCTGCCTGGTCTGCTTTTGCTCTGGGCTAGGCCCGGAACCAAGGCTGCGCAGCAGCCACCCAACGCCAGGCTTCAGGCGCGCCCGGCAGCGGGAGCGAGGCACGAGCGGACGCTGCCGGGCGTCGCCTGCAAGCCCTTGTTGGGCTGCTGGGGACTGACGCGGGTGCTCGGCCTTCCCGTGCACCGACCGCCGCCACCCACGCGTGCACCGCCCGGTGGGCCGTGGGAGACGGCACCTGGCACGGCGACCGCCCCAGGGGACAACCCCCTTGGCGCCCCCGGCCCGGCACGCCCCGGTGGGTCGCACGCTGCCGGGCGCTTCGGGGACCCAGCACGGACAGCATTGCCGACCGCGACGGCCGGCTCCAGACGACCGCCCCCACGCCCGCCAGGACCCGCCGCCCCTCCTCCGGCACCGGACGGCGCGCCACCCGACCCCTCCGCGCCCATGCGCCCGGTGGCGGGGACACGACGCCGGCCCCACGCGGGGGCGCCAGCACGGGCGCACGCCTGACACCCCCCAGGCCGGCCCCGTACGCAGGCGGGTGCGCACGCGCCACCCACCCGTGTGCACGGGCCTCCCGGTCGGGACGGGGGGCCGCACACCAACCGCCTGGGGCCGCGCCGGCCGGTGGGCGTGGGACAGGCTCGCGCCCACGCCGGCTCGCGGACGACACCCGCCACACGGCTGCGCCAGCGCCGGAGCCACGCCGACGGCCTCGCACGCCTGCGGGAGCCCACGCCGCACCCGTGCACGAGCGCGGCCCCACCGGGCGGCACGGGGCGCACCACGCCCGCCGCCTGGGGCCTCGTCTGACGCTGGGCCTGGGACGGGCTGGCGGTGCCGCGCTGCTCCAGGGGCACGGGTGCGGTCGCCTGGGGCGGTCGGACCTGGTCGGCTTTTTCCCCGGGCCACGCCAGAC
>SCUU01000130.1 GCA_004297065.1 Gallionellaceae bacterium
TTTTCCGCAACACAGCATAACCAGCCACTTGCCCGCTCTTGTACTCTGCCCGCCAACGGCGGGTGGGGTGTGCGGGCTTAGTGGAATGGCTAGTAGTTCCATCAGTTGGGATGAAATATGGATTTTTAGAAGTGCCCAGTAATCAAACCCCAGCTTTTATCCCGCAAACAGGCCCATATTTATGGGCCTGTTTTCGTTATGTGTATTGCAAAATGATGTCAATATGGCTTCATGAGAGAAGTGTGCATGCGGCAAAACTTGCCGGGGGGGAGTGATGAAAAAAAATTTGCCAGTAACGCAGCGAGAAATTGGCTATCCGGAGTCCGCAGTTTTTGTGACCAAGACGGACACCAAGGGGGTCATTACCTATGCAAACGATGCTTTTGTGGAAATCAGCGGTTTTTCGCGCGAAGGGCTGATCGGTTCCAACCATAACATCGTGCGTCATCCCGATATGCCGGAATGGGCGTTTTCAGATTTGTGGAATACGGTTCAAGCGGGATATCCGTGGCGTGGCTATGTCAAGAACCGCGCCAAAAATGGCGATCACTATTGGGTCAGGGCGAACGTCTCTCCCATACTGAATAACGGCAATGTGGTCGGCTATCTATCGCTCAGGAAAAAGCCCTCCCGGGCAGAAGTGGCGGCGGCAGAGGCGCTTTATAGTGCGGGCAAACCGCCTGCCACGCGTTTTTCCATCGCCACCTGGTTCGGCAAGCTTTCTTTGCAAAAGAAACTGCAAGTGTTGTTGCAGCCGGTGGTTTTGCTTGTGGTGGGTGTGGCGACGTTTTATATCGCCGATCACGTCAAAACACGCATGATCGACACGGTGGATGCAAGGGCCGATGCCGTCGCCAACGAAGTGATCGACAGTGCGAACATGCTTATGGTTACGGGGCAAATCAGCCAACCCGAAACGCGCCAGTTGCTGATAAAGAAATTGTCCAGTTCGGGAAATATCGTGAGCTTGCAGTTGGTGCGCGCCGATTCGGTTGTCAGCCAATTCGGGGCGGGCTTACCCGAAGAAAAAGTACGCGACGACATACAGCGTCAGGTCATTGCCAGCAAGAAACCCTATTATGAGATCGTCCATCGCGGGGAGCAGACGCTTTACCGCGTTGTAACGCCGTATATGTTCACGCACAACTTTCACGGTACCGACTGTCTGGGTTGTCACGTGGCCGAGGAAGGTGCTGTTTCCGGCGCGTCTGACGTCGAAATCGACATGAGCAAAGATTTTAAGGATCATGAAAAATTCATAACGATCATCAACGTGGGTCAGGTGGTTTTCCAGGTGGTGCTGTTTTTCTTTATCGGTTGGGTGGTGCAATACTTTGTTACGCGCCGCGTGGCCGAAATCAGAAGCCACCTTGCCGATCTGGTGAATGGGGACATGACGGGACGGGTGGACATTTCCGGGCGCGACGAAATGGGGGAAATCTTATGCGCCGTGCAGTCTTCCAAAGTATTGCTGGGATCGGTAGTGGACCAGATTGTCTCGGTTTCCGGGAATATCGATGCTCGCGCCAAGCACCTGTCTTCCACCATGAGCCGGGTCGAGAAAAGTTCACAATCCCAATCCGAGTCAGCCAGCAGTATGGCGGCGGCAGTGGAAGAATTGACCGTGAGCATTGACCAGGTGGCGAGCAACGCGGGAGACGTGCGCCAAATATCCGATAACTCCAAGACGCTGGCGAGCGAGGGGGGGAAAGTGGTGCAGCAGGTTGTGGGCGACATGGAGAGAATCAACGCGGCGGTGATGAACGCGGCAACCACGGTTGAGGATTTGGGGAAAAAGTCTGGGCAAATCCAGAACATCGTCAAGTCGATTCAGGAAATTGCCGACCAAACCAATTTGCTGGCGCTGAATGCGGCGATCGAGGCGGCGCGGGCGGGCGAGCAGGGCAGGGGTTTCGCCGTGGTGGCGGACGAGGTGAGGAAGTTGGCCGAGAAGACCAGCAAGTCCACACAAGAAATTTCGGCGATGACTCAAACGATCACGGGCAGCACGGGCGAGGCGGTGGCCGAAATGGAAGCCGCCGTCGAAATGGTTAAATCGGGCGCACTGCTCGCCAGGCAAGCCGGTACCTCGATAGTCGAAATCAACGGCGGTGCGTTGCGCGTATTGCATGGGGTGGAAGATATTTCCAGATCAATTCAGGAGCAAAGCCAGGCCGGGCGCGAGATTGCGGAGAACGTCGAGAGGGTGGCGCAAAAGTCCGAAGAAAATAGCGCCGCAGTCAGGGAAGTTTCTTCTACCGTAGAGCGGCTGGAACATTTGTCGCAATCGCTGGAAGAGTCGGTAAAACACTTCCGTGTTTGATGCTTGCAAATAAGATTCTCATTAGAGTATCGTGCGCCTCGTCGATCTATCTGGCGGGGCGCTCCTTGTTTCAATCCAGGCTTGTTAATCAGTTACGTTTGCCGGTGCTGTTGCCGGTTTTATTGTTGTGGGCGCAGCCTTGTCCGGCCGAAGAACAAATCGTTTCTGAAGATTACTATTTTCAGGAACTCCCCGTCGTCCTGACGGCCTCCCGTTTGCGCCAGCCTCTCTCGGAATCGCCTGGCGCAATGGTCGTTATCGGCAGAGATATGATCCGGGCATCGGGTTTCCGTTCTGTGCCGGAGTTGATGCGGCTGGTGCCTGGCATGTACGTGGGCTTCGCCGATGCCAATCGCCCGGTAGTTTCGTTCCATGGTTCTGCGGATGAGTTGGCGCGTCGCATGCAGATTTTGATCGACGGGCGCAGCGTTTATTTGCCGCCTCATGGCGGTGTGAGTTGGGCCGATCTCCCGCTCTTGCTCGAAGACATCGAGCGCATTGAGGTGGTACGCGGCCCTTCGTCGGCTTCGCACGGCACCAATTCATTTTATGGTGTGATCAATATCATCACGAAAGATGCGCTGGGTCAGGACGGCGGGAGCGTATCCGTAACAAGGGGAGCGGCCACGTCGGATGCGTCCGCCAGGCTCGGCAGGGTCGGTGAGTTTTACGATTATCGCTTCTCGGTTGGGTACCGCTCCGATCAGGGGCTGGACAATACGGCCTTGAACGATCATAACCTGACGAACGTCTTCAATTTCCGCAGCAATTATCATCCGCTGGCGGGCGACAATGTTGACGTGCAGTTGGGGAGCAGTAACGGGGTCTATGGCCTGGGTATATTGGATGTGAATTTGCGTAATGGCCTTTCGCGGCCGGAAGACCCGTTTCGCGATACCAGAGCGAATAGCGATTTTATGCAGATGAGTTGGCGGCATGTGTGGCCAACAAACGACGAAAGCAAGCTGACATATTCCCATACAACGCATAGCTCATTGGACCCGAGCATTTGTATCAATGCACGCATATGTCAGGGATTGCAAAGCGCCATTTTCCTTAAGCCGGGCGAAAAAATTACCGATGGATTTACCAAACTGACGGTTAAAAACCAGCGGAATGAGTTGGAACTGCAAAATACGACCCAGCTTGGCGAGAACAATCGACTGGTGTGGGGCGGCGGAGTGCGGCGCGATTATGCCGACTATCCGTTATTGTTGGTGATCCCGCGTACGATCAATGTGTGGCAGCTGTTTGCGCACGATGAGTGGCGGGTGACCCCAGCGACCGTTCTGAACGTCGGCACGATGTTGGAGAATAATGGCATGGGGCATCAAAATAATTCGCCGCGCGCCTCGCTCAATTATCACTTCACGCCGCGGCACACTGTGCGGCTGGGGGTTTCCACGGCGACGCGCAGTCCGGTAATGTCCGAGGCTTTTATCGATGCGAATAACACGATTCTGGGCGGCGGATATGTTTTACCGCTTACTCCGCTCAAACCGGAAAAGGTGTTTTCAAAAGAAATCGGTTACCTCGGCGAGTTTCGCTCTGTAGGGGTCACGGTTGATACGCGGGCGTACATTGAGCAAGTGAGCGATTTGGTCTGGTGGGATAAGTATGCCGTTACGGTCGCACCCTATCCGGATAGCTTTAAAAACCTGATTTCCGCCGAGTACAGAGGGGTGGATGCAACGGTTAAACTCCAATGGGATGAAGGCCGCAGCTTTGCGGTACTCGGCTATGCCTATCAACAGGCATCGGCCAGTTTGGGGTCTACGCCCACGCAATACTACAGCACCGTGCCGGATCCGGATCCGGCAAGTTATGCAACTGTGGGCGATCGCGTAAGGGCTTTTTATAATATCGAATACTTGAATAATTTTTTCCAGACGGTTCCCAAAAATAGTGCGAGCTTGCTGTTGTCGCAGAGCTTTGCCGGTTCGTGGCAGTTTAGCGCCGGTTACTATTACCGGGAGCTGATGCGGGTAGGCGATGTCAGTCCCGATGTGACGCCCGAGACGGTGATGCGCCGGCTGGATTTGCGTTTGGCAAAAACGTTCAAGTATGGGAAAGGGCGGGACGTCGAAGTGGCGGCAGTCGTGCAAAATGCGACACGGGACAATTACACGAAGTACGGAACGATAAACGAGGTGGCCCAAGTCCTGTTCTCCCGGCGCGGTTGGTTGACCGCAAACCTGAATTTCTAATGCTGCTTACATCGCTACTTGACTCGAACCCATAAATATCTCATTGCCATTGTTTCGCTTGGGCTGCTGCTAGGGACAGCCCAAGCCGGGCCATTGCGGGTGACGGTATTGTTGGCAGAGGAGGGGGTCGCTTATCGGGAATTTGCATTGTCGTTCGCGGTCGAGGCAGAAAGGAAAAATCTGCCGCTGAGTATTTCCCAAGCGGATACTCTGCCGCCGGATACCGGTTTGATCGTGGCGGTCGGTATCAGATCGGCCACCATGGCGCTTAACAGCCATGCTCCCGTTTTAAATGTGCTGGTTTCCAAAGCCGGCTTCGGGAAATTGCTGCGCGACTTGCCTGCGCATCGGGAAAAAAATACCTTTTCTGCCATTTATCTGGATCAGCCAAGCCGGCGTCAGGTTGAGCTGATTACGTCCGTTTTGCCCGAGGCAAAAAATATCGGCTTGTTGTTTTCTGCGCAGTTGCCGGAAATTGCCAGTTTGCGCAAGGCGGTGGCGGAGAGCCGGTTGGTGCTGCATGAGCAAAAGATCGGTTCGGCGGATTCCTTGCATCGCGATTTGCTGGCGTTATTGCAAATAAGCGATGTCTTGCTCGCTGTTCCCGATGCGCAGATTTACAACTCGTCGACGATGAGAAATATTCTCCTGTCGACTTACCGCAGCGAAGTGCCGGTTGTAGGATTATCGGCCCCCTATGTCAGAGCCGGTGCGCTGTGTGCCGTGTTCAGTACGCCGGACCAGATTGCCGCCCAGGCCGCTGACATGGCCGGGCAATTTCTTGCAACGGGCCGCTTGCCGCCAGCCCAATACCCGATCGAGTTCGATGTGATGGTTAATCGGCAAGTTGCCCGTTCGCTGGGTATCCAGATAAAAGAACCTGCCGCCCTGATTGGGCAAATCAAAGCGGCAAGCGCAGGGGGAGCGCAATGATCCGCCCCAGCATTCGCCAGCAAACGCTGCTAATTTCCCTGTTGCCGATGTTGCTGGCGGTCATTCTGCTGGACAGTTATTTCCTGTATTCCCGCTTTACTTCCCTGGAAGAGGGAATGGTCGAGCGGGCGCAATTATTGGCCAAACAGATCGGCTCCGGGGGGGAATATGCATTGTTCTCGGGCAACACGGAGCAGGTACAGAAAGATGTTACGACGGCCTTGAAACAGAAAGATGTTGCTGTCGCTGCGATTCGGGACATGTCGGGAAAGGTTGTCGCCTATGCGGGCGACGCAATTTCGGATGCGGAGAGTGAAATTATCAAAGCCTATGGTGCATCCGGGGTGATAAGCGATACGCCGAATTATTTCTGGGTAAGAGAACCGATCGCTTCGCCGGCAATCGACCTGAACGATCTCGATACGATCAGCGACAATGCGGCCACGAGATTGTTGGGGCATGTACTCATCAAAATGCACAAGGGGAGTTTGCAGAAAGAAAAGTGGAAGGTGCTGTGGGCCAGTTCCCTGATCTCGATGCTGCTGCTCGGATTAACGTTATTCTTCGTGTTGCGCGTATCGCGCCGTATCGTCAATCCGATCGAAGCGCTGAATCATCTGGCGCATGGCATAGGCGGAGGCGCTTTGGATATGCGCCTCGCTTTTACGCCCCGTATCCGCGAGTTGGGCGAGCTTGCACTGGGCATCAACGAGATGGCGAACCAGTTGCAGAAAGACCGGGCTGTACTGGAGGGGCAGACGGAGTTGCTGCGCGCCAGCGAGGAGCGCTTGAACGAAATCATCAGCACGATGCCGGCCCCATTGTTTATCAAAGATGCACAAAGCCGCATTACCCTGATGAACAGTGCCTGCGAGGCACAATGGGGGGTGTTGTTTGCCAATATGCTCGGCACCGATGGCGGCCGCTTCTTCCCGGCCCAGCAATTGGCCGATTTTCTGGCCAATGACAAGGCGGTATTTGAGGGCCGCAAAATGGTCGATTTCGAAGAGTCGGTATGGAATGCGGAGATTAAAGAATACCGGACGCTGCATACCTTCAAGAAACCGATTTACGACCAGAAAGGCATGCCGCTCTATCTGATCGGTATCAGCGTTGATATTTCCGAACGCAAGCTTGCCGAAATACGCTTGGGCCAACTCAATGAGCAACTTGAAATGCGTATCGAGGCGGCGACACGGGAATCGCGTTTGAAAAAAGAAGACGCGGAGAATGCGAATTACGACAAGACACGTTTTCTTGCAGCCGCCAGTCACGATTTGCGTCAACCCATGCATGCGCTGGGATTATTCGTGGGGGAACTGCACTCGAAATTGACCACGCCGGAACAGCGCAAGATCGTGGGCAAAGTAGAAGAATCGGTGGATGCGTTATCCAATTTGCTGGATGCGCTGTTGGATATATCCAAACTGGATGCCGGGGTGGTTGCTCCCAGTATCACTGCGTTCGCGGTGGGGGATATGTTCGAGCGTATCGCGCGCGATTACGTGCCGCTGGCAGAGCGCAAAGGCATATCCCTGCGAGTTATCCCGAATAGTGCGGTAGCGGACACCGATCCGATCTTGCTGGAGCGCATTCTGGTCAATTTGATCAGCAACGCCATTCGCTATACGCCAATCGGCGGAAGAGTGGTCGTGGCCGGTCGCTCGCGCGGAGACAAGCTGGGGATAGAAGTGCGCGACAACGGTATCGGTATTCCGCGCGATGAACAGAAAAAAATCTTCCGCGAATTCGTCCAGTTGGCGAATAGAGAAAGGGATCGCAGCAAAGGCTTGGGCCTGGGGCTGGCAATCGTCGATCGCATTGCAAAATTGCTCAATTACGACATTAAACTCCGTTCGGAGCCGGGGAAAGGGTCTACTTTTGCCGTCTATGTGCCGAAAATAAACGCATCGATGGCGCAGGCTACGCCGCCATCCGCAGTACAGGATGAGACTGCGGGGCCGCGCGCGCCAAGCGGGTTCGACACACTGGATGTATTGGTGGTCGATGACGATCCCTTGGTGCGCAAAAGCACACAGGGGATCGTCGAATCGTGGGGCTGCCATGTTTCGATGGCGGCCTCATTGAATGAGGCAAAAGAGATACACAGCAAAGCGGAATTCGATCTGGTGATATGCGATTACCGCTTGCCGGATGGCAACGGCATCGAGATGGCGGATTGGATCGCCGCGCATTTCAAAGCGCGGCCGCTGTTTATCCTGATCAGCGGCGACACCTCGCCCGAAGTCTTGCAGATGGTGAATGAGCGCGGGATTCAGTTATTGCACAAGCCTGTGCGTCCGGCAAAATTGCGCTCGCTGATTCAATTTCTGATTAACCAGAAGACGCCGGGTTGAGTTTTATTTCTGAAAAAAACAGCCATCCACGAAAAACACGAAAGGCACGAAATAAAACCGTTCTTTTGAACTTTTTCGTGCCTTTCGTGTTTTTCGTGGACCAATAGCTTTTTTTTAACGCCGTTCCTTCTTCATCGCCTGCGCCGCTTCGCGTTTGTGCTCCCGTTCTTTTTCCGTCGCGCGCTTGTGGTTTCAGCCGCTCGCGTTGCGAGCTTAACATTCACTGCATTCATGTTAGCTTGCGCCGCAAGCGCGCATCTTTTTAGCGTCGCTCCTTTTTCATGGCTTGTGAAGCTTCACGCTTTGCATCCTTTTCGCGTTCGGTTGCGCGCTTGTCATGTTCTTTTTTGCCCTTGGCCAGGCCGATGTCGAGTTTGATCCGGCTGCCTTTGTAGTGCATGTTCAGGGGCATGATGGTGTAACCCGCGCGTTGTGCCTTGCCGCTGAGTTTTTCGATTTCGCGTTGGTGCAACAGCAGCTTGCGGGTACGCGTTGCATCGGGGAGGATATGGCTGGAGGCGCTGAGCAGAGGGCTGATATGCGAGCCGAATAAATACAGCGCGCCGTCTTTGATGGTGATGTAGGCTTCCTTGAGTTGCACGCGTCCGGCGCGTATGGCTTTGACTTCCCAGCCTTCCAGCATGAGTCCCGCTTCATAGCGTTCTTCGATGAAGTAATCGTGGAAGGCTTTTTTGTTTTGTACGATGCTCATTTGACGGAATTGGAATGCAGGTGTGTTTTGCAGTGTGTTGCGATATTCTATCAGCCTTTGTACGGATAGCTTTGTTAGCGATGGCCTTGGTTGAAAAATCGGTATTACTTCCCTATAGCGCGGAGCAGATGTTCGCTCTGGTGGACAATGTGGCGGATTACCCGCTGTTCCTGCCCTGGTGCGGCGGTGCCAGTGTCGAAGCGGTTGGAGAGAGTACGATACATGCCACCGTACATATCAACTACCATCAGATCAAGCAAAGCTTTACCACGGAGAATGTGCGTCATGCCCCTTCCGACATAAAAATCACTTTGCAAGATGGGCCGTTCCGTCATCTGGATGGAAATTGGCATTTCACCGCACTTTCGCCAACTGCCTGTAAAATAGAGTTCAGATTGCATTATGAGTTTTCCAGCAAGTTGCTGGAAAAAATGGTGGGGCCGGTGTTCCACTATGTGGCCAATAGCTTTGTAGATGCTTTTACCCACCGCGCAGAAAAGGTGTATGCGACAAATGAGCGACAACAAAATCAAGATTGAAGTGGTGTACGCATTGCCGCGCGAGCAGACTTTGCTCAAGCTGGACGTGCCGCAAAGCTCGACGATTGCCGATGCCATCAAGCTTTCCGGTTTGCTGGAAAAACATCCCGAAATCGACCTCGAAAAGGGCAAGTTTGGCCTTTTCGGCAAGCTGAGCAAGACGGATACCGTGTTGCGCGAAAAAGACCGCATCGAAATTTACCGCCCCCTGCTTGCCGATCCGAAAGAGGTGCGCCGCAAGCGTGCCGAAGAAGGCAAGGCCATGAAAAAGGGCGGCGGCGACATCTGATGTTGGATTACGACCTGCACTGTCACTCCACCGTTTCGGACGGCCTGTTGTCGCCGACCGAACTGGTGGCACGGGCCGCAGAACGCGGCGTCAAGTTTCTCGCTTTAACCGATCACGATGATGTGGATGGCCTAGCCGAGGCGGCTGAGGCCGCCGCGCGGCACGGTATCGTGTTCATCAACGGCGTCGAGATATCGGTCAGTTGGCGCAGCCACACGCTGCATATCGTCGGGCTGCGTATCGACCCGAAAAATTCCGCGCTGACCGAGGGCTTGCACGGCATCCGCAGCGGACGCCGCCGTCGCGCCGAGTTGATGGCGGAGTCGTTGGCGCGTTGCGGTATCGGCGGTGTGCTGGAAGGCGCGTACCGTTATGCGAAAAATCCCGACATCATCGGGCGCACGCATTTTGCGCGGTATCTGGTGGAGGCCGGGCACTGCAAGGATGTGGCCAGTGTGTTCAAGCGCTATCTGGTTAAAGGCAAGCCCGGCTATGTGCCGCATCAGTGGGCCGCTTTGCAGGATGCGATCAACTGGATACGCGGCGCGGGAGGGATCGCCGTGCTGGCGCATCCGGGGCGTTATACCGCCGGGCGCAAGGCGATGGGCAAATCGACGCTGCACGAGTTGCTGCAAGAATTCACCGCCATGGACGGGCAGGCGATCGAGGTGGTAACGGGCAGTCACACGCCGCCGCAGTATGCCGAGTTTGCACGTTACGCCACGGAGTTTGGGCTGCTGTGTTCCTGCGGCTCGGACTATCACGGGCCGGGAGAGAGTTATCGCGATCTGGGGCGTTTGCCGGATATGCCGCTGGAGTGCAAACCCGTTTGGGAAATGTGGGGCGATGCCCCGGTTCGGGGATAACCATGTCGCAATTTTTTGTAATCCACCCCGATAACCCGCAAGTGCGCCTGATTAAACAGGCGGCAGCGCTGGTACGCGAAGGCGCGGTGATCGTATATCCGACCGATTCGGGCTATGCGCTGGGCTGCCATCTGGGGGATAAAGACGCAGTGGCGCGTATCCGTCAGATTCGCGGTGTGGATGAAAAACACCACATGACTCTGGTGTGCCGTGATCTGTCCGAGCTGGCGCGTTATGCCCGCGTGGATAACGCACAGTTCCGTTTGTTGAAGAACAATACGCCGGGCAGTTACACCTTCATTCTGGACGCGACCAAAGAAGTGCCGCGCCGTTTGCAACATCCGAAGCGCAGCACGGTTGGACTGCGCATCCCGGATCATGCGGTGGCCTTGGCGCTGCTGGAGGAGTTGGATGAACCGCTCATCAGTTCCACTTTGATCCTGCCGGATGCGCCACATCCGCTCACCGACATTGATGAAATTCGCGAGTATCTGGCAATTAGGGTCGATCTGATTATCGGGGGCGGTGCGGTTGGAATCGAGCCGACTACGGTGATTGATCTGACGGGTGACGCGCCAGTGCTGGTGCGGCGCGGCAAAGGCGAAGTAAGCCATTTCGGAATAGATGAGTAGAGTCGTTGCAGCATTGCTATTGATCCGGCATCAATTATCCGCGATAGGCGGCGCGATCAAGTTCCTCCCCCTTCAAGGGGGAGGTTAGGTGGGGGATGGGGCTATGGCCGGTATTTCACCCATCCCCACCCCAACCCTCCCCTTGAAGGGGAGGGAGTGGTTAGCCGTAAACTCACGGTTAAATCGTGCCGAATCTATAGTGTCTCGAACCAGAAATAACGGGACCAATGAAACGGGTGGATTTTTTTGTCAGGCAAGGCGCAGACCCGCAGCCGTATGGGGTATGCGGCAAGGGGATGCAATGCGGCATGGCGGAAAAAGATGCCGTTTCATGTTTCGTTATTTCTGGTTCGTGATGCTAGCCGGCATGCTGCTCGGTCAAACGGCTGCAGCCGAGCCCGACGGGTTTATTCATCGTCCGGCGCTGATTCGGGGCAGCTTTGAGCAGCTCGCGTTGCCCGCGAACGAGTCGATGGGGATGTTGGGAGTGAATTATCTGCTGGAAACGCTACCCCATCTCTACGTTGGTGGCGCGGCCTACGGCGCGCTCACCGGGCAACGCGGGGGATTTTTCACGGTGGGTACGGAAGTCGCCTGGCACCAGAAACTATTCCAGCAGTGGGAATGGCAGGCCGGTTTGTATGCGGGTGGCGGCGGCGGCGGCGGCGCGACTGCCCTGGTCGGCGGCGGTTTAATGCTGCGCCCGCACGTGGATTTGATGTGGGATTTCGGTGCTTACCGGGCGGGGCTGTCGGCGTCCAGCGTGAGCTTTCCGTCCGGGCAGATTTCCAGCAACCAGCTTGGCTTGGTGTTTTCTGCCGATACGGAATTTTTGCAGCTTGATCCTTTGCATTTGGGTGAACCGCCGATGGTCAGGCAGCGTAGCGGGGTCGGGTTTGACCGGGTACATGCGGTTGCGGGAATTTACCAGGGGCAGGTGTTCGCGCGGTCTGGAACGGGTAACACGATAGGGTTGGTCGGTTTTCGCATGGAGCAGATGCGTTCCGCCTACAGTTTTTGGGGCATCGAAGCGGCAGGTGCCGCCAGCGGCGGGGCGGCCGGCTATGCCGAGTTTCTCGGTACGGTTGGGGTAGAAGCGCCCATGCTGGAGGAGCGTGCCGCCATCGGTGCCCGTGTCGCCGCAGGCATGGGCGGCGGCGGCGCGGTTTCGGTGGGGGGCGGGCAGTTATACAAACTGGGCGGCTATGCCACGGTCAATCTCAGCCGCGATACGCATTTGTCGCTGGAAGGCGGTTATGCTGCGGCCCCGGACGGACAGTTACGCGCACGCTATGCCGTTACTAACCTGACCATGGATTTGGATCACCCGGATGATCCATCCGGCGATGCGCAAATCAATCGATACGAAGGGTTGCTCGGTGCGAATCGTTACGCGGCAACTGCGCATAAAGACGGTAGCGTGAGTGTGATGGATGTAGTGGCGCTGAAAGTGAACCGCTATATTGGCGATACAATCTATCTGAGCGGGCAGGCGCACAGCGCGTTTCAGGGTAAAGAGGGCGGTTATTCCGCGGGTTTGTTCGGCGTGGGCATGCGTTTTTCTGGATGGTTCGACAGGGTGGCGCTGGGGGCGGAAATGCTGCTCGGGGCCGCCGGCGGCGGCGGGGTCGAGAGTAGCGGCGGGGCGATAGTGGCGCCGAACGCTTATCTGGATTGGCAACTGGACGACTGGTTTACGCTACGGCTGGGGAGCGGGCGCATCAAATCCCTGGGCGGCGCATTGGACAGCCAATCTGTCAATGTCGCCATTAAATTTTCTTATGCGGCAGCAAGTCGTTAAACGGGCGAGTTAAAAAATAAAATGAATTTCGACGCATTGATCCAAACCATCGCGATAGCGGCCATCCCGGTGCTGTTCGCCATCACATTGCACGAAGCGGCGCACGGCTATGTGGCGCGCCATTTCGGCGACATGACGGCATACCAGCAGGGACGCATCTCATTGAACCCGTTGCGGCATATCGATCCGGTGGGCACGATCCTGTTGCCGTTGCTGACGCTTTGGCTGGGCGGCATCCTGTTCGGCTGGGCGAAACCGGTGCCGGTCAATTTCGCCGCGCTACGTCGCCCCAAGCAGGATATGTTGTGGGTGGCACTGGCCGGGCCGGCAGCCAATTTGTTCATGGCGCTGTTCTGGGGGCTATGGGTCAAGGTCGCGTGGATGTCGCCGGAAAGTTATTTTGCCGAGCCGTTGCTGGAAATGGCGCAGTTGGGCGTTAAAATCAATGTCATCTTGCTGGTGTTGAATCTGCTACCTTTGCCGCCATTGGACGGCGGGCGCATTGCGGTGAGTTTGTTGCCGCATCGGTGGGCGTTCAAATTGGCAAGTATTGAGCCGTATGGCATGTTCATCCTGATCGGCTTGGCGATTACGCCCGTGCTGGGCTGGATTCTGACGCCGCCCGTCATCGGGCTGGTTTCTTTGATTAATTTAATTTTTGGTTTTTGATTGCCGACTATGTTTGCTGATCGCGTGTTATCCGGGATGCGTCCCACAGGCAGTTTGCACTTGGGGCATTACCATGGTGTATTGAAAAATTGGGTGGAAATGCAGCAGGAATTCGAGTGCCTGTTTTTCGTGGCCGACTGGCATGCGCTGACCACGCACTACGACACGCCGCAAGTGATCGGGCAAAGTGTGTGGGACATGGTGATCGACTGGCTGGCGGCGGGCGTCGATCCGGCACGCGCCACCTTGTTTATCCAGTCCCGCGTGCCGGAACATGCCGAGCTGCATTTGCTGCTGTCCATGATTACGCCGCTGGGCTGGCTGGAACGCGTGCCGACCTATAAGGATCAGCAGGAGAAACTTTCCGAAAAGGATCTCGGTACCTACGGTTTCCTGGGCTATCCGCTGCTGCAAAGCGCCGATATCCTCATCTACCGCGCCACGCAAGTGCCGGTGGGCGAAGACCAGGTGCCGCACATCGAATTTACGCGCGAGATCGCGCGGCGCTTCAACCACATTTACGGGCGCGAGCCCGATTTCGAGGGAAAGGCCGAAGCTGCGGTGAAGAAACTTGGCAGCAAAAAAGCCAAACTCTACGCCGAGTTGCGTACCCGCTTCCAGCAACAGGGCGACGACGGGGCGCTGGAATCGGCCAAAGCCTTGCTCGGCGAGCAACAGAGCCTTTCCTTGGGGGACCGCGAGCGCCTGTTCGGCTACCTCGAAGGCGGCAGCAAAATGATCTTATCCGAGCCGCAAGCCATGCT
This sequence comes from Gallionellaceae bacterium, assembly GCA_004297065.1. GTDB lineage: Bacteria > Pseudomonadota > Gammaproteobacteria > Burkholderiales > Gallionellaceae > PALSA-1006. Next base: position 14,093 of record SCUU01000130.1, read on the forward strand.
GACCAAGGCTTCCAGGATGCCGGGGCTGGACGGGCAAAAAATGTCCAAGTCTTACGGCAATGTCATCACCTTGCGCGAAGATGAAGAAAGCGTCAGCAAAAAAATACGCACCATGCCCACCGATCCGGCACGTATACGCCGTACCGATGCGGGCGACCCGGCACGGTGTCCGGTGTGGAAGCTGCATGAAGTGTATTCCAGCGAAGACACCCGGCAGTGGGTGCAGCAAGGCTGCAAGAGCGCGGGCATCGGCTGCATCGAATGCAAACAACCGGTGATTGCCGGCGTGCTGGAAGAGCAGAAGCCGATGCGCGAACGCGCCCAACAATATCTGGACGACCCGACCCTGGTGCGCAACATCATCGCCGACGGCTGCGAGAAAGCGCGCAAGCTGGCGACCGAGACGATGCGCGATGTGCGCGAGGCGATGGGGCTGAGCTACAGCTAATGGACGAATTGTGATTTCCGAAAAAACAATTCAACAGGCCGTTGATCGGCTGGTGGCGGCGGCCAAACCGAGCAAGATCATCCTGTTCGGCTCCTATGCGCGCGGCGAGGCGACCGAGGATTCGGATCTGGATTTGATGGTGATCGAGCAAGAGGTGCAGAACTCCGGTGAGGAAATGATACGGCTGCACAGGGCGGTAGGTGATGTCGGCGTTGGCGTGGATGTGCTGGTGTATTCCGATAAAGAGGCTGCCCGCCGTAGTCAGGTGCCTGGAACGGTGTTGTATTGGGCATTCAAGGAAGGAAAGGTGCTTTATGACGCCCGGCCATGAAGAGGCGTTGCGCGCATTGCGGATGGCGGATAGGGATATTGTCGCTTTCCGCAAGATGAAGGATGACCCGGATTTTCATTTCGCTATAACTTGTTTTCATGCGCAACAGGCAATTGAGAAGTGCATGAAGGCGGTCATGTTTGAGCGTGGCATCGTATTCTCGCCCATACATGATTTGGCCAGGCTGGCGCTGTCATTGCAGGAGAGTGGCGTTGTTGTGCCTTGCACTGTGGATGAGTTGCGGAAACTCAATCCTTTCGCCGTGACGTTTCGTTATGACGATACCGACATCCCGCTTATCGGGGCTGATGCGGTAGAGAGCATGGTGGACACGATGCGGCTATGGGTTGGCAAGGCAGTGCGATGAGCCAGGCCGAACTCCGGCTGATCCCGCGCGCACTCATCCACGGCGAACCGCTGCTGGAGATGCCGTCCGACCTTTACATCCCGCCGGATGCGCTGGAACTGGTGCTGGAGACGTTCCAGGGGCCGCTCGATCTGCTGCTGTACCTGATCCGCAAGCACAACCTCGATGTGCTCGACATCCCGATGGCGCAGCTCACCCGGCAGTACATGGGCTACATTGAGATCATGCAGCGCAACCGTCTGGAACTGGCGGCCGAATATCTGCTCATGGCGGCGGTGCTGATCGAGATCAAGTCGCGCATGCTGTTGCCGCGCCCGCCCAAGATCGGCGAAGAGGAAATCGAAGATCCGCGTGCCGAACTGATGCGCCGTTTGCTGGAATACGAGCAAATGAAGCTGGCCGCGCAAAGGTTGAACGACCTGCCCCAAGCGGGACGCGATTTCGAGTTGGTGCAGGTATTGATGGAGCGCGCCGTGGTCGAACGACTGCCCAACGTGAGCGTGGAGGATTTGCGCATCGCGTGGATGACCCTGCTCACGCGCGCCAAAGTGAATGCGCATCACAAAGTGCGGCGCGAAGAGCTTTCGGTACGCGAGCAAATGACGCGTTTGCTACGGCAACTGCGCCACGGCGAATTCGAGCCGTTCGAAAATCTGTTCGATCATGCGGGCGGCATTCCGCAGCTTGTTGTCACCTTCATCGCCATATTGGAATTGGCCAAAGAGAGCTTGATCGAAGTTACGCAAACCGAAACGCTGGGGAATATCTATGTCCGAACAAGCCGCCTTACCCTCGAATGAGCATCAATTGCCCGCAGCGACGGCCCCGGACGGGGCTTCGGTTGATATCGCGCAGTTAAAGAGGATATTCGAAGCTGCTTTGATGACTACACAAGAGCCACTGTCGATGTCCGAGTTGAAGAAGCTCGGCGATGCCCCGTTGGAAACACGTTTCGTCGAAGAGTTGCTGCAACAACTCGTGGAAAAATATGCCGACAGCGGCGTCGAATTGAACCGTGTGGCCAGCGGCTGGCGCTTCCGTGCGCGCCCCGAGATGCAGGCCTACATAGGGCGTCTGGATCCGCAAAAGCCCGCGCGCTATTCGCGCGCCGTGATGGAAACCCTCGCCATCATCGCGTATCGCCAGCCGGTGACGCGCGGCGATATCGAAGAGATACGCGGTGTCGTCGTTTCCGCGCAAGTGTTGAAAACGCTGGAATCGCGCTGCTGGGTCGAGAGCATAGGCACGCGCGATGCACCGGGTAAACCGGCCTTGTATGCCACCACACAACAATTGCTGGATGACCTTAACCTGCGCTCGCTGAGCGAATTGCCCGCGTTGGAAGAGATGGGCAATCTGCTGGAGCCGGCAAGCCAACAAGACGCTGCGTGAACCCAACGTTGAAACTCATTTCTTCACGCGACAATCCTTTTTTTAAAGAGCTGAGCAAGCTGGCGGGCTCCTCCCGGCAGCGCCGTAAAGCAGGGCAAACTTTGCTGGATGGGGCGCATCTGGTGCAAGCGTACCTGCTGTCCGGCGAGCGCCCGCTGCACTTGTTGGTGAATGCGGCGGCAGCGCAAGATCGGGAGATCGCCAGCTTGATTGCGCAATTGACCGATGTTCCCCGTACCTGTCTGGACGCTGCTTTGTTTGGCGAACTCACCGATCTGAAGACGCCGAGCGGTCTGCTGGCCCTGATCGAACTGCCGCAGCCGCACTTGGCTCCCGCGCACAACCGTTTCTGCATCTTGCTGGAAGATATTCAAGATCCCGGCAACCTCGGCTCTATTTTGCGCACGGCTGCTGCTGCGGGGTGTGATGCCGCTTTTTTGTCTACCGGCTGTGCCGATGCCTGGTCGCCTAAAGTGCTGCGGGCCGCGATGGGCGGGCATTTCGCATTGAGTATTCACGAGCAGGCCGATCTGCGCAATGTGGCTGCGGCGTTCGGGGGAGCGATCTTCGCCGCCTCGTTGCAAGCCAGTGCCAGCCTGTACGATTGCAAGCTGACCGGCAGTATTGCTTTTGCTTTCGGTAATGAGGGGGCGGGACTGTCGCAGGAGTTGTCAAATATTTGTCGCCAGCTCATCACCGTTCCGATGCCCGGAAAAGTGGAGTCGTTGAATGTCGCGGCGGCGGCGGCGGTGTGCCTGTTCGAGGCGGTACGGCAGCGCGGGCAAGTCTAGCGGCGCAGTCCCGTCTGGTGCAGGAGAGTGGTGGCGATCTCTTCCACGGAAATGCCGGTGACATCCAGATGCGGGATGTTGAATTGCCGCATCAACTTTTCGGCCTGTTTGATCTCGTAACGGCAATTTTCCAATGCGGCGTAGTGGCTGTCCGGGGCGCGTTCGGAGCGAATCTGGTGCAACCGCTCGGGGCGGATGGTGAGGCCGTACAGCTTTTTTTCCAGGCCATGCAGCGTAGCGGGCAAGGCATTGCCGGAAAAATCTTCCGCTACCAGCGGGTAGTTGGCCGCATAGATGCCGAACTGCAAGGCGAGGTAAAGCGAGGCGGGGGTTTTGCCGCAACGGGATACGCCCACCAGCACGATGTCGGCGCGGTGCAGTTCGCGCGAAATGCCGCCGTCATCGTGGTTGAGCGTGTAGTTCACCGCATCCATGCGCGCGCTGTAATTCTGTCCCGCCGCGTGCGAACGCCCTACCGCGTGAGACGAGGGGATGCCGAATTCGGTTTCCAGCGGTTCGATGAACATCTCGAACAGGTCGAGTATCAGCGCGCCGCTTTGTTCGATGAGCGCGCGCTCCGCAGGCAAAAGCAGGGTACTGAATACGATGGGGCGCTGCCCGTCGGCCTGGTGCGCGGCATTGATCTGTGCGACTGCGGCCTGCGCTTTCCCGGGAGCGTCGATAAACGGCAGCGTGACGGTGCGGAACGCAATGCTGTCGAATTGGCTTAACAGGCTATGTCCGAGATTTTCCGCCGTGATGCCGGTGCGGTCGGAGATGAAAAAGGCGGTGCGCTTTTGGCTCATTTGCTCTGGACCTTGTGCTGTGCGTGCTCGGTGCGGGTAAGATAACGCTACCGCTATTGCCGAGGAGATCATCATGCAGACACAGTATATCGCCAGCTTTGCCGACTTGCGCATGAGCAATGTGGCGCAGGTGGGCGGCAAGAATGCCTCGCTCGGCGAAATGATCAGCCAGCTCACGCAACTCGGCTTGCGCGTGCCGGATGGTTTTGCGACGACCGCGGCGGCTTACCGCGATTTTCTGGCACAGCAGGGGTTGGAGCAGCGCATCCGTGCGCTGCTGGAAAAGCTGGATGTGGATGACGTCACTGCACTGGCGCAGACCGGGCGGCAAATCAGGCAATGGATAACGGCGACGCCGTTTCCGGTGCGCCTGGAAAGCGAGATTCGGGTGGCCTACCGCAAATTACAGGATGCGGCCGGGGCCGATATTTCCTGGGCGATCCGTTCCTCGGCCACCGCAGAAGACCTGCCCGATGCTTCCTTTGCCGGACAGCAGGAGACTTTCCTCAATATCTGCGGCGAAGAGCAGGTATTGCAAGCGGTCAAGGAGGTATTCGCTTCTTTGTATAACGACCGCGCCATCGCCTACCGCGTGCATCAGGGTTTTGCGCATCACGATGTGGCCCTGTCGGCAGGCATACAGCGCATGGTGCGCAGCGACATCGGCGCATCCGGCGTGATGTTCACCCTGGATACCGAGTCCGGTTTCGACCAAGTGGTATTCATCACTTCAGCTTACGGACTGGGCGAGACCGTGGTGCAGGGCGCGGTGAACCCGGATGAATTCTATGTATACAAGCCCGCGCTCAAACAAGGCAAGCGTGCAGTTATCCGGCGCAACCTGGGCGGCAAGGCGATCAAGATGGAATTCGATGTGGTACGCCAAGCCGGAAAATCGGTGCGCACGGTAGAGACCTCTGTGCAAGAACGCCAGCGCTTTTCCATCAACGATGCCGAGGCGGAAGAGTTGGCGCGCTATGCGCTGCTTATAGAGCAGCATTATGGACGCGCTATGGACATCGAGTGGGGCAAGGATGGCGTGGATGGCAAGCTATATATCTTGCAGGCGCGACCGGAGACCGTGCAGGGAAAAGGCAAGCTGGACAGCATGCGGCGCTATCGTTTGAAGCAACAATCCGGGGTGCTTATCAGCGGTCGGGCTATCGGTCAGCGTATCGGCAGCGGTCGAGTGAGCCTGGTGGCCGGTGCGAGCGAGATGTCCAAAGTACAGGCGGGCGATGTGCTGGTGACGGATATGACCGATCCCGATTGGGAGCCGATCATGAAACGCGCTTCCGCCATCGTCACCAATCGTGGTGGGCGTACCTGCCATGCGGCGATTGTGGCGCGCGAGTTGGGCATTCCTGCGGTGGTCGGTTGCGGCGACGCTACGCATGTGTTGAAACATGGCGATGCGGTTACTGTATCTTGCGCCGAGGGCGATATCGGCAAGGTGTATCAGGGCAAGCTCGACTTCGAAGTGCTGGATTTGGCTGCGGACAAGCTACCTGCGCCCCCGGTCAAGATCAGCCTGAATGTGGCCAATCCCGAGCTGGCCTTCGAGTTCAGCCGCTTGCCGAATGACGGCGTGGGTTTGGCGCGGCTGGAATTCATCATCGCGCGCATGATCGGCGTGCATCCGCAAGCGGTGCTGGACTATCCGAATTTGCCCGATGAGCTGAAGGCGCAAGTCGAGGCCAAGAGCGCGGGCTACGCTTCTCCCGTGGATTTCTATGTGGAAAAGTTGGCGGAGGGTATCGCCACTTTGGGTGCGGCATTCGCCCCCAAACCGGTGATTGTGCGTTTCTCCGATTTTAAGTCGAACGAGTATTCCAGCCTGATAGGCGGTAAGCAATACGAACCGTCGGAAGAAAACCCGATGATCGGTTTTCGCGGCGCATCGCGCTATATTGCCGACAGCTTCCGTGCCAGCTTTGCGCTGGAATGCCGTGCCATGCGCAAGGTGCGCGACGGGATGGGGCTGATCAATGTGGAGGCGATGATTCCCTTTGTGCGTACCGTGGAAGAAGCGCAGGGAGTGATTGCGGAACTGGAAAAGAATGGCCTCAAGCGCGGCGTGAACGGGCTGCGCGTCATCATGATGTGCGAGATTCCCTCTAATCCGCTGCTGGCTGCTCAATTCCTTGAGTATTTCGATGGTTTTTCGATCGGCTCCAACGACCTGACCCAGCTCACGCTGGGTATAGACCGCGATTCGGGCATCGTGGCGGGCGGATTTGATGAGCGCAATCCGGCAGTGAAGGCGCTGTTGAGCATGGCGATCCAGGGGTGCCGCAAGGCCGATAAATATGTGGGTATTTGCGGCCAGGGTCCCTCGGATCATCCCGATCTGGCGCTGTGGCTGATGGGGCAGGGGATAGATGCGATATCACTGAATCCGGATAGCGTCGTGGAAACGAGGCTGTTTTTGGCTGAGGCCGCCGCACAAAATCTGCCCGCATCGAATGCCTGACTTGATGATAGAATGCGCGCCCAATTGAGTGGTCTCTACGGTATGGGCATATTTTCAGCCCGGATGTCGGCATAGCGCAGAATTAACGAGGGTATGAGTAGATGGTTGGTTATTTGACGCAAAAAGCAGTGGGTGTGCTGCTGCAAATAAGAACATTCGCGTATGCAATGCTGTTGTTGGTTCCTGTATTGAGTCAGGCGGCAATTTTGGGTGGGGGCGCAGCCAGTGATAAGTGTAATAGTCTCCCATCGCCTGCGGCGCAAGCGGCCTGCTTGAATGCTTTGGCGTCGGGGGGAATGGCGGCTGGTGCGAATGCGACCGTCATTGCCAACAAGCCCCAATTTGCCTTCCCGTCCGAGCAAGCGAATCCAAACGAAAAAAATCCTCCCCAGGTTCTAGTTGAAGAAAAAAACGATTTTCAGGAATTCGTTTCCCAATCCGTCGGAAGTCGCTTACCTATTTACGGCCACAATTTGTTCCTTGGCGGAGCTTCAACTTTTGCGCCAGTCGATAATGCTCCCGTCACGCCGGATTACTTGATCGGTCCGGGCGACGAGTTGGTTATCAAAGGCTGGGGCAATATTGATATCGATTTCACTACGGTGGTAAACAGGAATGGCGCAGTCGATTTGCCCAAAGTGGGCAGCATCAATGTGGCGGGTGTGCGCTATCAGGATTTGCAACGCCATCTGAAGAGTTCCATCGGCAAAGTATTTCGCAATTTTGAATTGAATGTCTCGCTGGGGCGCTTGCGTTCTATTCAGGTTTTTCTGGTGGGGCAAGCGCGCCAGCCCGGCGTGTATACCATCAGCTCACTCAGCACTTTGGTCAATACCTTGTTTGTGTCCGGTGGTCCTTCGTCCAGAGGCTCGTTGCGGCATATTCAGGTTAAACGCAACGGCAAAGTTGTCACCGAATTGGACATGTATGAGTTCCTGCTGAAGGGCGACAAGAGCAAAGATATTTCATTGATGCCTGGCGACATTATTTATATTCCGCCGGCGGGCCAGTTGGTAGCCATATACGGCGGCGTCAACACTCCCGGAATTTATGAGCTCAAAGGCGAGAAGACCACCTTGGGGGAGTTGCTTGAATTGTCCGGCGGAATGACTACTACGGCGAAAGCGCAGAAGGTCTTGCTGGAGCGTATAGAAGAGCGCAAAGGGCGTAAGGTCGAAGAATTGCAACTGGATAAATCGGGTTTGATGCAGGCGCTTAAAGACGGCGACTTGGTGCGCGTGCAGTCTCTCGGCGCGCGTTTCGAAAATGCCGTCACCTTGCGCGGCAACGTCGCCGATCCCGGGCGCTATCCGTGGAAAGACGGGATGCGTATCAGTGATCTTATTTCCGACAAACAGGCTTTGATTACTCCGGATTATTGGGTTAAACAAAATATGGCGGGCCAAGGCCAAGGCCAAGGCCAAGGCCAAGGCCAAGGCCAAGGCCAAGAGCAGCTACGCAACGAAATCAAGCGCGGTGTTTCGGAAATCAATTGGGAATACGCCCTGATCGAACGTCTGAAACCGGACGAGCTTGCCACGCAACTTATCCCCTTTAATTTGGGCAAGGCCATTGCAGGAGATGCCGAGCACAATGTGCAATTACAAGCCGGCGATTTGATCACGATCTTTTCGCAGAACGATATTCAAGTCCCCGTCGCCAGTCGTAGCGTTTATGTCCGTTTGGAAGGTGAAATTGCCAACGCGGGGGTCTATAAGGCGTTGCCGGGAGAAACCTTGCGCGGCTTGGTCAAAAGAGTCGGCGGCTTTACGCCAAACGCATTTCTGTTCGGTACGGAATTCAGTCGCGAGTCTGTCCGGGTTTTGCAGCAAAAAAAGATGGATGAGATGCTCGATAAGATGGAGGAAAGCATACGGCGCAACTCGGCCAGCAAGGTGCGGGCGGCACCTGAAGACGTTACCGCGAATAAGGCAATAGCTGAAGGTCAAATGGCCGCAGTTGCAAAAATGCGCGAGGCTAAAGCGACTGGTCGTGTGGTGCTGGAAATCGATGATAACAATGCGGGAAGGGCTGATGAGTTGCCGGACATCGCATTGGAAGATGGAGACCGCTTGTTGGTGCCGTCCAAGCCTTCTGTGATTGGCGTGCTGGGGATGGTCTATAACGAGAACGCTTTCATGTATAAATCTGGCAAGTCTGTCGGCGATTATCTCGACCAAGCGGGTGGCCCGACGCGCGATGCGGACAAAGACCGTATTTACCTGTTGCGTGCGGATGGTTCGGTGATGAGCGCGCAAAATTCCAGTTACTTGTTCTTCTTTAATTCGTTTACACGGACTCGCCTACAGCCGGGAGACGCCATCATCGTGCCGGAGATGTTGGATAAATTCCAATTCACGAAAGAACTCAAAGACTGGACGCAGATTTTTTATCAGTTTGCACTTGGGGTGACCAGTTTGAGAGTGTTGCGCGGGTACTAATCAATTAATTTTTTACTCGTCACTCCCTCGAAAATGGGAATCCATGGGCGGGCAAAACTACTCATAACTGTATGACTGAAAATCAAACCAATACCTTGTTGCAAGCGACTTCCGATGATGACGAAATCAATTTGCTTGATCTTTTGCTGGTTCTCGCTAAGAACAAGGCGATGATTATCAAGGTGACACTTGTGGCGGCGCTGCTCTCTGTTGGCTATGCGCTTACCTTGGATAATATTTACACCAGCTCAGCCAAGATACTGCCGCCGCAACAAGGCCAGTCTTCCGCCAGTGCTTTATTGGGGCAACTAGGGGGGCTTGCAGGGTTGGCGGGTGGTGCGATGGGAATAAAAAACCCATCTGACATGTATCTGGCGATGTTCAAGAGCCGCACGCTGATGGAAAAAATCGTCAGCCGTTTCGACTTGCAAAAAGTCTATGAGGCAAAGACGTTGACAGATACGCTGAAAGGACTTGAGACGAATTCGATTTTTACTGCGGGAAAAGATGGCGTGATTACAGTGGAAGTCAGCGATCTCGACCCTAAGCGGGCAGCTGAAATGGCGAATGCTTTTGTCGAAGAACTGGGCAAGTTGATGCAAAACTTTGCGCTTACCGATGCGTCTCAAAAACGAGTTTTCTTTGAGACACAATTGAAACAAGCCAAAGACAAGCTCACGGACGCTGAAATCCGTTTGGACAAAACACCCGATACCAGTTTGCAATACCTCGATGCTGTTCGTAATCTAAAATACCAAGAAGCGGTATGGGAAATACTGGCCAAGCAATTCGAAATGGCCAAGATGGATGAAGCGAAGGACTTCCCGTTGATACAAGTGTTGGATAAAGCGACTCCGCCCGAAAAAAAATCCAAACCCAAACGCAGCCTGATCGTATTGTTGGCAACGTTGGTGGCGTTTTTTCTTGCCGTGATATGGGCTTTCATCAGAGAAGCTATGCTGCGAGCCCAGGAGCAGCCAGAGCAGGCAGTGCGCTGGGCGGAGTTGCGTAACGCATTTCGATTCAAGCGTTGAATGTAGGGCACCTCTAAAAATTCGTCGCTTTTGTGGGAGCGGCTTTAGCCGCGATAGCGAGCGTGGAATCCAGCGTCTTATCGCGGCTAAAGCCGCTCCCACGGGATTAGTTAACTGCTTTCGAGGATCGCTGACAGCGAAGTTAAATGACCTCCGGCAAAGCCGGAGGCTTATTGGGTGAGCCCCTCAAAGGAGCCGATAAAACCGTGAGCCGCCCAAGGCGGCTGATTTTCTCCTCCCCTTTCAAGGGGGAGGTTGGGTGGGGGATGGGGTAAACACCAGAATTCGCGCCTACACTCAAACCCATCCCCACCCTAGCCCTCCCCTTGAAAGGGAGGGAACAAAACAAATGCAAACAAAATCGTGACGACCGTATCACACGGTCAAACCTTACTTAGTCCCCCGGCAGAGCCGGGGGTTTACCTCACTTAATTATCGGCAATGGCAGCAGAGGAGCAGATGATGGGAAAGGGGGCTGCAAACAATCCATCCCGTCTATTTTTATTTGTGTACAATGCGCTCCTGAAAAATGAACGCGACACGTTCGAACGAATTTATTGACTACCTTCATGCCCACAGACCGCCAGTACTTGCAATTACTCAAGCAGCTTCATGCCCACCCCCACCTTAACCAGCGCGAACTGGCCGAGCAGATGGATATCAGTCTAGGCAAGGCTAATTACTGCATGCGGGCCTTGATGGAAAAGGGGCTGGTCAAGCTGGAAAACTTTAGCCAGGCCGAAAATAAACGCAAATACGCCTACCTGTTAACCCCCGCAGGCATAGAAGAAAAAACCCGCATCACGCTGGACTTCCTTAAGCGCAAGCAAACCGAGTATGACGCCATCAAGCTTGAAATCGAAGCATTGCAACAAGAGTTGGGCCATGCTTAGCAACATGCAGCCGGACATTGGTATTTCACCAATTCAAAATTTGCAACGCGCAGTGCAAAGGGTATTCGCCAAGACGGGGTTAGTCGTAATCGCCGTTTATTTGCATGGGTCTTACGCAACCCCTTATCAGCGCGACGAAAGTGACATTGATCTTGCCGTGCTACCAGATCGCGCCTTGAGCTTGGACGAGTGCATACAGTTTTCGGTTGCGTTGCAAACCGAACTGGATGGGCGTGATGTCGATCTTGCCGATTTGCGTACCGCCAATACCGTGTTTGCTGCCCAAGTGGTCACCGGCGGGCAAAGAATAATGACCACCAACCGCGATGTGGCCGATCGATTTGAAATGCTGACATTATCCAAATACGCTAGCCTGAACGAAGAACGCGCGGGAATATTGGCAGATATAAAGCAGCGTGGTCAGATATTTAATTCAGAGGTTTTGGCCGCATGAACGACATTGTGTTGAACAAGGCCGAAATTATCGAGCGTGCACTATCTCGTGTAAAGCAGACCTACGCCAGACATGCGCATGATTTAGACCAAGCCATTGACGCCCAAGATGTCATCGTGCTCAATTTACAACGAGCTTGCGAAGCCGCAATTGATCTTGCAATGCATATCGTGCGCATCAAAGGATTGGGCTTACCCAAGGACAGCAAATCTGCGTTCGATTTATTGTCACAAGCAGGAGAGATTTCAACTGAACTGGCAGGGAAGCTGAAAAAGATGGTCGGCTTTCGGAACATTGCAGTACATGATTACCGCGAACTGGATTGGGAAATCTTGGTGAGCATTGTCCAAAGCGAATGTGATGACCTGGCGGGCTTTGCTTCTCAAATGGTCAAAAAACACGGATAACAATTCGGATCACTGATTTTTGTTACATTATGTTGCGGTTAGTGCATTTTTTGATTTGGACTTGAAGAGAAGAGACGTTTATGAAGATAGCAGTCGTTGGTCTTGGATATGTAGGATTGCCGCTGGCAGTGGAGTTTGGAAAAATTTTCCCAACAGTTGGTTTGGATTTGTCGGAAGAGAAAATTGCAGCCTATCGTAATTATATTGATCCGACAGGCGAAGTTAGCTCTGCTGACTTGCGTGCGGCAAAGCAATTAACTTGCCATACAAATCCAGAAATTTTGGGCGATGCTGACTTTATCATCGTAGCAGTGCCGACTCCTGTTGATGAAGCCCATGTGCCTGATTTGTCTCCCTTGATTAGTTCTAGTACTGCGGTTGGAAAATACATCAAGAAGGGGGCGATTGTTGTTTATGAGTCCACTGTTTATCCTGGGGTAACGGAAGAGGTATGTATTCCCTTAATCGAGAAGTATTCTGGTCTGAAATGGAAGCAGGATTTCTTCGTCGGCTACAGTCCTGAGCGTATTAATCCGGGCGATAAAGAGAGGACTGTGACTAAGATTGTCAAGGTTGTCTCGGGTGATACACCGGAAACGCTAAAAATCGTTACTGAGATTTATGGTGCTGTTATAACCGCAGGTGTTTACCCGGCCAGTAGCATTAAGGTCGCTGAAGCGGCTAAGGTTATCGAAAACACTCAGCGTGACTTGAACATTGCATTGATGAACGAACTTGCCATAATTTTTGACAAGATTGGTATTGATACATTGGAGGTATTGAAAGCTGCCGGCACGAAATGGAATTTTTTGCCGTTCCGTCCGGGTTTGGTCGGAGGTCACTGTATTGGTGTTGATCCTTATTACCTCACACATAAAGCGGACATGCTGGGCTATCACTCGCAAGTCATTCTTGCGGGGCGTCGTATCAATGACGGAATGGCGGCCTATGTGGCACAGCAAACCGTTAAGCAGATCATTACGACCGGTGGAGCTGTCAAGGGATCGAAAGTCATCGTGCTGGGGCTGACATTCAAAGAAAATTGCCCTGATCTGCGTAACAGCAAAGTGGCTGATGTAGTGAAGGAGCTAAAGGAATTTGGCTGCGATGTCAGTGTGCATGATCCTTTGGCAGAAGCTAAAGAAGCCATTCATGAATACGGCATAACCTTGACCGAGTGGGACTCGCTGCCAAAACAGGCAGATGCTATCGTTGCTGCTGTCTCACATACTGAATATACCAATCAGCCTGTCAATCAAATACTGTCCAAGTTGAAAGCGGGGGGGGTATTTATTGATATTAAATCGGCTTATCCGCAAGATGTGATTGAAGCGGCGGGTTATAAGCTGTGGCGTCTATAAACATGAGCGACACCTACGCACAACTCAAGATTCGACTGGCGACGGAACCGCATACGTGGCTAGTCACGGGCGTGGCGGGCTTCATCGGCAGCAATCTGCTGGAGACACTGCTTACGCTCAACCAGCGCGTGGTTGGATTGGATAACTTTGCGACAGGTCATCAGCGCAACCTAGATGAAGTTCAATCACTGGTTATGCCTGAGCAGTGGGGTAACTTCCAATTCATCAAGGGTGATATTCGCAACCTAGATGATTGCCGCCGTTCCATGGTTTTCCTCCCTCTCCCTCCGGGGGAGGGCTGGGGTGGGGGAGATTTTCGGGGTGAACCTGTTCCCGTCGAATACGTCCTTCACCAAGCCGCCCTCGGCTCCGTTCCGCGTTCTGTTGAGAATCCAATCAACACCAACGAAACCAATATTAGTGGTTTCCTCAATATGCTTGTCGCCGCCCGGGATGCTAAGGTAAAGCGTTTTGTTTACGCGGCCTCCAGTTCGACCTATGGCGATCACCCTGCGTTGCCAAAAGTTGAGGAACAGATTGGCAAGCCGCTCTCACCCTACGCCGTCACCAAATACGTCAACGAACTCTACGCCGACGTATTTGCCCGCACTTATGGCTTCAACACCATCGGCCTGCGCTACTTCAACGTCTTCGGCCCGCGCCAAGACCCCAATGGTGCCTATGCAGCAGTCATCCCCAAGTGGATCGCCAGCATGATCAAAGGCGAGCCGGTGTATATCAACGGCGATGGCGAAACCAGCCGCGACTTCTGCTTCATCGAAAACGTATGTCAGATCAACCTCATCGCCGCCACAACAGACTCCCCTCGCCCGCAGGCGGGAGAAGGGGATAGGGAAAAACTCCCTCGCCCGCAAGCGAGAGATGAGGGCGCTTCTTCGGGAGAGGGGCAAGGGGGGAGGGAAGAGAGAGACCCAACCAATCAAGTCTACAACGTCGCCGTCGGCGACCGAACCACCCTCAACCAACTTTATGAGCAACTGCATTTCAACCTGCTCCCTCGCTATCCGCACCTGCAAGGCGCGAAACCCGTGTATCGCGATTTCCGTGTAGGCGATGTTCGTCACTCGCTGGCGGACATCAGCAAGGCCGCCACGTTATTGGGCTACCAGCCCACTCAACGCATTGGCGAGGGGCTGAAGGTGGCGATGGAGTGGTATGTGCAGCACCTAACGCAACAAGGCAAAACATGAGTGATGTAATGAAGGGCGCTGGTTACGGAACGCTATTGACCGAACTCAAAACCCGCATACACACGGCGCAATATGCGGCGTTGCGTGCGGTCAACAAAGAACTGATCGCCCTCTACTGGGACATTGGCAAGCTGATCGAGGAGCGACAGGAAGCAGAAGGATGGGGCAAGGCCGTCGTCGAGCGGCTGTCCGCCGATTTGCGCGCCGAATTCGGCGAAAAGAGCGGCTTTTCTGGGCGCAATCTCTGGTACATGCGCACGTTTTACCGTGAATACAAGGAGCAGCCAATTCTGCAGCCACTGGCTGCAGAAATCGCCTGGACCAAAAATACACTGATCCTCGACCGCTGCCAAAACCCACTACAACGCGAGTTTTACCTGCGCGCCAGCGCCCGGTTGGGCTGGACACGCCACGTGCTGGAACATCAGATTGACAACCAGACCTACGAAAAATACCTGCTCAACCAGACCAGTTTCGATAGTGCTTTGCCGCAAGCCGTCGCCGCACAAGCCAAGCTGGCGGTCAAGGATCACTACACCTTCGACTTCCTCGAACTCTCCGACGCGCACGAGGAGAGAGAACTCGAAACCGCCCTGATCGCCAACATTCAGAGATTCCTCACCGAAATGGGGCCACACTTCACCTTTGTGGGCAGCCAATACCGGCTGGCCGTGGGAGGCAATGACTACTACATTGACCTGCTGCTTTACCACCGGGCGCTGAAAAGCCTGATCGCAGTGGAGCTCAAAATCGGTGAATTCCAGCCCGAACACAAAGGCAAAATGGAATTCTACCTCGTGGCGCTCAATGAGCAAGTCAAGCTCCCAGACGAAAACGATGCCATCGGCATCATCATCTGCAAGAGCAAGAAAAAAACCGTGGTCGAATATGCGCTGAAGACCGCCACCCAGCCCATAGGCATCGCCACCTATAGCCTGACCACACACCTGCCGGCGGCTTACCAGCACCTGCTGCCGAGCGAGGAAGAAATTCGGGAACGGTTGCAGGGATGGGAGGGGGAATGAGATTGGCTGAGTTAAATGACAAGGCAACCGCCGTCTCACCGCCCGTCATTGCGATCCGGAACAACCCGTCATTGCGAGGAGCGCAGCGACGCGGCAATCCAGAGATTTTGCGGGCTGGCGAGAGGCTAAAGGTGGCGATGGAATGGTACAATCCAGTTCTACAAATCAAAAGGATGTAAAACATGCAACACGCAATTGCTGACAGAAAAATCCGTACAGCCATCGTTGGTTGTGGCCGCATCTCCAAGAACCATTTTGCCTCAATCGCAACCCATGCTGACAGTATCGAACTGGTGGCAGTATGCGACATAGACCCGAAGGTACTGGGAATTGCGACCAAAGAACATAGTGTCAAGGGCTACCAACATCTAGATGACATGCTGCAACAAGAGCAGTTGGATATGGTGGTGTTATGCACCCCAAGTGGCTTGCATTCGATGCAGGCACAGATGGTGGCTAAGCACAAAGTCAATGTGATGACGGAAAAGCCAATGGCCACACGCTGGCACGATGGCGTGAATATGGTCAAGGCCTGTGACGAGGCCGGAGTACGGATGTTTGTGGTCAAGCAAAACCGTCGCAACGCCACCCTGCGGCTCTTGAAAAGTGCAGTCGAGAAAGAACGCTTTGGTCGTATTTACATGGTCAATATCAACGTGTTCTGGACTCGCCCTCAGGAGTACTACGATAGCGCCAAGTGGCGCGGAACATGGGAATTCGACGGTGGCGCATTCATGAACCAGGCCAGCCATTACGTCGATTTGGTGGACTGGCTGATCGGACCGGTCGAAAGCGTGCAGGCATACACGGGAACTTTGGCGCGCAATATCGAGGTCGAGGACACAGGCGTAGTGAGCATCAAATGGCGTTCGGGGGCGCTGGGTTCGATGAACGTGACCATGTTGACGTATCCCAAGAATCTGGAAGGCTCCATCACTATCATCGGCGAAAAGGGAACGGTGCGCGTGGGTGGCCTGGCCGTCAATGAAATCCAGCATTGGGAATTTGCCGATCCTGATCCGGACGACGAGAGGGTGAAGACTGCCAGCTATGAAACTACTTCGGTCTATGGATTCGGCCACCCCTTGTATTACAAGAACGTGATAGATGTGCTGCGCGGTGAGGCTGAGCCTGAAACTGACGGGCGAGAAGGTTTGCGCTCTCTGGAAATGTTGATTGCCACTTACCTTTCTGCCCGCGATGGCAAACGTATTTCCTTGCCGTTGGATTATTAAAGTGACATACACAGCTCATGCAACTGCAATTGTTGACGAAGGTGCGCAGATTGGCGATGGCACGCGTATCTGGCACTGGGTACATATTTGCGGCGGTGCGAAGATAGGCGAGCGCTGCTCGTTCGGCCAGAATGTATTCGTTGGCAATGACGTGGTGATCGGCAACAACGTTAAGGTGCAGAACAATGTGTCCGTCTATGATGCAGTGCACCTTGATGACGATGTGTTCTGTGGGCCGAGCATGGTTTTTACCAACGTCTATAACCCTCGTTCCGCAATTACGCGCAAGAACGAATACCGAAAAACGCACGTATGCCGCGGAGCCACGCTGGGCGCCAACTGCACCATCGTGTGCGGTGTAACCATAGGTGAATACGCTTTTGTTGGTGCAGGCGCGGTCATCAACAAAGATGTCAAGCCCTATGCTCTGATGGTCGGCGTGCCTGCCAAGCAAATTGGCTGGATAGGCCAGCACGGCGAAAAATTGGATCTGCCAAAAAACGGCAACGGCGAAGCTAGATGCCTCGCCACTGGCAAACGCTACGTTCTAACTGACGAAACTGTTTCATGTATTGAACTTAACTACTTGGAGATTTGACCGTGCAAATAAAAGCAACCTACGAAAACGGTGCGATCAACTTCGCACAGCCCTTGCGGTTCAAACACCGCAAGTTTGACGTCGTCGTCAGCATCCCCGAAGAAGAGCTGGAGTCTGGGGAGAGCAAAGCCCTAACTCCGCAGGCGGTTAATGACAAAGCAGATACCATCCGGCAGCAAATTGATGCCATCCTTGGACCTTACAAAGATCAGTTGAAACGTGGCAACCCATTGACAGCGCAAGACTACAAAGATATTTGGCATGAGCATCTGGAGGAAAAATATCTTGGCCGCCGTTAAGCACCTGATACTGGATGTCAATGTAATCGTTGATTTATGGCTGCAAGAAAAATCGGCTGATGAAACAGAAGCCATTTTTGCTGAGGCACAAACTGGACATGCCAAGCTCTGGGTTTCGGCCTCAGCTCTAACAACGCTGGATTATGTGGCCAGACGCGCATTCAAGAAACGAGGCATATCACCGCAAGCCGTCGCGGAACTGATCCCAAAGCTGGTTGAACACCTGCTGGAAAATGCCAATATTCTTACCAACCATGGCTTTGAGCAGCTCGAAATTTACCGGTTGGCAACTGATTTCGAGGATGCCCAGATTGCCGCATCCGTGCGTAGCTTGGCGGGTCAGGAAGCTTGCATCGTCACAGAAGACGACTCATTCGATTCACTTGGGGAGCTGCCCTGCAAGATACCTGCCGCAGCGCTGGTATGGCTGCGTGACAAGGAACATGCACAGTCGAACAAAGATAGGCCGACGCCTTTCATCGACCTCGCGGCTCAACAAGCGGTAATACGGCCGCAACTCGAACACAATATCGAAACGGTGTTGCGCCACGGCCAATACATCATGGGGCCGGAAATCAAACAACTGGAAGAACGCCTCGCCGAATACGTTGGCGTTAAACATTGCATTACAGTTTCAGACGGCACCAAAGCCCTGTTGATCGCCATGATGGCTTTGGGTGTCAAGCCGGGGGACGAAGTTATCACCACACCCTTTACTTTTATCGCTACAGGCGAAATGATTGCGTTGATCGGGGCAACCCCCGTGTTTGTGGACATCGACCCGCGTACCTATAACATTGATCCAAACAAAATCGAAGCGGCGATCACTTCCAGAACCAAAGCCATCATGCCCGTTAGCCTGTACGGTCAATGCGCCGATTTCGATGCCATCAACGCGATTGCAGCCAAACATGGTCTGCACGTTATCGAAGACGGTGCGCAAAGTTTTGGCGCAACCTACAAAGGTAGAAAATCATGCGGACTTTCAACCATCGGCAGCGCCAGCTTCTTCCCATCAAAACCATTGGGGTGTTATGGCGATGGTGGGGCACTTTTTACAAACGATGACAACATTGCCAAAGTAATGCGCGAAATCCGCTTGCACGGACAAGATCGTCATTACCACCACCCGCGCATCGGTATAAATGGTCGCATGGACACCATCCAAGCGGCGGTGCTACAGGCTAAAATGGACGCTTTCCCAGATGAAGTGATTGCGCGTCAGCGGATTGCACAGAAATACAACAGCTTGTTGAGCGGAAAAACAGTGGCACCTTATGTTGAAAATTTCAACGGCTCGGTCTATGCGCAGTACACGCTACTTGTAAGTGATCGCACAGCAGTCCAACAAACACTGAAAGAACAAGGCATTCCCACGGCGGTTCACTATCCAATCCCCCTAAATATGCAGCCCGTTTTTGAATATTTGAATAAACCAGAAGGCTCATTCCCAATCTCTGAGGATATTGCGAAGCGGGTAATCAGTTTACCCATGAGCCCTTACTTAACCGATGCGGCAATTGAGAAAATTGCTAACAAAGTTTTGGAAGTCTTATGAGTGAAACTTTTATTCATTCCAGTGCCCATGTATCCGATACTGCCAAGATTGGTGAAGGCAGCAAAATCTGGATCAATGTTCAGATCCGCGAACATGCAACAATCGGAACGGATTGCATCATCTCTAAAGACGTCTATATCGACCACGCGGTCAAGATCGGCAACCGCTGCAAGATACAGAATAGCGTTTCGGTCTATAACGGTGTCACCATTGAAGACGAGGTGTTCGTCGGACCGAACGTCGCTTTCACAAATGACAAGGTTCCTCGCGCATTCAATGCCGAATGGAAGATCACGCCCACGCTGGTGCAGCGTGGAGCGAGCATAGGAGCCAACGCCACGGTGGTGTGCGGCATCGTTATCGGCCACTATGCAATGGTTGCCGCCGGCAGCGTAGTGACTAAATCAGTACCAAGCCATGCTATGGTGATGGGCAATCCAGCCAAGATCGTGGGCTATGTCTGCCAGTGTGGAAACAGGCTGGACGGCCATGGAGTTTGTAAAGCGTGCGGCAAAACCACTGAGTTGCGCACATCCGGGGAAAACGAATGAACATCGCACTGATCGGTTATGGCTATTGGGGGCCGAATGTCGCAAAGAACATCTTTGCCAATAAGAAACTGCGTCTGCATACCATTTGCGATTTGAAGCAAGCGCGTCTGGATAAGGCGCATAACCTGTATGTCGAACAGTCCAAGTATGAAACAGACTATCGCAAGTTATTGAGCAATCCAGAGATACACGCAGTCGCGGTTGCCGTGGAAACGAGCGCACATTTCCAAGTAGTTAAAGATGCGCTGAACGCAGGCAAGCATGTCTATGTCGAGAAGCCTTTTACCTCCACGGTTCTCGAAGCTGAAGAGTTGACTGCGCTGGCGGCCAGCAAAGGACTCATCATCCACGTTGACCACATCATGATGTATCACCCCTGTATCCAGAAGATCCGTGATCTGATCGTTGCGGATGAATTGGGCGATTTACTTTACATCGAAGCAATGCGGATGAATCTGGGCCAGATCAAGAAAGACGTCAGCGCGATGGCTGATTTGGCTGTTCATGACTTGTCTATCATCGATTATCTGTCGGACGGGAAAGAGCCTTTCTACATCAAGGCCGTTGGCGAGAAAAAGTACAACCCGAAAGAAAGCCTGACTTTCCTGATGCTGAGGTATCGCGATTTCATCGCACATATCCAGTCGAGCTGGATATCTCCATTGAAGGAAAGAAAGCTCATCGTAGCGGGAACGAAAAAGATGGTGGTCTTCGATGACATGAAACCATCAACAGAAAAACTCACCATCTACGACAAAGGGGTAGACGTACTGGCAGGAAGCGACGTCGAGTATGAAGACTATGCAGTAAAAATGCGGGTGGGAGATATTTGGATCCCCTACATCCCGGAACAAGATGCATTGTTCAATAGCATCAACCATTTTGCCGCCTGCATTGAAAGCGGTAAGCCATCGGACTCTGGCCCGGAACAAGCTATCCGCGTGCTAAAGATCCTTGAGCAGGCCGATCAAACCATGAACGCGTGAGGTTAGGGAAAAGCATGACAACGTTAAATCGGCCCCGGATTCAGGGGAGTGGGATACTGGTGACCGGGGGCGCGGGCTTCATCGGCAGCCACTTGGTCGATCACCTGTTGCAGGAAGGTGCTCGCGAGGTGGTAGTGATCGACAACCTGTTTACCGGGGATGAGGAAAATCTTGAAGCCGCCCTGAAAACAGGCCGCGCCGTTCTTTACCGCGATGATGCCGAGCTGAATACGAGCTTGGAATACATCTTTACCAAGCATCAGATCGACTTGGTCTTCAATTGCGCCACCAAGGCGTTGAACTACTCGTTCCTGAATCCGGCCAATGCGTTTTCAACCAACGTCAATGTCGTACTCAATCTGCTCGAATTGCAGCGCAGGGGATCATTCAAGGCACTATGTCACTTCTCTACTTCAGAAGTGTATGGCTCCGCTGTCTATGAACCGATGGACGAGGCTCACCCGAAAAATCCAACAACGACCTACGCCGCTGGGAAAGCCGCGGCAGACCATGCGGTAGAAAGCTACGTGAAGATGTTCGATCTGGATGCCTACATCGTTCGGCCTTTCAACAACTATGGTCCCCGTCAGAACTATAAGGGTTATCTGGCAGGAATTATCCCGATCACCGCGTGGCGCATCCTTAACGGAATCACTCCTGAGCTGCATGGCGAAGGTTTGCAGAGCCGCGACTTCATTTATGTGCATGATACGGTCGATGCCGTAATCAAGCTTCATGGAGTAATGCCCAAAGGAGAGTCGGTGAATATCTCCACGGACAATCAAATCTCCATTCGCGATCTGTTGCAGCAGATATGTGCAGAGATGGACTACCGAGGCGAAATCGTGAGGAAGCCGGAGCGGAAGTCGGATGTGCTGTGCCACAACGCCAGCAACGAAAAAATACAGGGCATGATCGAATATTCGCTGACCCCGTTTGATCGGGGTTTGCGTGAGACCTTGGCGTGGTATCAACAGACGATCAAGAGGACAGTATGAATGACATTCGCTTGATGAAGCCATACATCACGTTCGAGGAAGTCGAAAGCGAGTTTCGTGGCGTATTCGACAGCGGCATATTTACCCGCGGGCAACATGTCGAGGCGTTTCGCAGACAGATAGCAGAGTACACCGGTGCCAAGCACGCATTCTTGATGACATCGGCGACGACCGCTTTATGGACGTCCTTGAAGCTGCTGGGCGTGGGCGCAGGAGACGAGGTCATCGTTTCCGATTTTTCTTTTCCGGCATCCGCCAATGTGGTTGAGGATCTCGGTGCCATCCCCGTGTTTGCAGATGTGGACCTCGATACCTTCAACATGCTCCCATCCGAGTTGGAGAAAAAAATCACGCCGCGCACCAAGGCCGTGATCTTTGTGGATGCGCTCGGCAACCCGACCGGGATAACTGAAATCAAGGCGATTTGCGAGAAATATCATCTCCCGCTCATCGAAGATGCGGCCTGTGCGATAGGTAGCTCTGAAAATGACCGCCGTTGCGGTTCAATCGCCGATCTGACCTGCTTCAGCTTTCACCCGCGCAAACTGTTGAGCACCGGAGAAGGGGGGGCGATCACCACCAGCCGCGATGATTGGGCCGAGTGGCTGGAGGTCAAGTTGTTCCACGGCGCAAAAGGCATGAAAGGTATGGCATTGGACTTTGTCGATTACGGATACAACTTCCGCCTGCCGGAGTTGCAGGCGATCATGGGGCGCAAACAGCTGGCCAAAATCGAAGACATCGTCGATGAGCGCAACCGCATTCGATCTGCGTATATCGCGCAACTCGAGCCGCTTGGTTTTGTTCCGCAGCAACTCGGAAAGAACGTTCGATACAACGTTCAATCGCTGGTGTTCAAGGTTCCGGAAGGTTGTGATCGCGACGGACTGATACTCGGATTGCGGAAAGCAGGAGTGGAGTCGACCATCGGCACCTATGCGTTGAGTAGCGGAACCTACTACATGGGCAAGTATGCGAATCCGCAGAAAAACGCTGCCAAACTGGCGCAAACCACCATTACGCTTCCATGTTTTAAGGAGGTCGATGTTGACAGGGTGGTTAGTTCAATCCGGGACGGCTTGGAATGAACGATCCCGTCAAGCAAGGCATCCTCGAGTTGGCCAAGGCAATATGGTCATCTGACAGTCTTCGATTTTTGGATACGGAGCGCACACGGGGACTGCGCGAGGACATCCTGCGAAAATTACTTGCTCTTGCCATGACAGATGACGAGCGTGCGGCAATGCTCGGGTTGCCGGATGGTTGCAGAGTGCGGGAATCCGCAAAGATCATTTCACCAAAGAATTTGGTTTGCGGTGAGTATGTGTGGGTGGGAGAAAATGCCGTTCTGGATGCATCCGGAGGTCTGCAAGTCGGCTCGCATACAACCTTTGCGGTGGGTGCGCTTGTATGGACACACGGCTCCGTTTTGGCCAATCTTGAACTGGACAACCGTAGCGGCAATCCGTGGATAGTCCGCAAGCCAACCAAAATTGGAAGCGGCTGCTATATAGGAGGCCCATCATCGATCTACCCAGGGGTTACCATCGGAAACAAAGTTATTGTGCTACCCATGTCGGTAGTGGCTGAAGATGTGCCCGATAATGTAATGGTAGGCGGTAGCCCTGCAAGAATTATTCGCGCAATTGATGAAGAATGGATGGCTCGTTATCGAGAGCAAAATGAATTGCAGAATTTGCTATAAGGCGGTGGGGAATAGCTAATCTATCTGATTGGAGTGTTAAGTTGATAGTAGTAGTCGATTACGGGGCCGGCAACATCGGCTCGGTTCTGAATATGATCCGGAAGGTGGGGGGGCAAGCAATGGCTTCCTCGCAGCCTGAAGCCCTACGTAACGCCCAGAAGATATTGCTTCCGGGTGTCGGCAGCTTCGATAACGCCATGCGCAAGCTGGAGCAGTTGGGACTGGTTCAGCCTCTCCGAGATTGCGCGGCGGCGGGAGTTCCTTTGTTCGGCATATGTCTGGGCATGCAGTTGCTCTCGCATGGCAGCGAGGAAGGAACCCTTCCAGGGTTGGGGTTGGTTCCCGGGCGGGTACGTCGTTTCCGGTTCGACACAGAACAATCGTCGCTGAAGATCCCGCATATGGGCTGGAATCAAGTCTCGGTATGCAAAAAGCATCCGCTGGCCGAAGGCCTGGAGACGGGGGCGAGATTCTATTTTGTGCATTCCTATCACTACGAATGCGAAGATCCTGCCGATGAATTGTTCAAGACTCACTATGGTTACGATTTCACTTCGGGTGTCCAGCGCGGAAATGTGATGGGAGTGCAGTTTCATCCGGAAAAAAGCCACCGCTTTGGTATGCAACTTATCAAGAACTTTGTGGAGATGTGACTTGCTTGCTACGCGCGTTATTCCTTGTCTCTTGATGAATCAGGGTGCCTTGGTTAAAACAGTCAATTTTAAGAACTTGACTTACGTGGGGGATCCGGTCAACGCAGTGCGGATTTTCAATCAGAAGGAAGTAGATGAAATAATTTTGATTGATATTGCCGCAACGACAGATGGTTATGGCATTGACTTTGAGACGCTTGAAAAGGTCGTCGGGGAATGTTTTATGCCAATCTGTTATGGCGGAGGAGTTAAAACGGTTGCCGATATGCGCCGTCTCTATGCTTTGGGGATTGAGAAAATATCTTTGAGTTCGGCTGCATTGGCGAGTCCGGAACTAGTTAGCACAGCGGCTGCCGAGTTTGGCAATCAAGCAGTGGTGGTTACTTTAGACGTCAAGAAAAATTTATTTGGCAATTACACTGTTAGGACGCATCAAGGCAAGCACGACACAAAATGCAGCCCTATTGAACTGGCACAAAAAATGGCTAAAGCGGGAGCGGGGGAAGTCTTGCTTTACTCCATTGATCGCGATGGCACTTGGGAGGGATTTGACCTCAAGTTGATTCGCGAGGTTGCAAACGCCATATCGGTGCCGTTGATAGCCTGCGGAGGCGCGGGGAGCTTGGAGCATATTCGGGCTGCGGTAGTGAACGGCAATGCCGCAGCAGTAGCAATTGGGAGTATGGCAGTTTTTCAAGCCAAAGGTATGGGTGTATTGATCAAATTCCCATCAAGACAAGAACAGGAAGCAATATTTGTTAAAGCGTAGCGAGTGTTAATCAGACTTATCACATAGCCCAGTTGCGACAAATTACTTCCGTGTATCGGTGAATGTAACATTCAGATTTCGGATTGAAAATATATGATGCTTCCGCAATTTACAATGGGCGGTTACACGGGACTGATTCACAGCATAACCCGTAGTGGTTTTCAGATTAAGCCAATATCTGCACTGCCCGATAAACAAGAAAATTGTGTTTATCTTCGACACGATGTTGATCTATCGATATCTCTGGTGGTCAATGTCGCCGAACTCGAAAGTGCCGCTGGTATTTCAGCCACTTACTTTGTTCTTCTCACGGGTACTTATAATCCGTTTCATGAGGAATCGATCGCTGCAATCAGGAAAATTAAGAGTCTTGGCCACGAAATTGGCCTGCACTACGACCTAAAGCATTGGCCTGAAAACAGGCAAGAAGCAGATGAAAAATTAAAGAATGAAATTGCGATACTGGAGTCGATATCCGAATCTAAAGTTGATGCAATTGTGATGCATGAACCATTTAGAGGGGGAGAGGATTTTTTTGCGACCGATGTTGCAGAGTCCGGTTTAATTAACCCCACGTATTATCAAAGAACCGATGGCGGACTTTGTTATGTCAGTGACTCATGTCGAGCATGGCGCGACGACACACTCGTAAAATTTATTGATCGCAAGCTGCCGCAGACCCGTCTGATGTTGAACACTCATCCCGAGCTATGGTTGGCTACAAAAAGTCAGAGCAGAATCACTTATCTTGAAAATGAACTTACGCCTGCGGTAACTAATTCCATACGGAATTACTTTAGGAATACGGTTAAGCCGGTATGGGAAACGCATCATGCAGCGGTAACCGGTTATGGTGACCAAGATGAGGAATAAATGTGTCTTTCAGAGTAGGGGGCGGAGTACTCCGTTTTTCGACAAAAGTTTATTTCAGGAATTTTGCGTATGAGAATAGCAGTGATTACAGCCATTCAATCCGGGATAGATACCCTCGAGATGATTCGACATAGGGTAAAAATTGATTTGGTTATTGGGCTTGATGGCCAGCAAGTTCGTGACAAGGTTGCCGGTTACGTTGATGTTGCCGAGTATTGTGAGCGTGTGGATTGCAGATATATGGGGGTATCAGCTTATTCACTCAATAACGAACTGGATCGGACAAGATTGCTGGAAGAGGAGATTGATGTTCTTCTGGTGCTGGGGTGGCAACGATTGATACCCGATTGGTTCATTCAACATGTAAAGATAGCAGTTTTGGGTGGGCATGGAAGCGCGGATGGCATTACTGCCGGTCGCGGCCGTTCCCCGCAGAATTGGGCATTGATTTTGGGCAAGCCGTCGTTTTCGATTGCACTGTTCAAGATTAACGCAGGTGTTGATTCCGGGCCTGTTTTGATGGAGCGAAGCTTTAATTATTCTGTGCTCGACGATATTGAAACGTCGTACTACAAGACATCTTGGATGATGTCGGAAATGATTGTTGAATTGCTGAACTCGAACGATTCAACCCGATTTGCGGGAACCCCGCAGACAGGAGAGCCAAAATATTTTCCAAAACGCACAGCAGAAGATGGCGTGATTGATTGGCAGCAAAACTCAAATCGAATTTTTGATTTCGTGAGGGCTCTAACAAAACCTTATCCAGGAGCCTTTACGCTTGCCAAGGAAACATCCGTTGCTATCTGGCAAGCTATTCCATTTGAACTGCCGATTAGGATGTCTCGTTTCCAGCTAGGCGAAATTTGTCAGACATTTCTGAATGGCAGTTTTGTCGTACGGACTGGGGATGGTTTTGTACTGGTGAGAGAGTGGAGTGCACCAGAAGAATGGCAACCCTGTAACGGCTTGGTTTTTAAGTCGGTGAGCGTGACGGAAACAATTAAAAAGATAATTGACCGACATCAGCGAGAGACAAAAGGGTGTGCGTTACATGCTGATATTACGAATTTTGTTAAAAGTTAGTGCGTCATGATGTCTTAAAGATTAGTAAGGCGAATTAAAAATAATGAGAATGATAAGAGGGAGTCTTTGATGACCACAAAACAAATTTGCACACGCTGTATTTACGATAACTCGATACCAATTATCTCTTTTGATGAGGAGGGGGTGTGTAGCTATTGCCGGCAGATGGAGGCGATGGAGTTGGAGTATCCGACCGGTGCAGAAGGTGAGGCAATGCTTCAGAAACTGGTAGATGAAATGAAGTTGGCGGGCAAGGGTAAAAAA
The DNA here is from genome assembly GCA_004297065.1 of Gallionellaceae bacterium. Lineage (GTDB taxonomy): Bacteria > Pseudomonadota > Gammaproteobacteria > Burkholderiales > Gallionellaceae > PALSA-1006. The sequence goes on from SCUU01000130.1 coordinate 41,102, forward strand.
TATGATGCCATATTAGGAGTAAGCGGAGGTTGCGACTCTTCATATTTGGCGCATGAAATGGTCACCAAATATGGTTTGCGTATCTTGGCCGTACATTATGACAACACTTGGAATTCAACTATAGCAACTGAAAACATTCACAATGTCCTTGATAAATTGGGTGTCGATCTTTACACCAATGTGGTGAACAACAAAGAATCGGATGATATTTTCAGATCATTCCTAAAAGCCGGCGTGAAAGATATCGATTGTCCTACAGACATTGGTTTTGTGACCACGCTCTACCAGGCGGCAGAGAAATATGGAATCAAATACAAGCTTGATGGCGCATCATTCCGTACGGAAGGAATTTCACCACTCGGCTGGATATATATGGACGGAAAATATATCGAAACCGTTCAAAAGCAATTTGGAACCTACCCACTTAAAACCTTTCCTAATTTATGGCTGAGTGACTTTTTGCGTAGGATGATTTTTGGGGGAATTAAGTCAATTCGTCCAATTTACTATATGGACTACGATAAAGAGGCCGCGAAGAAAATGCTTGCTGAAAAATACGGCTGGCAGTGGTATGGAGGGCATCATCTCGAAAATAGATTTACAGCCTTTGTTCACAGTTATTTTTTTCCAACTCGTTGGGGTATTGATTTCCGCATCGCGGGGTATTCGGCCTATTGCCGTAACGGCTGGATGACACGCGAAGAGGCATTGCAGTTGATGCAAGAACCGCCGCACATTGAAGATGACTTAGTGGAGTACGTGAAGAAGCGCCTCGGGTTCTCGGATGCGGAATTTGACCGCATGATGACCCTGCCGAAGAAGTCTTACAAAGATTTCAAGACCTACAAGCAAACCTTTGAGCGCCTGCGCCCATTCTTCTGGCTGATGTACAAACTGGAGCTGGTTCCCAAGAGTTTCTACATGAAATACACCGTAAAGGCCTAACGTGGCGGTTCGGCGTATTTCCATTGGGCCGGGGGAGGTTGCAGGTTACTTCTCCAGGCTCAAATCAGGTTTTAACGAATTAGGAGTGCCTTGTGAGCACTTCGTTTTGACCCCAAACAAATTTTCATATCAAGAATCAGACTATTTTCTGAAATCTGCCTTTCGAGCAGGTAATCGGCTATACGAGAGCAAGAATAAAATGGCGCGGACTATCGGCCGTTTTTGGTCGCTTGGTGTGCGCGCTCTGGTTTTTTTATACGCGCTGATTCGTTGTGACGTATTCATCTTCTCGGGTTTTACATCTTTCTTTGGGTTTCGCGAACTACCATTACTAAGACTGCTGGGGAAAAAGGTGGTCGTGGTCTTCCTTGGATCGGATGCAAGGCCCCCCATTTTCAGCGGGCGTCATCTGGATGATACGGGCGCTCATACCGACCCGGCAGAAGCATATGAAGAAGCAATACGTATGGTTAGCAAGATCCGGAAAATCGAGAAATATGCAGATGTGGTAGTGAGTCATACCGCAACAGCGCAATTCTTTTCTCGAGAATTCATCAGATTTATGGCTGTCGGAATGCCGATCAACAGTCACCTGGATGCCTCTAACATCAAGCAAGATCAGGGCCGATCAATTCGAATACTACATGCGCCTTCACGCCCTTTGGCCAAAGGAAGTTTTGTGTTCCGCAAAATAATCGAGGAACTGAAAGCAGAGGGATATTCAATAGACTTTATTAAGCTGGTTGGCGTTCCTAATCGTGAGGTATTGCTAGAATTACAGAAATGTGATTTTGTAATCGATGAACTTTATTCTGATATTCCTTTAGCGATGTTCGCGACCGAGGCGGCAATCTTTGGTAAGCCTGTCGTTGTGGGCGGATATTATGCCCAGCAATACAAGACAGACAATCCGGATGCGCATGTTCCACCCGCTCTCTATGTTGAGCCGGAGGATATTAAGCAGGCTATCCGAAAGATGATTGTTGACTGCGATTTTCGATTGGATCTCGGAAGGCGCGCTCACGAATTTATTCAGGGAAAATGGAATGCGCGCACAGTGGCGAAAAATTATTTGTGTCTGATCAACGGAGATATTCCGGAAGAATGGAAAGTTAGCCCGGAGAAACTAGATTATTTCTGGGGGTGGGGGTTATCGAAAGAAAATTGGCGGAAGCAGGTCGCTGAATATGTTGCAGAACTGGGTGAAGACGCGTTGTTGTTTGACCATAATCCAAAATTAAAACAACGGGTGCTGGACGAGATTGCACAAACAAAGGTTATGCACATCCCATGATGCGCCGCTTTATGAAAGATGCGGTGATATATGCGCTACCAATGTTCTTGGCGAGGGCAATCGGCTTGATTTTGCTGCCTATATATACCCGTCAATTGGGCCCGACTGATTTTGGTTTCATTGAATTTGTAGCGGCTACTTCTGCGATTCTGCTCCTCATATTACCTCTTGAGATCAACCAGGCTGTTGCGCGGTTACTGCCTGAATCAAATGATCAGAACCGGCAGAAACAAATACTATCCACTGCCCTTTGGTTTACGGCGGGTGCGTTCGGTCTCTTTGGCGCCACGGTGTATATGTTTAGGTTTCAAATACTGGAAGTGGTGAATCTGCACAGCAGTTATGAACAATATGCTATAGCAGTTTGTGCCAATTTTCTGATAGCTGCTATCGTCAATCTCTTGCAAGTTCAGTTCAGATTTACCAGTCAGGCGAAATCATCTGTTGCTATTAACATGGCGGTGGTGCTGACCAACTTGGCTTTGGTGCTGTATTTCACTGCTGCGGGCAGGCTGGGCATAGAGCAATACTTCATGTCGCAGATTCTCAGCGGCTTTGTGGGTATTTCGCTTGGGTTGGCAATCTTAGTAAGAAAATATGGCCTGCTTTACGCAAATTTAGATATTCCAATATTGCGTGAACTGTTGGGATTTTCTCTGCCCATTGTTGTGTCATCCATTGGTGTTGCATTGTCTGGAAGTGTAGACCGGCTTATGGTTGGAGGATATGTCGGATTGACCGACCTCGGCTATTACGGTGCTGCGGCGCGATTTGCAGCAGTGGTTGGTTTGGGATTCTATGTGGTCAGCTCTGCAATCACGCCTATTGTTTACCGCGAGCATGAGAAAACAGAAACAAGAAAGTTGATTGCGAATATCTTTCATTTAACCGCGTACTCATCAATTATTTTATTACTTGTAATGTCCGTGTATTCGAAGTCGATCATTGTGTGGCTTGCGGGCGATAAATTTGCTGCTGCTTCGCAGTATGTCTTTTTTCTGATGTTGTCGGCGGTTCTTGCCAATTTGTATATTTTCTTTTTGGGGATGGATATTGCTAAAAACACGAGATTGTTGAGCAAGATCAATTTAGCGGCAGGTGTTGTGGGGGCGCTTGGGTGTTTTATTTTTGTTCCGCTGATTGGGATTTGGGGGGCGGTTACTTCAACCCTGATTGCAAATACGGCCCGATTTTCTGCATATGTGTTTTTTAGCCAAAGAGCGTATCTAATTCCCGTGTCGTTGACAGGGCCGGTTATTTTGATTGTTGCATTAACTATTTTTAATCTATTTAGTGTGGGCAAATTATGAAGATCGTTACCGTCATCGGGGCTCGTCCGCAGTTCATCAAGGCCGCTGTCGTGTCGCGCAAATTGCGCGAACGCGAGGGGGTGCAGGAAATCATCGTGCATACCGGGCAGCATTTCGATGCCAACATGTCTGATGTGTTTTTTGATGAGCTTGATATTCCCCAACCGAATTATCACCTCGGCATTGGCGGTGGAACGCATGGACAAAATACCGGGCGGATGATCGAGGCAATTGAGGGCGTGCTGTTGCAAGAGAAGCCGGAATGGCTGCTGGTGTATAGCGATACCGATTCTACTTTGGCGGGTGCGCTAGCGGCGGTGAAGTTGCATATTCCCGTGGCGCATGTGGAGGCCGGTTTGCGATCCTTTAACCGCGCCATGCCGGAAGAAATCAACCGAGTGTTAACCGACCATGCAGCAGAGCTGCTGTTTGCCCCCACCGAAACTGCCGTGCGCAATTTAGCTAATGAGGGTATCAAGAGCGAGAAGGTGCATAACGTGGGCGATGTGATGTACGACGCAGCGCTGTATTACGGCGACAAGGCCGAGCAAAGCAGCAAGATTTTGAAACAGTTGCAGTTGACCTCGAAAGGCTTCGTGCTGGCGACGCTGCATCGCCAGGAAAATGTGGATGACCGCACGCGCCTTGCAAGCATTTTGCAAGGGCTTGCCTCAAGCGCTAAACCTATTGTCATGCCGTTGCACCCACGTACCCGAAAACGCCTACAGGAATTCGGTTTAAGCCTGCCCGCCTCGGTGAAAGTGATTGATCCGGTTGGGTACCTAGACATGGTGATGCTGGAGAAACATGCAGCCTTGATTGCCACTGATAGTGGCGGCGTGCAGAAAGAGTCATCTTTCCACAAGGTACCTTGCATCACCCTGCGCGATGAAACAGAGTGGGTCGAATTGGTGGAGTCTGGTGCGAATCGGCTGATGGGTGCGGATGCCCAAAAAATTTCGACATCACTCGCTGAAATCGGCAATGCAAATAATTTTGTGAAGTTGTTATATGGGCAAGGTGACGCAGGTGCAAAAATTGTTTCGGAGATGCAATGAGCGGTGGTGAAGCATTGGCAGGCAAAAATCTGACCGAGCCTAATTTCGATATGGTTTTTGTTACGGCAGCGGAGTTGCCGTTGATCGCCGGTCTGCAAGCCTCTCAAGTTTTTGAACCGGCGAGTATGATGGTTAAGCGTGACCACAATGTAATGTGGATTTCTGCCGTACCACTTTTATCTTACTTAAAAGATGTCGTGCTGCGCACGGGAAAAATTAAAGCCGTTCAAAACAGATGTGCCAGTGAGGGCATCCATTTTGAGTATGTGGTAACGCCATTAACTATAGGCAGCCCTTGGGCATTTATGATTCGTCAGCCCGTGTTGCGTTGGGCTGCGAAAAAATTGTTGAATCATCTCCAGCCGCTGAAAGGCAGGAAAACTATATTCCATGCGCGCAGCTATTTCGCGGCTCATCTTGCTAATGAAATTAAATCACAGGCGAAACTTGCAGGTGTGTGGCGAGTTTCATTCGATATGCGCAGTGTTTTGCCTGAAGAATTTCCATTGACCCAAGGCCGGCTCGGTAAAGCTTGTTTTGGGTTCGCCAAACAGTGGGAGCATGAGTTGGTAGGCAAGTCTGATGTTTCATTTCTACCGCTGAATTATGCGCGAGACAGAATGCAAAAAGAGTCAGGACACTCAGTGATCTTTGTGCCAATACAGGGTTTTGATCGCGAGGTTGGTTGGTCAGTGGATTTTGAGCAACGCTGGTCGAACAGATACATTGGCTATGCGGGATCAATCGGTGCTTGGCATGATCCGGTTTTGTTGTTGGAAATACTGCAAAGCATTCCTCATGCGCATCCAAAATTGGCTATGTCGCCTCACCCGCTATTGGAAGGTCTGGATTGCAAAATATACAAGCACCATGAAATGGCTGCTTACTATGACAGCTTGTTGGCGCTGGTTATTCCAGGGCGCAAGGATTTTGAAAAGTATTTTGTTAGCTTCAAGATGCGTTGTAATTTTTTTACTACCAAAGCGGCAGAAGCACTCTCGCGCGGCGTTCCGCTTATTGTTTCATCCGAATTGACCGAATTAGCTGATTTTGTGAGGGTGAATGAGTGTGGTGCAGTTTATGATCCAGGCAAGCACCGGATTGTTTATCCTGTGGGGGATTGGCTGGAGGACAAGAACGAGTGGTATCGTTTGATGGAAAATGCGAAGCGTACTGGAGCGCTATTCACTCGCAGCAGCGTATTGCAGTTGTACCTTGCCAAATGGAATGCTTTGTTTGAAGTGCATTCGGGTGAAATCAATTGACTTTTGATTTGTTCAACTCACTATTAACGGGTGTTTTTGTACTGTTGTTGCTGAGCTCGTTGATGATGATGGTACTTAAGAATGCCATTGTTGAAAAATATCTCTATATTGCAATTTCAATTGCCTGTATATCGCTTGCTACGCTTCGTCCGTTTGGCATTACTCACGATGATGAAAATTACCAATGGCACGCAGAGCATACCTGCAAAATCAGCGAGTGCGGATTGGAACAAGAGCTGCACAATTACGACGTAGGATATTTTTTCCTATTATCTATTGCGATCGAATTTTTTGATAGCTATCAGGCAGTGCTTTTTCTTGCAGGTTTGGCGTTGGCAATCAAGCTTGCTTTGATCGCGCGAATGACTTCCTATTCGCTTCTCTCACTCTACTTTTATTTTTCGGTATTCTTTTTGTACCACGATGTTACTCAGGTGCGGGCTTCCATGGCGATTGCCCTGTTTTTATGGGCGCTCTATTTAATGGGTCAAGAACAGAAAAAACTTGGCGTATTCGCTTACGGTGCAGCCATGCTTACTCATACGCAAGCCGTCATCGCGCCGCTGGCGCAAATGACGAGCAAGGTGATCCGACATCGTTATCGTCGCGCCATCATTTGGGTTTTAGTTAGCCAGATCGCTATTGCCATTCACCTTGTACCAGCTTCATCAATCATTAATTTAATCATTAGAGAGGATTCATTTCGCCTCAGCGAGCTTTTTATTGATCAATCTTTGATGGGAATCAAAGGGACTAATGTGTTGATCATCTTGTTATTGGCGTTAACAGTTATTCCACTCAAGCGGATGTCTCCACCAGCAAACTTGCTTGCATTCTGTTTTGCTAGCGTAGTAATCGGCTATGTGTTTTATTGGCTTTTTGCTGGGATTCACGTATTGTCAGATCGCATATTGCAATTCTTTTGGGTTCCACTAGCGATACTTGTTTCTCTTGGAAAGCTTCATAAACCAACCTATATCGCTACGGTTTTGGTTGGTTCGATGTTTTTTATGTTGACTGCCTATATCGCACCCATCCTTGAATCTTAGATTGAGTTATGAAACCAAACTTAAACATTATCATTGTTAATTGGAATGCCGGTACACAGCTAGCAGAAGCTTTCGGCAGCATTGTCCAATACCATCACGGCTTGGTGGCATCCGTTATCATTGTTGACAACGCTTCAACCGACGACTCTTTGGCGCAAGTTGAAGCGCTGCAAAATCTTCCGTTTCAACTTCAGATTATTCGTAATCCTGTTAATCGCGGCTTTGGTGCAGCATGTAATCAAGGGGCGGCGCAAGTCACGAGTGAATATTTGATTTTTCTTAATCCGGATATGAAATTGTTTGAGGATTCCTTGAGCAAACCTATCTACTTCATGCAGCAGCCAAGCAATTCTGATGTCGGCATTTGTGGTATTCGATTAGTGGATGAAGAAGGAAACGCCTCAACATCAGCCGCCCGTTTCCCAACCCTGAAAGTGATGGCTGGGCAAACGTTGGGCTTGTCCAAGCTGATTCCCGGCGTATTTCCCGCTCATTTGCTGACATCTGATGATCTGAAAGAAAGTGGGATTGTTGACCAAGTGATCGGCGCATTTTTCCTGATCAGGAAAAGTATATTTGACCGTTGCGGCGGATTCGATGAGCGGTTCTTTGTTTATTTTGAAGAGGTGGATTTATCCTTGAGAGCGAAACAGCTTGGATATGCGTCCTATTTTATGTCTGAAGTGGCAGCGTTTCATAAAGGTGGTGGTTGCTCTGATCGAGTCAAAGCAGCCCGTTTGTTTTATTCATTGCGCAGCCGCATCCTCTATGCGCAAAAGCATTATTCAACTATCGAATTTGTGGCACTCGTTTTGTTGACGGGGATTGAATTGCCTATGAGGCTAATGCAGGGCGTGATTAGAGCTTCGTGGTCAGATATTCAAAATACTTTTGCTGCATATACGCATCTGGTTACATACCTTATTCGGAGAGTTTGATGGCACTGATTGACAAGAAAAATATATTTCCGAGGATGGATAGCATTCCGAATATTGAGCTTGAATTGGGGTGTGGGAATGGCAAGCGCAATCGTCAAGCCATTGGGGTGGATATGTTGGATTGCCCGGATGTTGACATTGTTGGAGATGTTTATGAAGTCTTGGCTGCATTTCCCGCTCAAAGCGTAGATGCTGTGTATAGCTATCATTTTGTTGAGCATGTGCCAGATGTACCAAGGTTGCTTGCTGAGTTGGCTAGGGTTGTTAAACCTAACGGATATGTTGAATTTGTAGCTCCCCATTTTTCTAATCCCTATTTTTACTCTGACCCGACGCATCGCAGTTTTTATGGTCTGTACACATTCTGCTACTTTGCGAATAAGTCGCCTTTTGCGCGCCACGTTCCAACATATGGCTACAAAGCGGAGTTTAGTATTGCCAAAGTGGATTTGATTTTTAAATCTACCCGCCCCTTCATCGTTCGATATGGTATCAAACGCCTAATTGGCAGTTTTTTCAATTCATGCACCTACTTGAAAGAGTTGTACGAAGAGAATTTTTGCTATCTGTTTCCCTGCTATGAGGTGCGTTACCTCCTTCGGCGGCAAGAGCTCGCTGCATGAAAATCCTTCTCCTTACACGTTATGGTCAACAAGGCGCATCTTCGCGGATGCGTTTCTTCCAATATCTCCCGTGGTTTGAGTCGGTCGGCATCGAATGTGTGGTATCCCCTTTATTCGATAATGCGATGCTGTTGCAAAAATATCAGCATGGCAATTATGGATTTTTGGCGTTGTTATCAGCCTATTGGTACCGCATTCATGTGCTGATAGGTGGGCATCAATTTGATTTAATCTGGATTGAAAAGGAAGCTCTACCGTGGCTTCCTGCTTGGTTCGAAAGAGCGCTCTTGCGCGGCAGGCCCTATGTCCTAGATTTTGATGACGCGATATTTCACAACTATGACAAGCATCGTTCTGCTTGGGTACGGCGTGTATATGGTCGGCGGATAGATCGCTTGATGGCAAGTGCGTGTTTGGTGGAAGCAGGGAATCGTTACTTGGCAGATCGGGCGAGTGTTGCCGGGGCAAGGTGGATAGAGGTGATTCCTACCGTGGTTGATCTGGTACGGTATGTGTCGAAGCAAACTTATTCTGTTGCCCTGAAGCCGCACATCGTGTGGATCGGCTCTCCCTCTTCGGTTCAATATCTACTGGCATTGGCGGAACCATTGGGGGTGTTGGCTAAACGGAAACCATTCATACTGCGGGTGATTGGCGGCGGAACGATTACTATGCCCGGGGTGGATGTTGAGTCTATAGCTTGGTCTGCTGAGACGGAAGCGTCCACAATCGCCGAATGTGACGTTGGCATCATGCCGTTGCGGGATACGCCGTGGGAGCAAGGCAAGTGTGCCTATAAGCTGATTCAATATATGGCCTGCGGACTACCTGTGGTGGCTTCGCCTATTGGTGCGAACCAGAATGTGGTGATCGAGGGGGAGACAGGTCTTTTTGCTAATAGCCCGCAAGAATGGGTAGATGCCTTGGAAAGGCTACTGGATGACTCTGGCATGCGTCAGCGGTTGGGTCAGGCAGGACGGGGGCGGGTAGAAGCGGAGTATTCACTGCAACATATCGCGCCGAGGCTAATTACTTTGTTCAAGGAAGCGGTTCGCTAGCGATGTGCGGATTGACAGGGTTTTTGAGCGGCAGTGCCGGAGATGATAGTGATGTGGCTCTTCGACAAGGCTCAGCACAGGCTTTGCTGCGCAGCATGGCGGATACGCTCATTCATCGGGGGCCGGATGATGGCGGTGTTTGGTGCGACGCTGAGCAGTGCATCGGGTTAGGGCATCGGCGTTTGTCCATTCTTGACCTATCGCCTGCGGGTCATCAGCCGATGGTGTCGGCCAGCGGGCGGTTTGTGATTGCGTTCAATGGGGAGATTTATAATCATTTGGAGTTGCGGAAGGAGCTAGAAAATCTCCCTCACCCTAGCCCTCTCCCAACAGGAGAGGGAATAAATTCAATGTGGCATGGGCATTCTGACACCGAAACTTTGCTGGCGGGAATTGATGCTTGGGGTTTGGAATCGACGCTCAAAAAAATGATCGGGATGTTTGCGATTGCGTTGTGGGATCGGGAGACAAAGACGTTAATTTTGGCACGCGACCGGATGGGAGAGAAGCCGCTGTATTACGGTTGGCAGGGCTGTGGCAACGATCGGGTGTTTTTGTTTGGCTCGGAGCTCAAGGCACTCAAGGCGCATCCTGCTTTTGCTGCTGAGATTGACCGGGGAGCGTTGTGTCTGCTGTTACGGCATAACTACATCCCCGCGCCATATTCAATTTACCAGGGAATCGCCAAGCTTGAGCCGGGGTGTATGTTGTCTGTTTCATTGGCGCAGCCTGAACCCAGGGTTTGGAAGTATTGGGACGCGGTTGAAGTGGCGCGCGCTGGCGTGGTCCAGCCATTTGCGGGTACAGCGGATCAGGCGGTGGACGCGCTAGAAGTGTTGGCCAAAGACGCAGTGCGCCAGCAAATGATGGCGGATGTGCCATTGGGCGCATTCTTGTCGGGCGGGATCGATTCCAGCACAGTGGTGGCGTTGATGCAGGCGCAGTCTTCTCGTCCGGTAAAAACATTCACCATCGGCTTTAATAATCAGGGTTATAACGAGGCCGAACACGCAAAGGCCGTTGCACGACACTTGGGCACCGAACATACGGAACTGTATGTGACACCCGCGCAGGCGATGGAGGTGATACCTCGATTACCGGATCTGTATTGCGAACCGTTTGCGGATTCATCGCAGATCCCCACCTTCCTGGTAAGCCAGTTGGCCAAGCAGCATGTCACGGTTTCGCTATCAGGTGATGCAGGAGATGAGTTGTTCTGCGGATATAACCGTTATCAGTTGACCGCCAGCCTGTGGCATAAACTTGCCCTCATACCCTCACCACTGCGTGCGCTTGCGGCCAAGGGAATCACCGCGCTGTCGCCCGCAGCCTGGGATAGGTTGGCGCATCTTATTCCCGGCTCGGGGCGGCTGCGTTTGTTCGGTGACAAATTGCATAAAGGAGCGGGTGTGCTGGCTAGCCGCACCCTGGATGAGTTGTATCTGGGCATGGTATCCCTTCAGCGCAATCCGTCAGACTGGGTGATTGGCGGGCAAGAGCCGGTCACTCATCTGACAGGGCTGGCTCCTGAGCTGGAAGGGCTGAATGCTGTAGAACAGATGATGGCTCTGGACACGATCAGCTACTTGCCGGATGACATTCTGGCCAAAGTGGATCGTGCAGCCATGGGCGTGTCGCTGGAGGGTAGGGTGCCGTTCCTGGATCATAGAGTGGTGGAGTTTGCCTGGAGCTTGCCGCTAGATTACAAATTACGCGATGGACAAACCAAATGGCCTCTGCGTCAGGTTCTATACCGCCATGTGCCGCGCGAACTGATCGATCGCCCCAAAATGGGTTTTGGTGTGCCGTTGCACGATTGGCTGCGCGGGCCATTGCGTGATTGGGCAGAAAATCTATTGGATGAGGAGCGTTTGCGGCGTGAGGGATATTTTCATTTCTCACCGATCCGGAAAATGTGGGCAGAGCATTTATCCGGCAAGCGGAATTGGGCGAATAACTTGTGGGGTGTGTTGATGTTTCAGGCTTGGCAAGAAAGCGAGTTAGGCTGATGCATGTAGTTGTGTTTGGTGGTTTTGCCGATTCGCTCGTTAATTTTCGCGGGCCTTTACTGCGTTCAATGGTGAAACAGGGGCACACAGTGACAGCTGTTGCGCCTGCAGCTCCGCCTGCCGTCCTGGCAAAACTGGCGGCTATGGGGGTTGCATACCGCGATGTTTCGTTAAGTCGCACCGGATTAAATCCATTGTCTGATGTTAAAACATTTCTGTCGTTGATCAACTTGTTCCGGGAAATCAAACCCGATGTAGCGCTCTCTTATACAATTAAGCCAGTTATTTATGGTTCTCTGGCGGCTCGTTTGGCTGGGGTGCCAGCTATCTATTCGATGATCACTGGTTTGGGTTACGCATTTTCATCTGGTGAAAAGCAGGGGAAATGGGTTGCTCGTGTGGCAAAACATTTGTATCGGCTGGCATTGGGAAGAAACCAGCGTGTATTCTTTCAAAATCCAGATGACAGGGATTTTTTTGTCAGAGCGAAGATGCTGGCCGGCACGGAGCAGGCAGTGTTGATCAATGGCTCGGGGGTCGATTTGCAGCATTTTAGATATGTCCCTGTGACAGAAAACGCTCTGTCATTTTTGCTGATTGCACGCCTGCTCAAGGATAAGGGAATCCCCGAATATGTTGACGCTGCGCGTTTGGTAAAATTACGCTATCCAATGGTTCAGTTGCGTTTGCTGGGGCCACTAGATTCCAACCCGAACGCTATCTCGTCAGCGCAAATTAGCGAATGGCAAGCAGAGGGGGCGATCATCTATTTAGGCGAGGCCACGGATGTGCGTCCAGCCTTGAATGACTGTTCGATTTACGTTTTACCGTCCTATGCAGAAGGTATGCCGCGGACAGTGCTGGAAGCGATGGCGACGGGGCGGGCTGTGATTACAACGGATGTGCCGGGTTGTCGAGAAACAGTTGTCAATGGGGTAAATGGGGTCTTGGTGCCTGTGCGGGATGCTTCTGCCTTGGCGCAGGCAATGCTCAATTTTATTGAAAACCCAGAAATGATTGGGCGTATGGGGAAAGCAGGGCGCAGTTTGGCTGAAGAGAAGTACGACGTACATAAAGTAAATGCGGTTATTCTGGGTGCGATGAAGCTGTGAGTTCAACTTTGCTTAAACGATCATTTGATTTGCTGGCGGCGTTGTCAATATTGGTGATTCTTTTTCCCGGGCTATTGGTTCTGACCCTATTGGTCAGGATTAAGCTCGGCGCCCCAATCTTTTTTTGCCAGACTCGGCCGGGAAAAGACGGCGTGCCTTTTACCATGTACAAGTTCCGCACGATGACGGATGCGCGGGATGAAAATGGGAATTTGTTGCACGACAAGGATCGACTGCCCCGGTTTGGCCAATTCCTGCGGGCGAGCAGCTTGGATGAATTACCTGAATTGTTAAATGTGCTGAAAGGTGAAATGAGCTTGGTCGGACCTCGGCCATTGTTAGTTGAGTATTTGCCGCTCTATTCGACAGAGCAGGCGAGGCGGCACGAGGCGCGACCAGGCATTACAGGGTGGGCACAAGTCAACGGGCGCAATGCAATTAGCTGGGAAGAGAAGTTCAAGCTGGATGTTTGGTATGTGGATAACCGCTCGTTTTGGCTGGATGTGAAGATTTTGTGGTTGACGGTGTGGCGTGTTGTCCGCAGAACCGACATTAGTCAGGAAGGTCATGTGACGATGGAGAAATTTCGGGGCGGCGATATTGGAGTAGAGCAGCAACCATGTCGACACTCCTGATCGTCGGTGCGGGAGGGCACGGTAAGGTTGTTGCCGATACGGCCCTAGAAACCAGCAGGTGGGATGAAATCCTGTTCCTGGATGATGCCTGGCCGGAAAAGAAGCAAAACGGCTATTGGGATATACGAGGCAAAGCTATTCAGTTGGAGAACTGGAAAGCGCAATGTACAGATGCGATTGTGGCGATCGGCAATAATCATTTACGGATGGAATTACAGTCTAAACTGGTTTCAGCCGGATTTGAGATTGCAACGATCGTTCACCCATCTGCCCGTGTCAGCCGCTTTGCAAAACTCGGCGCAGGGAGTGTGGTATTTGCCAACGCAGTCATCAATGTGGATGCCGAAATCGGTGAAGCCGCGATAATCAATACTGCGGCAACCGTTGATCATGATTGCCGATTGGGCAATGGAGTACATGTTGCTCCAGGGGGCAATTTGGGGGGGGGGGTTACAGTGGGTGATTTTTCCTGGATAGGTATTGGTGCGGCCATTCGCCATTACATTATGATTGGCGCAGATGTGACTGTAGGTGCCGGCGCTGTGGTGGTGAGCAATGTGTTGGATGGTGTTACTGCGGTGGGTAGCCCCGCGCGTCCTATAAACAAATGATTGGAGCTTGTGTGCTGAATACCCCTTTCTCTCCCTGGCCATCATTTACCGAAAAAGAGGCCAATGCAGTCCGTGATGTACTGCTCTCTAATAAGGTCAATTACTGGACCGGAAATGAAAGCCGTTTGTTCGAGCAAGAGTTTGCAGCTTGGCTGCGCTGCGAATATGCCATCGCATTAACCAACGGCACTGTGGCACTCGATTTGGCTTTGTATGCGTCGGGTATAGGCGCGGGGGATGAGGTCGTGGTGGCATCACGAACGTTTTTAGCTTCTGTGAGTTGCATTGTAAATGCAGGTGCAATTCCCGTGTTTGCCGATGTTGACCCGGACACTCAAAACATTACCGCTGAAACAATAAGTGCAGTCCTTTCATCTAAAACCCGCGCAATTATTTGTGTTCATTTGGCGGGCTGTCCATGTGATATGGATCCGATCATGGCATTGGCGGAAGAGCGCGGTATTGCTGTGATTGAGGATTGCGCGCAAGCGCATGGTGCGACTTATAAGGGGCGAGCTGTAGGAACGATTGGACATATTGGTGCTTGGTCATTTTGTCAGGACAAGATCATGACCACTGGTGGCGAGGGGGGGATGGTAACGACCAATGATCGTTCGCTCTGGTCAAAGATGTGGGCATACAAGGATCATGGAAAATCCTTTGACGCCGTTTACAACCGTCAACATCCGCCAGGATTTCGCTGGGTACACGATTCGTTTGGAACCAATTGGCGAATAACGGAGTTGCAGTCCGTTATTGGTCGAGTGCAATTGGGATATATGCCTGCGTGGCATGATGCGCGCAAACGGAACGCTGAAAACATTATGGCAGCAGCTAAAGCGTGTCACGCATTGCGGGTGCCAAGCGTGCCCGCTAATCTCGAGCACGCTTGGTATAAGGCTTATGTTTTTGTGAAGCCGGAATTATTGAATGAAGGATGGTCAAGAGATCGTATCCTGGAGGAGATGAATGCTCGCGGGGTGCCTTGTTATGCCGGTTCTTGTTCTGAAGTGTATTTGGAAAAGGCTTTTGATGATACGGGCTGGCGTCCGCCAGTGCGTCTGCCCATCGCCAAAGAATTGGGCGAGACCAGTTTAATGTTTTTGGTTCATCCCACATTGACCGATGCCGAAATCTCCAAGACTTGTGTTGTATTAAAAGAAGTGATGCAACTCGCTTCTATTCCTGAATAAATTTATGCGCAATTATTTTGATCGCCTTCCGCGTCAAACCAAGCGGCTGATAATGGTGTTGTCTGATGCGGTTTTGATGCCAATGGCACTGTGGTTTGCTGTGTCATTGAAGCTGGGGAGTTGGTCGCCTTCAGTCAATGGATTGGCGACTTCCTTGGTTTTGTCGTCGGTTATAGCTATCCCAATTTTCATGTGGCTCGGGTTGTATCGTGCAATCACTCGCTACGCTGAGTATCGGGTATTGTTAACCATAGCAAAAGGGGTATTTCTTTCGACAATGTTATTGTTGATCGTATCGCACTTTCTACTTGGGTTTGAAGGGTTACCTCACTCGTCTTTCGTGATTTATTTTGGCATTGCGTTAATTTACATTGCGGGTAGCCGCATGCTTGTTCGAGCTTATTTTAGAAATTTTTCCACTTCTATTTCTAGCGAGCGCAAGTCGGTTGTAATTTATGGAGCGGGGGAAACGGGAGTGAAATTGGCCGCTTCTTTGCGGGCAGGAAATCATTTCACCGTTCAAGCATTCATTGACGACAAGGCTGAAATTCATGGGAGTGAAATATCGGGCATTCGGGTTTATTCGCCTGCGTCATTTGCAGAGCTTACCAGTCAGTTCCAAATTTCTTCTGTGCTGCTCGCCATTCCTTCTACTTCGAGAAAAAGGCGGAATGAAATTATCCGCAATTTAAGTCAATTCAAAGTGCCGGTAAAGACTATCCCGAGCATGATCGATTTGGTGAGCGGGTTAGCGAAGGTAGATGAAATCCGGGAAGTCGAAATTGAGGATTTGCTGGGGCGCGATCCAGTTCAGCCAGCCACGCACTTATTGAGGCGGTGCATAGAGGGTAAATCGGTGATGGTGACCGGTGCGGGAGGTTCGATCGGCTCTGAGCTTTGCCGCCAGATTTTGATGCAGAATCCAACGCATTTAGTGCTGTTTGAAAAATCTGAATTTGCGTTGTACCAAATTGAACAGGAACTCAATGCGACTAATGTGGCTTTGGGGGGCAAGGTTAAGGTCGTGCCTATTCTCGGTTCAGTCACCCATCAGCAACGTGTCGAGCGCGTATTGAAAACCTTTTGTGTGCAAACGGTCTATCACGCTGCTGCATATAAGCATGTCCCTTTAGTGGAGCACAATTTAATTGAAGGCGTGTTGAATAATGTTTTTGGTACATGGCGAACTGCTGAGGCGGCAAAAAATGCTGGAGTGGAAGCGTTCGTGCTGATTTCTACCGATAAAGCGGTAAGGCCAACCAATGTCATGGGGGCTAGCAAACGCTTTGCCGAGTTGGTGTTGCAAGCTTTTGCGCGAGAAGGTTCGGCCACTCGATATTGCATGGTGAGATTTGGCAATGTGCTAGGGTCCTCCGGTTCGGTTGTGCCGTTATTTAAAAAGCAAATTGAAAAAGGGGGGCCAGTTACGGTAACGCACCCGGAAATTACTCGCTATTTCATGACAATTCCTGAAGCGGCTGGGTTGGTTTTGCAGGCAGGGTCGATGGGGCAGGGTGGTGATGTGTTTGTGCTCGATATGGGAGCTCCAGTGAAAATCGTTGAGTTGGCGCGGAGGTTGATTCAATTAAGCGGTCTGGAGGTGTGCGACAAATCTAACCCAGAAGGTGATATTGAAATTCAATTTGCCGGGCTACGGCCTGGCGAGAAACTTTATGAAGAATTGTTGATCGGAGACAACGTTTCGGCTACTGAACACCCGCTCATTATGCGGGCCGAGGAAATTGAATTACCTTGGGCTGTATTGAAGGGAAGGTTGAAAGAAGTTGATGTGGCCAGCCATCAGTTCGATTGTGAAACTGTAAGAAATGTTTTGCTGGATGTCGTGGATGGCTACCAACCCACGGGCGGCATTTGTGATCACGTTTGGGAAAAATCCCATGCTGTTTAATGGTTGATTGCATTGAGGGATGGAAACTCAATCGTTTATGCTGCATTTTTTATTTGCCTTGGTTATCGCGGTGCTGTCGGCGGTATTAACTTTCCTATTGTCCCGTCACCTTAAGGCATTTGATGTTCCAAATGAGCGTTCTTCTCATACTAAAGTGACACCAAGAGGCGGCGGTGTTGCCATCGTAACTGCCTTTTTGGTTGGTATTTTAATCATTCACTTTGTTGGTCACACAGTCCCTATTTACACGCCGTATTTTTTGGGCTTCTTATTTTCATCCTTCGTGATTGCCGCGCTCTCTTTTTATGATGACTTCCATGCTGTTTCTTTTAAAGTAAAGCTGGGGGGGCAGATCATCGCAATCATTGTTGGATTGTCTACTGGAATCGTAATTGATATGGTTCACTTACCTATTTGGGGGGAGGTGTATTTTGGTGTATGGGCCTATCCTCTGACATTTATTTGGATTCTAGGGTTGACCAATGCCTACAATTTTATTGATGGATTGGATGGTTTTGCTGCCAGTACAGCAGTGATTGCTGCATTATTTTTGGCCTATATTACTTTTCAGCAGGGTAGTCATTTTATTTATCTCGCATCACTGACGCTTGCAGCAGCATCGGTTGGATTTTTAATTTTCAACTGGCCGCCAGCAAAGATATTCATGGGGGATGTTGGCAGCACATTTTTAGGCTTAGCCTTTGCGGTAATGGCTGTGATTGCCGCGCGCTATGACCATTCGCATACTTCACTTTTCGTTGTTCCGTTATTGTTGTTCCATTTTATTTTTGATGCCACATTTACGTTCGCTAGGCGACTGCATGCAGGAGAAAATGTTTTTGCAGCGCATCGCTCGCACCTGTATCAGTTGCTTAATCGAATTGGGTATTCGCATAAGCAGTTGGCACTGATTTATTCTGGCATGGCAGTGGCCCAAGGGGCCGCAGCAATATGGATGGTCAGCAGTCTTGGTACTGAGCGCGTGTATGTCTTTTTGCCATTTTTGTTTTGCTATTGGATTTTCGCTAAGTGGGTGGTTTTTAAAGCAAGGCGAAAGGGGATTGTTATATGAGGTTCCCTCGGTATTTCGTCTTCCAAGAGGTGGCTTTCATGCTACCAGTTTTTCTTTCCGTTGAGCAATGAACCAGTCATCCAGAAGCTGAATTGGTGACTTGTAGCCAGAGGTGGCTGGAAAAATACTTCAGGTTCTACAACCAGAACAGACCGCACTCGGCGCTTGACGACAAAACACCGGATGAGTTCTACTACGAAAACCTGCCCGCACTGCCCAAAGCAGCGTATGACCTTGCCCCTGTAATCCGTACATCTTAACAAGTTCATTATGCGGCCTTCTTCAACCGTGCCGCAAACCAGTTTTTCTCGAACTGCATCGGACTGATGTAATCCAATGTCGAG